>VEOW01000074.1 GCA_012026785.1 Chloroflexota bacterium | reverse complement strand
GGGCGGGCCCGGCGGGTTCGGCGGCCCGGGCGGGACGTCCGGGTGCTCGGGGTGCTCCGGATGCTCTGGATGCTGGGGACGGTTGTCGTCGCGTTCGCTCGACATCTGGCTCCTTCCTGGCAGCTACTGTGCTGTCGTGCACGCACCTACTTCTCGCGCCGCACGCCCTTGAAAGGCTTGGGGCTCGACTTGACGTCGATGAAGCGGCCCGTCTTGGTGTTCCGCTTCACCCAGTGGCCTGATGGCGTCGCCGTCTGGGACCGGCCTCGGACGGCCCCGATGCGGGGCCATCGCCGACCGGTTTGTTCCTCGCCACGTTCGCTCCTTGCTCGGGCAGACCCAAGCGGGCTCATGTTCCCGGTCCGGTAGAGTTCGTCCCATCGTGACCGGCGCGGGTAGTGTAGCATTTATCGGCGAAGGGGTGAATTTGACATCTCAGCCCATGAACGCGATGATTCAGGGGTACGCGGATGCGGTTCCGCCTTCAGGATGAGGAGCTCAGATCGCTGTACGCGACCGGCACGTCGAGTCGAGTCACCGACGATGTCGCGATGACGATCTTCGGCGTCCTCGAGGCAATCGAAGCCGCCGCCTCGCTAGACGATCTCCGGTCGCTCGTCAGCCTGCGTTTCAGCAACCACCCGTCGGACCAGTTTGAGTTCGCGCTGCCGTCAGGTTGGCGGCTGATCGGTCGGCGTGTGGCGGAGGCCGGAAGTCCGGTGATGATCATCGATGAGATCCGGGGCAATGGAGAAGGGAGGGCCGGGTGACTGACGACCCTGCGGTTCTTTTGGGGCCAGGACCGCGAATCAGCCAAGAACTTGAGGCACGCGGCTGGAGCCAGAAGGATCTGGCTGAGGTGCTGGGGCGGCCGCTGCAGGCGATCAACGAGATCGTGAACAAGAGCAAGCTGGTGACGCCCGAGACCGCCGTCCAGCTGGCGCATGCATTCGGAACCAGTCCCGAGTTCTGGGCTAACCTCGAAGCGCTTTACCGGGTCCGCCTCGCGAAGCAGACTGCCGAGATCGCCGATGTCGAACGCCGACGGCGCCTGTACGAGCTGGCACCAGTTGGCGAGCTAATCCGACGGGGATGGATCAGGGCAGCGGGTCGGCTCAGCGAGCTTGAGCGCTCGGTGTGTGACTTCCTCGAGATCGGGGACATACGCGAGGAGCCGTCCCCGCCGGTAGCCAAGCTTCGGCACACGCCCACGCGCGATCCGGAGGCGCGTGCGCAGCTGGCGTGGGTCAAGCGCGCGGAGGCCCTGGTTCGAACGCAGAAGGTCGGTCGGTTCAAGCAGGAAGCATTCAATGACGCTGTGCCATCCGTCTTCGATCTGGCTCGAGCGCCATCGGACGTGGCGCGTCTTCCCGAGGTGTTGGCTCGCCTCGGTGTCCATTTCGTCGTCGTTCCGCATCTACCGAAGACGTACCTAGATGGCGCCGCATTTGCGGTGGGTGGCCGGCCGGTCATTGTGCTGACGTTGCGCTACGACCGAATTGACAACCTCTGGTTTACGTTCGCCCACGAGGCGGCACACGTGGCTCGCGGCGACGCTGCCGTACTCGACGATCGCCCCGATCGCATCGACCGGACGAAAGACCCGACGGAGCGAGCGGCGGACGCCACCGCCTCGGCGTGGCTGATTGATCCCGCCGCATATGGGGCATTTCGGGAGGCGACGGCTGACAGGCCGACGCGCCGCCAGATCGAGGCATTCGCCGGGCGCATCGGCAGGCATCCTTCAATCGTTGTCGGTCGACTCCAGCACGACGACGTCATCTCCTGGAGCCAACACCGATGGGCTCACGTCCCGGTCAAATCATGGCTGGCTCCGTGGATCGATCAGGTCCCGACCGCGGCTTAGGAATGGACCTATCTGGGCCTACCGCTTGGCTGCGCCCAGCGACTTGCCCCCGATTCACGTTCAGGGGCCTCGTAAGATCGACCCCATCCATGGCGTCCGTTCGCCGTCTGACTCCGGGGGTGTCTGGCGGACCCGCAGCCTGCACGACGAAACGTCGAGCGAACTTCGGTTGCCGCGTCGCCTTGGCCGGACGAACGACGTCGTCGGTGGCCGACGGTGGCTTCGGGTCCTACGACCCTCCTCAAGGCCGACCCCTCCGACCAGGCGGTTAACAGCCGCCGGCCTAAGGGACGAATTCGTGTTCAGAAGCGCCCGCGCAGCGCCGACTGAGAGTCATTCTGAGAGTCATGGTCGAGTCCAGTCCGTCGGCCGACGCTCCGTGAAGCACGCTGAGGCGGATGAGACGCCTGAAGGACATGAAGGTGACCGTGGCCTTCCTTGCGGACGAGCTGCTTCAACCGAGGCGATGGCCGAGGTGGGTGGGCGGCCAATGACACGCCCCAAAACCGCCTTCCAGGAGTCGGGAATTGCCATCGTGAAACGGTGCTCGTCACGAACGTCCTCTGCGATCGCCGGGCTTCAGCCGCTGGAAGGACCCCAATGGCAACCGCGCGAGCCAGCGCGTCCCGCGTGGTCATCAGGCGTCCAGCACCGGTTCGTTCGGAAGGGAGTCAGTCTTGGCCCCATGGGCGAAGGCGCTTGATCGCGGGTAGGCTCCGAGCGAGGTCGACCGCTCGCCAGAGAGGAGGTTCTGAATCAGGGCAACATGGCGAAACGATCCGCGGCTCCGTGCGGTGGCTGACGGCGACGCCGTGTCCGCCACATGCGACGATCGCATGTGGGTGATTTGAGATGCGATCAGTGTGGACAAACGATGAGGTCGCTCCCGACCAACCGCTGTGGAGGTATCTGCGAGCCCAGCGGTTTATCGAGTCTGTTCAGTCGCGAACCCTTCATTTCCCCTCAGCCAGGCAGTTCGAAGATCCGTTCGAGGGCGCCGTAGCGGTGCTGCCATACGACTGGCCGAGAGATCCGCGCTACGAGGAACTTGGAGACGTTGACAAGGCGTTTGAGCAGCTCCGGCGACTCACGAAGATCAGCTGCTGGCATTGCGCCGACTACGAGAGCGATGCGATGTGGAAGCTCTACGCCGGCACTCGCAAGGGAGTTGCCATTCGTACGACCGCCGCCCGATTGCAGGCGGCCCTCCGGCCCTTTCGGTTGGCTGCTGACTACGGCGAGGAGCAACCCATCTGGGGAAGGGTCCGGTATTTCGATCTCCACGCTGAAAGGCTCCGCGCCGGCATGGAGGAGAGGTTCTTCATCAAGCACCGGGCCTTTGAATGGGAACAAGAGTTTCGGGTTGTCATCTCCGTCCGGATGGCTGAGGAGTTCGGCGTAGCCGTGCCGGTAACCGGGATCGACGTCCCGTTTGACCCTGCAGTTCTGGTGGAGTCGGCTCACCTCGGTCCATCGTTGTCCGATTCCGAGCGTGCGGCGATTAGTGACGTGTGCGCGGCGGCGGGTCTTGGCGCAAGGCTCTCCACATCAACGCTGCTCGGGCGGCCACGCTACACGTAGAGTTCCACATCGCTAACCGGCCCATTACCGCGCGCCCAACTCGATTGGCTCGACCGCTTTACCGCTCGGCCCGACGCCTCCGATTGGCATCGCCAGCGAGCCGGCGGAACTCGGCAACGATCTGCGGCGTGATGTACGGGTTGTTGGTGCTGATGACATCAACGGTCCCGACGGCAACGTCGATCGCAATCGCGCCGGCTTCGACGAGCGCGATGAGCGGCCGAAGACCACGCATTCTCGGCACACCATGGGTGTCGCACTCCTCGCCCAGCGGGCCGTCGTTCGTCCAGGCAGTGCCTCCGGCATCGCGAGCAACGATCATGCAGACCTTGTCCGCGAACGAGAGCGCAGGGTGGGGAACGGCAGCTTCTCGGAGCTGGTCAAGGGTGGGCTCGACAACGTCCAGGCCGAGTGCGGCGCACCGCAGCTCATCAAGGCTGTCGACCTCGGCGAGAACAGGCGTGGGAAGGATGACCCGTGCCAGGTGCTGAGCGATGAGCCCCAGGACGGCCTCGTTCGCATCCGCGATGTCGATGAGCACACTGGCGTCACCGACAAGCGTGAGGCGAGGCGTCCCCTCCACCGACTACGCCCAGGATTGATGCAGCTCGCGCATCTTCCGGAGGTCGAGACCAAGGATCTCGGCCGCGCGACTGAGTGACATCCGCCGTTCGTCGAGCGCCCTCCGAATGAGGCGCATGCGGCGATCAGGATCGAAGTCGCTCGGGACAAGCTCAAACGGCTCACGGCCGCGGAGGGGTTCCGGGGCCGCCGTCCCGCGAGCTGCCGGGGACAACGGATCGGGCTCATCGGTCCGAGTCAGCGCCCGGCCCAGACGTCCCTTCGCCTGTGCCATGAAGCGCGGCCAGACATCCTTCAGCCCCTGCTCGTCGAGGCGGTGCAGCACGGTCCTGTAGCTCACCCGGAAGATGCGCTTGATCTTCATCACGGCGTCGAACAGCGACAGCCCGCGGACCTCCTGCCACTCCTTGGTGAAGCGTGGCTCGGGCATCAGGAGATACGCCGCGAAGCGATCCGCCTCGCGTTCGGCGTCGACGTCCTCGGCGACCTCGTCCGGGTTGAACTCGTCTCGGTGGAGGAGCAGATGGCCCAGCTCATGAGCGGCGGTGAAGATCTGCCGCTCCACACTGATGCGATCCCAGCTGTTCACGACGATCGCGGGCCCTGAGCCGTCCTCCGCGACCGACATGCCGAAGAACCCATCAGAGGCGATCTCAAGCCAGAGGACCTTGCTCCCGACCTTGTCTTCGAGGAGTCCGCTGATGTCGAAGATTGGGTCGTCGCCAAGCTCGAGTCTCTCTCGGACAAGCTCGGCCACCGCGCGGGCGCGATTCGCATCGTCGGGAGCGATGAAGCCCGCGAAGAGGTAGGGCCGTGCCTCATCGACAAGGCGTTCGAGGGATGCGTAGTCCTCGAGTTCCCGCCCGACATCGTGAAGGATCCGGGGCCGGTCCTTCAGCCTGAGCTTCGACCGAAAGCGCGCTTGTGGCGGCGGCGGTGCCGGCAGAAGCAGGTCGGCTGGTGAGACTTGGAGTGCCTTGGCGAGCGCGACGAGGGGCGACGCTCGGGGCTCGCTCAGCCCCGCTTCTAGGTTCCGGTACGCGGCTCGGGACAAGCCAGCAGCTTCTGCCGCTGCCTCCTGGGTGAGGCCGCGCATCCCCCGCATCCGCTGCAGGTTCGCCCCGATGTCCGCGGTCGGCGAAATTGCCATGAGTCCGCCTCCCTGATGAATACAAAGCTAGACTAGTCGATTTGACGGTCAGCGTCAAGTTGGATAGTATGGCTCCATGGCTCCAAGCGTGGCCCCGATCCTCCTGGGTGAGGACTACCAGCACCTCTACTTCTGGGTCCAGGCCGCCCGCCTCTTCATGGAGAACGACCCGGCCGAGGTCGTGTACGTCGAGCACCCGATCATCCAGGCGTTCGACGACGTTGTGGCGGTCAACCGTGTCCCCCTCTACAGCCACGACAACCGGCTGATCGAGGTCGACCACTACCAGCTCAAGTACCACGTCGACGGCCGCGACACGATCAAGGCACTCGACCTCTCGACGCCGTCCTTCATCGGCGCGACCGAGTACTCCCTGCTGGACAAGGCCTACGCCGCGACGAAGGGCGGCGATATCCCGAAGCGGATGACCCTCGTCACGGCGTGGCGCTTCGACCCGACTGACATCCTGCGGTCGCTGATCAGCAACAACGACGGCGAGATCGTCACCAAGAAGGTCTTCGAGGGCGGTTCGCGGTCGGCGGTCGGGAAGGTCCGGGAGGCGTGGCGCAAGCGTCTCGGTGGCGTCAGCGACGACGAGCTCGAACGGGTCCTGAGGCACCTCCGGATTCACGACAACGTACAGCTCCGTCGCCTGAAACAGGAGGCTGCGCTCTACCTCCGGCTCGCCGGGTTCGCCCCGCCGTCCGAGGGGTCCCTCGTCGATCCGTACGTCGCGATGGTCCGCAAGTTCATCGTGGGCGGTCCCCGCGAACATCGGGCCGACTCGCTGCGGCCGTTCCTGGAGAAGGAGGACCTGTGGCGTGGCCGGCCGCTCCGGTCCGAGTCGGACCCGCGCGCGATCGCCATCAAGAGCTTCTCGCGTGGCGCGGTCAACCTCGAGGATCTCGCCGCGACGCTCGACCTCGTCCCTGACTTCCACGGCAGGTACAAGGCCGCTGAGGTCGACTGGGATCGCGATCTGGCCCCGAGGATCCGGGCGTTCCTCGACGAGCGCGTGAGCGGGAACCACTCGTACGACCTCTACCTCGACACGCACCTCTCGATCGCCTACTTGGCGGGTTACCTCCTCGGTAAGAACGACACGGTTGCGCCGGTCCAGAGCGACGGTCGCGTCGTCTGGCGCCGGACTGGTCTGGAGGTGCCTGGTGAGCTGTGGGCGGTTCGCGAAGAGCACGTCGGCGACGGTCCGGGTCTCGCCATCGCGATCGAGGTCACCCGCCCGACGGCCGACGACGTTCGCATCTACACCGGCAACGAGAAGCCGGGGATCGGACGGATGCTAGTCCTGACGGTCGCGGGCGGGACCGGACCCACGTCCGTGCGCGACGGGGATCACGCCTGGGCGCTGGCGCGCGAGCTCGGGGCGATCGTGGAGGCGCGGCGCACGACCGACGAGCGGGCCGCGCCGATCCACGTCTTCGGGTCGGTGCCTGTCGCGCTCGCGTACTTGATCGGCCGCGAGGGCCGTGCCTTCGGGCGCTCGATCACATACGAGTTCGATTTCGACCACCGGACGCCCGGCGGCTACACGCCGGCATTCCACCTGCCGCTGACTCTCCGAGGGAGGACTGAACCGTGACCGCTGTCATCACCGCGTTCGATACGTTCCTCAAGAACGTCCGGCTCCCGCATGTCCTGGCCGACCAGTGCCGCGACGAGCACCTCCGCTTGCGCGCCCTGCTGCTGGCCGACGCGGACCTTCGGGACATCATCCTTTCGACCTTCCTCCAGGGCAGCTATCGCCGGGACACCGGGACGAAGCCCAACGGCGAGGACAGCCATGTCGATGTCGACGTGGTCGTCGTCACGGCCCTCGACCCGCAGCGCTACACACCGGACCTCGTGGTCGCTCGGTTCACACGGTTCCTCGAGAAGAACTACCCGGGACAGTGGGGGCGCCAGGACCGCTCGATCAAGATCACGCCGAACGTAAAGGACGTGACCCTCGACCTGGTCGTCACCGCGGCGCCATCGAAGATCCAGCAGGAGTTCGTCGAGTCGGTTGACCCAACGTTCAAGGCCGCTCGGACGGGTATGCCCGCGCCGCAGCCGCTCAACTTCCGGGAGGCCTTCGATCGCATCGTCAAGAGCGTCCAGCTCGAGGAGTGGCAGCGCGAGCCGCTGCTCATCCCCGACCGTGAGCTCGTGGAGTGGCAGCGGACCCACCCGCTCGAGCAGATCCGTTGGACCCAGGAGAAGAACGACAACACGGACGGCCACTACATCAACGTCGTCCGGAGCCTGAAGTGGTGGCGGAAGGAGAACCCCGACGGCAAGTACCCGAAGGGCTACCCGCTCGAGCATCTTGTCGGCGACGCCTGTCCCGACGGGATCGAGTCGGTGGCCGAGGGCCTGACGTTGGCGCTGGAGGCGATCCGCGACAACTACCGGATCTACGTCCAGATGGGCCAGAAGCCGAACTTGCCCGACCGAGGCGTGCCCGAGCACGACGTGTTCAAGAAGATCACGCCTGAGCAGTTCACGACCTTCTGGCGGCTGGTAGAGACGGCGGCTGGGAAGGCACGGACAGCGCTGAACGCTGATGGCAAAGCCAACAGCATGGTCCTGTGGCGTGACCTGCTCGGCCCGGAGTTCCCCCAGCCGCCGAAGGACGAGCTCAAGGAGTCGGTCGCTGCGGCCCTTCGCAGCGGATCGGCCGGCATCGCCGGCGGCTCGATCGTTTCCGGCGGCGGGCGACCGATCGTTCCGGGGCGGTCGTTCGGTGGGCACGACGAGTAGGCGATCGGCGCGCTGGCGTGGGCCATTGGGCCCGCGCAAGCCCGTCGCGCTCGCCGATCGCGTCCACCGTCTGATGCGCCTCGAGTACGGGCTGCGCGAGCACTACCCCTATGAGCGCGTCTCGACGAACTTCCGCCTCCAGGCGTTCGTCTGGCGCGTGCGGATCATGGTGCCCGTGTACGACGAACAGTTCGTCCTCCGCATCGAGCTCGATGAGCGGCACGCCGTCCGGGTGACCGCGGAGGGGTGGCAGGGTCCGATGCGGCACACATTCGGGGCGAACAGGCTGTGCATGTGGTTCCCGAAGGACCCGCCGGACCGTCAATGGAGCCCGGCAGATCGGCTGCTCAAGCTGGTCGACACCGCTGTGGCGCACCTGTTCAAGGAGCTTTACTTCCGGGAGACGGGCGAGTGGCTCGGCGAGGAAGTGCACAGGGAGGTCCCGAAGATCGAGCAGCGCGCGCCTCTCGATGACGCCGCTTGAACGAGTGCCCCGCTGAACGAGAGTGATGACGTGTTCGCAACTGGCGAGGCCCTACTCAAGAGCCGCGATATCGTTCTCGTGTCGACCAATGCGGTCGAATACCGTCTCGACCGTCCGGGCGTGGCGTACGTGCTCTTGCACCCAAGCTCCTGCTACTTGGGGCGCCTGACGTCTGGTCCGAAGGTCACCTGCATCAGCCCCACGGTTCGCGGCATGATGGACGACGTCCGGGACCACCAAGGCTACGACGGGGGCCGCGACCGCGTATAGCTGACACCTAGCCAAGCGTGCGACCACATCCGCGAGTCGCTGGCCTCATATCTAGAGACCGCCTACAAGATTTCCCATCCCTCGGTCCAGCGGGAGCGGGCTGACTTGCTCCGCGCCCTCCGACGCCGTCGGCGAGCCGCTGTGGGGCCGTCACGTCACGACCCGCGAGTTCCAGCCGCTCCTCCGTCAGGCCGAGCTGCCGCATATCCGGTTCCACGATCTGCGCCTCGCCTTCGCCACGCTGCAGCTGATAGCCGGCACGAACCCCAAGATCGTGTCGGAGGTGCTGGGTCATCGCGATCACCCTCGACCGCTACAGCCACGCGATGCCGACCCTGCACGCCGAGGCCATGGGCCGTCTCGATGCGGTCCTCGGCCGCTCGACGCTCGACCGCGCCGACGACCCGCCGGGCGAGACACGCGAGCCGGAGCTGTGGCTCGACGAGCAGCCGGACCAGCGGTCGGCGTCGGCAACTTCGGGTGATAAGGGTTCAGATAAGGGTTCAGCCCGGACTCGGCGGGCAACGAAGAAGCCCGATCTGAGTTCAGATCGGGGGGAAGATAGCGGGTTTGGTACCGCATACCGGATTCGAACCGGTGATCTCCGCCTTGAGAGGGCGGTGTCCTAGGCCTCTAGACGAATGCGGCACGGACGCCGCGGCGCGCTGGGAGCGGCCGGGTCGGCGGGCATTCTACCAAGGGTCGAGCCGCCATAGGGATTCAGTGTGCCCGTCGACCTGGCTCCGGTTCGTCTCCAATGTTCACCCAGGGCACGTTAGATCAGAGCTGGTGCAGATCCGGCGCGTGACCGTGGGTTCGCAGCCTCTTTCGACGCTCGAAACGAGCGGGGCGAGGCTCGCTGACGCAAGGTGGATCGGCTGCGGCGGCGCCAATTCGTCATTAACGTGCCTGGGGCGGGCATAGGAGAGGAACGGGTGGGTGTCGCAGCGCCGCCGCCTGGCCCTACAGGCGATTGGCCTCTAGGAAGCTGCGTACCGCCTCGGCGACCTGGCCGTGGCCCTCCTCGCCGAGGATCAGCCCGAAGTGCGAGTGCGCCCCGAACGGCTCGAACGGCGCGTCGAGGTACGTTGCCAGCCGCTCGGCGGCCTCGAGCGGCACCGTCTGGTCGAGGCCGCCGCCGATGACCAGTCGCGGGATGCCCGCGACGGAGGCGGGGTCGACGTGGACGCCGCGAAGCATCGCCCGCCGGGCGCGGCCTGACTCGTGCGGCTTCTGGCCCATCAGGTGCTGGATCCGGAGCACGTCGGCCAGGCTGAGGTCGCGGTGATCGCGCTGCAGCCGTTCCGGCAGCGTGGCCCAGCCGAGCAGCGACGGCCCGAACAGCTCGGGCACCTCGCGAATGAGATGCGGCAGCGTCCGGTCGCGGATCGTGGCCGGCAGCTCCGAGGCGATCAGGACGATGCCAGCGATCGGCCGCCGCTCGGCCGCCTTGAGGGCCAGCAGGCCGCCCATGCCATGGCCGACGATCACCACTCCCGAGCCGAGGCGGGCCATGGCGGCCGCGACATCGTCGACGAACGATTCGAACGACAGCTCCGATGGGTCGGCGGTCTGGCTCCAGTGGTGGTTTCGAAGGTTGAGGGCATGGCCCTCCCAGCCGCGGCCGGCGAAGTACCCGAGGAAGCGCTCCCAGACCCACGATCCGCCGAGCTCGCCGTGGACGAACAGCAACGGCCTTCGTCGCGACCGCCGCTCCGGGAGCCAGGACTCGATGTACAGCCCGCGCTCGGGCAGCTCGATCTCGTCCTTTCGAACCGGGCGGCCGGGCGGCGGCAGGGTGGTTTCGGGGCTTCCGGTCACGGGCACATTCCCTATTCGAGCGGATTGATGACGAGCCCCGTCAGGGCCTTGGGGTAGATGTAGGTGCTCTTCTGGGGCATGACGTCGCCCTCGGCGGCGACCGCGAGGATCGCCGAGGCCGGCGTCGGCTGCAGCAGGAGCGCGGCCGAGGCGGATCCGCCCGCCACCCAGTCGATGGCCTCGGCGGCGTCGCGGGTATAGGCCAGGCGCTCGCCGCCTGCGATCGCCTCGGGGTCGAGGCCGGCGAGGCGCTCGAGTGCGACGCCGACAAGGGTGACGTCGAGCCGTCGAAGCGCTTCGCCACCCGGGGGCAGCCACCGCTCGAATGCGACTCGGCGGGCGTCCAGGATCGCGCCGCCGTGGCGGGTCCAGAACCCGAACCGGCCCTCATTCCCTCCCCCACTGGCGGGCCCGAATTGGGCGAGCAGCGCCTCGCGCGGGACGTCCCGCTGAATCTCGAAGAGCTCGGGCAACCCGGCGACGAACCGGTCCACCGCGGCCTCGTCGAGCCCCAGCAGGACCCGATGCGTCGCGAGCACCGTCAGCGGCCCTGCAACCGGCTCCAGCAGCAGCATCAGGATCTGCCCCCACGCCGGCTCGTCCTCGAGAACATGACCGGTCCGGCGCTCGCTGGCGTAGCGCAAGGCAGTCTCGTAGCGGTGGTGACCATCGGCGAGGGTGATGGGGGATCGCCCGATCGCGGCGCACAGCTCGGCCGTCGCGGCGCCGGCCTCGTCGTGGCCGCCGGGCATCGCCCACAGTCGATGCTCGACCCCGTCGTCGTCGGTCACCGCGGCGATCGGCGCCCCGGCGGTTCCTCGCTCCAGCAGGGACGGCACGGTTCCCGACGGATCCTCGTACATCCCGACGACCGGGCTGGTATTCACGTTCGTGGCCCGGAGCAGCTTGTAGCGATCCTCCTTCGGGCCGGACAGCGTCCGCTCGTGGGCCCGCACACCGCCGCCGGCCGAGAGCGGCTCCAGTACGACGCGGGCGAACACGCCCCGTCGGCTCACGCGGCGATCGGTCCCCGGCACCGCGTACACCTGCTCGTACGGATAGACCGCGGGTCGTGGGTCGCGATGGAGCGTGCCGTCGCCGCGCCAGGCGGCCAGCAGATGGGCGGCCCGCCGGTATCGCTCGTCCTCGAGATCCCCCGGCTCATCGACCGGCAGGTCCACATGGACGATGTTGCGCGCGTCGCGAGCAGCGAGCCGCCGCCGCAGCGAGGCATCGATCACGTCGTACGGTGGGGCGACGACCGCGGCGAGGTCGGGCACGACCTCGGGCGAGTAGCGGAGCGCACGGAAGGGTCGGATGGCAGGCACGGGCGGCAATCGTACGATAGCGGCCGCGCTCGCCCGGGAGTCGCGACCGGATCGCTCGCCGGCCGCGCAACTTCTGGGTCGCCCGCGGCGTCGTTCCATTCGGCGTCCATGATGTCGGGCGCCCCAGCGCCGCACCCGCGCCCTGAGACGCCGAACCGAGGAGCCCGTGCCGCAAGTCCAGAGCCCGCGCCAGCGCCGCCCAACGCCCGGTTCGACCGGTCGGCTCGTGCGGTCGTTGATCGCGCTCGTGGCCCTGGGTGTCATCCTCGGCCCACTTGCCGTCGGGGTTGCCGCCGCCGAGGGCCTGACGATGGAGGCGCGCGTCCTGCTCCAGGGCCACGCCCGGACCGGCTCGTGGGCTTCGATCGAGGTGACGCTGGCCAACGACGGGCCCCCGATCCGCGGCGAGCTGCGCCTCGAGGCCGATCAGCAGCTGCGAACCCGGTTCTCGATGACCGTCGACCTCCCCACGGGCTCGCGCCAGACGTACGTCCTCCATGCCCAGCCACCGGTCTTCGGCCGGGCCGCGACGATCAACCTCGTCGCCGACGACCAGGTGATCGAATCGGTCGCGGTCGCGTACCTCGTCCACGACCAGTCGCAGCTCATCGTCGGCATCCTGGCCGAGGGGCCGCAGGCGATCATCGGCGAGCTGGACCTGCCGGCCAGCTTCAACGGCTCGTCGCCGGTCATCGTGCCGCTGACGATCGGCGACCTGCCCGGTACCGCCGCCGGCGGGAGCGCGCTCGATCGGCTGGTCTGGCAGGACGTCGACAGCAACCGCCTTTCGCGCGAGCAGCTCGATGCCCTGCGACGCTGGTTGGCGGGCGGCGGGCGGCTGATCATCGCCGGCGGGACCGCGGGCATCGGGACCCTTGCCGGCTTCCCGGACGACCTGCTGCCATTCCGGCCGACGGCCACGATCGACATCGATGCGGCGACGGTGGCGCCGCTCCTGGGCTCGCTGCCCGACGGCGCCGCAGCGCTCCCGGCGATGGCCGGCCCGCTGGCCCGCGGCCAGGCGCTCGTGTCGTCCGGCGACCGGGCCGTGGTCGCGGATCTGACCTACGGCAGCGGTCGGGTCACGATCCTCGGCTTCGACCCGACGACCCCATGGCTCGCCGAGAGCCAGGCCGTCGAGGGGCTGTGGCGCAGCCTGCTGCCGCCGCGCAGCAGCGGAACCGCACTGTTCGTCGACGACGGCCAGATCGTGAGCTCGGTCTACAACATCCCCGCCCTCGCCCTCCCGCCGACGAGCGGCCTGCTCATCCTCCTCGGCGCCTACATCGTCGTCATCGGGCCGCTCAACTACCTCGTCCTGCGGCGCCTGGACCGGCGCGAGTGGGCCTGGCTCACGATGCCGGCGGTGGTCGTCGGGTTCGCCGTCGCCGCGCTCGCCTACGGCACGGCCCTGCGCGGCACCGACATCGTGGTCAACGAGCTGGCGATCGTCCGCGGGGCACCGGACACGACGGAGGCATCCGCCCAGGTCTACTTCGGCGTCTTCTCGCCGACCCGGTCCACCTACCTCGTGGAGGTCGGCGGCGGTGCGCTCCTGGCGACGCCGATCAGCGACCCGTTCGGGAGCGACGGCAGCGTTCTGGACGTCCTCCAGGGCACGGGCGTGGAGGAGCCGTCCGCGGTCCGCAACCTGACCGTCGGCACGGGCTCCCTGCGAACCATCCGGGCGGAGGTGCCGACGACCGCGCCGCGGATGGGCGCCGACCTGCGCCTGTCCGAGGGTGTCCTGACCGGCACGTTCCGCAACGACTCGGAGCAGGCGCTCGAGAGCGTGGCCGTGGTCCTCGGCTCGGCGGTCGCTGCGCTCGGCGACGTCGGGCCCGGTCAAAGCGTCCCCGTCCGGTTGCCCATCGCCGCCAATCCATTCGGCCCGGGTGTGCCCGACCAGGTCATCGGCAGCTCGTTCGACACGACCAACGACGCCGGCATCCGGCGGATGGTCCGCTACAACATGGTCGCCCAGCTGACGTACGACCCGAACGGCATGTTCACCGGCCAGCTGCCGGCAGAGCAGGCGGTCATCCTGGCGTTCGGTCGGCAGGGCCCGCTCGACGTCACGGTCTCCGGCGTCGAGCCGCAGCGCCGGGCCGACGTCATGTACTACGTCCCGATCGGCATCGCGATCGAGGGGTCGGTCACCTTCACGGGCGACCTCATCACCTCGACCCTCGTCGAGGCCGATGCCCTGTGGTTCAGCAAAGAGCGCGGGTTCCTCAACATGGACAGCGGCTCGGCCACGCTCGCCTACCGCCCGATCCCATTCGAAGGCACCTTCGACGTCTCCGGGATGCGCCTGGCGCTGACGCAGGGCGGCGGCTTCCAACCCCCGGGCGGCAAGCCGATCGAGCCCCTGCCGGCGCTGCCAATTCCGTGCACCGACATCGCGGGTACCACCCCGGAAGGCTGTCAGCCAGCCCGCCAGGACTTCATGCCGGAGGTCGAGCTGTTCGACCGCACCGGCGAGGGATCGTGGGTCCGCCTACCGCGGCTGGATCCGGAGGTCAGCTACGACGTCGCCGATCCAGACCGCTACGTCGACCCGACCACGGGCCAGGTGCTGGTCCGCTTCGTGAACGAGAATCTGCAGGGCAGCGTCGGCTTCAGCTTCCAGCTGGCGCTCGCCGGAGAGGTTCGATGACCGCGATCGTCCAGGCATCCGGGCTGCTGAAGCGCTACAACGGGACGCTCGCCGTGGCCGGCGTCGACCTGGCGATCGAGGCGGGTGAGATCTACGGCCTGGTCGGCCCGAACGGCGCTGGCAAGACGACGATGCTTCGAATGCTGGCGACGCTCCTCCAGCCGACCTCGGGCGATGCCGAGATCGCGGGCCATTCGATCCGCCGGAACCCTCAGGCGGTCCGTCGCGTCCTCGGCTATATGCCAGATTCGTTCGGGGTCTACGACGACATGAAGGTCTGGGAGTACCTCGACTTCTTCGGTCGCTGCTACGGCCTCTCCGCGCCGCAGCGGAAGCGGATGATCGGCGACCTGCTCGAGCTCGTCGACCTCGCTGACAAGCGCGAGTCGTACGTCCAGGGCCTGTCGCGGGGCATGCAGCAGCGCCTGTGCCTGGCCCACGCCCTGGTCCATGATCCGGCCGTGCTGCTGCTCGACGAGCCAGCGTCAGGCCTGGATCCGCGAGCGCGGGTGGAGCTGCGCGAGCTGCTCCGCGAGCTCCGGAGCCTCGGCAAGACGATCCTGATCAGCAGCCACATCCTCCCGGAGCTCGAGGAGCTGTGCACCGCGGTCGCGATCATCGACCGCGGCCGGGTGCTCGATGCCGGGACGATCAGCGACATCGGGCAGCGACTGCGCGTCGGCGAGGTCCTCCGGATCCGGGTCCTCGGCGACGACGATGGCCGCGAGGCCGCCCTGGGATGGTTCGCGGCGCGCGACGACGTCGCCTCGGCCGAACTCGTCCCCGGCGGTGAGTTGGAAGTCGGCTTCCGCGGCGACGAGACCGGGGCCGCGGCGATGCTGGCCGACGCGGTGCGAGCCGGGATCGCGATCGCGAGCTATGCGCCGGCCGCCACCGACCTCCAGGAGCTGTTCCTCCAGGTCACGGGTCGAGAGGACCAGGTGGCCGTCGGATGAGCGCCATCTCCCGCCCCGCCGTCCTCCGCCGCCTGCCCCAGATCGCACGACCATCGGGGGTCGCGGCGATCGTCGTCAAGGAGCTGCGCGGTCGGATGCGCGGCCGCCGGGCGTTCCTGATGATCACCCTCCACGTGCTCGTCCTGGCGCTGTTCGCGGCCATGGTCCAGCGCCTCGCCGAGCAGTCGATCGGGATGATGGGCATGTTCGGCGCCCAGGCGCCCTTCGCCTCGGCGTCGGTCGGGCGCGCGATCTTCATCGGGTTGCTGCTCGTCCAGACCCTGATGGTCGCGGTGCTCGCCCCTGCCGCGACGGCCGGCGCGATCAGCGGCGAGCGCGAGCACCAGACGATCGACCTGCTCGTCGTCACCCCGATCTCGTCCCTGGCGATCGTCGTCGGCAAGCTCGTGAGCGCCCTCGCCTGGCTGTTCGTGCTGATCCTCGCCTCGGTCCCGGTGACCGCGCTCGTGTTCGTGTTCGGCGGCGTGGCGCCCGATGACGTGATCCGCGGCTACGTCGTGCTGGTCGCAACCGCGATCGGTCTCGGCTCGGTCGGCCTGTTCTTCTCGGCCGTCACGCGCCGCACCGGGGCGTCGACGATCCTGACCTTCGCCGCGACGCTGTTCATCGTGGTCGGCTCGCTGTTCGTGTGGTTCTTCATGGAGCGAACTGCGGAGACCGACGAGCGAACCGGCCTCCGGCCTCGCCCGCCCGAGGCGATCCTGTTCCTCAACCCGTTCATCGCCCAGACCGACGTGGCCTGCGGCACGGAACCTGGCTACGGCGGCACCTGCGGCCTTCTCGACGGCTTCGTCGGCTCCGGGATCGGCGAGCCGGTGCCGGTCCCGCCCGTCGAACCCAGTGTCCCACGCGACCTGCCCGGCGTCGGCGGCGGGTCCGACGGTGGCGTCGGCTTCGACGACGTCGTCGAAGAGGGCGCGGTGATCGGCAGAGCCAAGCCGAACGTCGACCGCTGGGAGCCGGGTGCGACCGGGCAAGAAGCCAACGACGT
>VEOW01000073.1 GCA_012026785.1 Chloroflexota bacterium | reverse complement strand
CCGTCGGCCATCACGGTCGAGGTCGAGTTCGCCGCCTACGCCGAAGACAGCCGGATCTTCGGGTTCTGGCGCCACGGCGCGGAGCGCATGTCCGACGCGCGCAACGAGGCCGACGCGTATCACCTCCACGACGTCCTCGTGGCGGCCCTCGAGGACGGTCGGACGGTGGACGTGGGCGCGCTCGCCCTTCACCGCGACGAGATCGTCGCGGTGCGCGCCGCGGGCGTCCGCGGGAACGCCGCCCGCCGGTCCCGGGTCCGGCCCTCACCGATCACCCTCAAGGCCGGGCCGTACACGGTCCACGGCTACGTCCACGCTCCACCTGGCGCGGACCCGCTCCGCCAGATCCGCCGCCGCAAGCCGATGGTCCCGCTGACCGAGACCTGGATCGAATACGAGCAGGCCGGCCGGCTCCATCGTGCCCGCGTCGGCGTGATCATCGTCAACGTCGAGTGGGCCGAGTGGATCCGGATGTCGCGTGACGAGGAGGTTCGCCTCCCGGGCCTCCCGGCCGAGGCGGTCTTCGATCCGCGGGCCAAGGACATGACCGGCTACATCCACACCCCCGACGAGCTCGAACGACCGACCTCGTAGTCCTCCGCGGCGTTCCACATCGCAGTAAACACTCCGGGCCGGTGCGGACCACTACTAGAGTGTGGACGCAGTGCTATCCGCCTCCGACGCGGTCCAGGCGTTCGATGAGGACTACCCGGCCCTCTTTGCCGAGCTGAGTCGCCTCTGCCGGGCGCTCGGCGCCGGCGCCGCTGCCGAGGACGTCGCCCAGGAAACGCTCGTGTATGGGCGGGCGCATCTCCGCGATCTTCGCGACCCGAACCGACTGCGTCCGTGGCTGAGGACCATCGCGGTCCGGCAGGCATCGCGTCGACGGTCGAGTCGCGAATCGCTCGATGCGGCCGACGCCGTCTTCCTGCCCGTCGACCCCGACCTGGGGCTCGATGCGTCGCGCGCTGTGGCTCGCCTGCCGCTCCGTGAGCGACAGGCGGTCGCGCTGGTCTACGGGCTCGGCTACCGGCAGGACGAGGCCGCCGAGGTGCTCGGGCTGTCGCGCGGTGGCCTGGCCGCTTCGCTGTGGAAGGCCCGGCGGCGACTCGCGCGGGACCTGGCCGACTACGGGGAGGATTCACGATGATCCCGTTCCGTCGCCACCTCGACGAAGCGGCCCTCGCCGAAGTCGCCGACCGCGGCACGCACGATCACCTCGCCCCGGCGGGACGCCTGCACCTGGATTCCTGCGATCGCTGTCGGGGGCTGGTCACTGGCCATCGGCGCGCCTCGCGCCTCCTGTCCGCGAGCTGGCGGCTGATCCCCGCGGCCGAGTCTGCGTCGTCGGGGATGACGGCCGTCCGTCCACGAGTGGGCATCGGTGCGGCGCTCCGCTCGAACGATGCGCGAGCCCGAAGATCCTGGCTGCGCCTGGCGGTGGTCCTCGGCGCCGCGTTGCTCCTCGTCGTGACCGGACTCCTCATCGCGTCTTCCAAGCCACCACTGCCGACCTCGACGCGCATTACGTTCGAGGCGAGCGACGAGAGCGGGGAGTCGAATCGTCGCTTGTTCTCGGTCAACACCGATGGATCGGGTGTCGAGTCGATCGTCCCAGGAGAGGGCTGGGAATGGATCGAGAATCCGGCATGGTCGCCGGATGGGCGCCACCTCGCCTTCGAGCGATACGGGCCGGACCAGGCGCAGCTGGTGATCGTCCCGGCCGGCTCGACGGGCGAGCCGAGGATTCTCGACGAGATACATCCGCTGGTTGGCGAAGGCGGCTTCGAATGGTCGCCGGACGGAAGGTCCTTGGCCGGTTCAGATGAACAGGGACTGGTGGTCGTCGCTGCTGAATCCGGCGAACGGCGGCTGACCGTTTGGCGGTCTGTTGACGAACGAGGGCCTGTGAGCTGGTCGCCGGATGGCTCGCGGATCCTATATGCGGCTCCAACGTCATACGTCTCGGGGCGGTTGGCTGGCGACATCGTCGTGGTGGAGGTGGCCTCAGGCCAGAAGACAAGCGTCTACCACGCTGATGCCTGGCATTGCGTCTATGTATCTCCCGATGCCTGGTCGCCGGACGGCCTGGAATTCGTCTTCTACGCACAGCGAGGTTGCGCCGAAGATCTCAGGTCAGATGGAAATCCCCGCATCGTGGTCGTGAATCGGGATGGGGGCCAGGTGCGGGAGCTGGCTATCGGGAAAGATCCAACGTGGTCGCCCGACGGCTCGCTCGTTGCGTTCCAGGCCCCATACCAAGGCGCCAACGTCCAGTTGCCGGGCATCTGGGTGATCCGCCCCGACGGCACAGGACTCCGTTTCATCGGTGGCGAAGGCGTCCGCCCTCAATGGTCACCCGACGGCAGGCAGATCGCCTATTGCGGGCATGAGCACGACGACTCGGAGGGCCGCATGGGCTTCTTCGTGGCGGACGTCACCGGCGGGGTTCCGCGTCTCGTGTACCCGCACGGCTGCTGGTACTACGGAGAGCTCGACTGGCAGCCGACCCCACCCGGCGGCTGAGGAGCGCGAGGGGGGATGAACGTGTCCAGACGACCCGACGGGCCTGCACGGGCGGGCGGTTTCTTGCCGGTCGTGGCCTTGATCGTCGTGCTCGGCGGATGCACGCTCGCGACCGGTCCGACATCGAGCCCACCCGGAGCGGGCGCAGCGACGCAGAGTCCCCTGCCGACGACTCCGTCACCGGCCCCCAGCCCGTCGGCCACGCGCGCGGCGCCAATGCCAGGAGGGACGGTTTCGCTGACCGACTCGGACTGCGAGTTCGAGCCGCCGGCCGGACCCATCAAGCCTGGCCTGACCGAAATCACCTTCGTGAACCGCAGCTCGGCGCGCGGCGGATTCCACATCTGGCGTCTCGACGCTGGTCACACGTTCGCCGAGCTCGCAGCGTTCATCGCAGAGCACTTGGAAGGAGCCGAGCGCGGGGTGGATACGGGACCGCCTCCGTTTGCCCACCAGGTCACGGGACCGACCCTGGAGCCAGGCGGGACGGACACCTGGCAGCTGATGACGATCGAAGCGGTGTACGGAGTTGCCTGCCTCGCTCCCAACGAGACCGCGCGACGGCACGGGATGACGCGAGAGTTCGTGGCGACCTACGCCGCGGGACCCATCGTCGTCGGTGGCTCGGAATAGCCGCTACGACGACCCGAGGACTTCTCCGATGACCGTCGTGGCGGTCTCCGAATCGAAGCCGTTGCGGGCCAGCAGGGCGTAGGCCCGCTGCCGGCGAGTCCTCGGGTCGGCGACCCGCTCCAATGACCGGGCGTGGCGGGCGAGGAGGCGGCGGGCGGCATCTGCGTCCGCGTCCGGCGCGTCGGCGGCGCGCTCCTCGAGCCGTTCATCGACGATCTGCCGCTCGATGCCCTTGAGGGCCAGCTCCCGCCGCAGGGCCCGCTCGCCGCGCGGTCTGGCGCGATCCCGCGACTCCAGCCATGCCCGCGCGAACGCCTCGTCGTCGAGCATCCCGAGCTCGGACAGCCGGTTGATCGCGCCCTCGACGAGGTCGGACCGGTAGCCGGCGGTGATCAGGCGCCGCCGGACCTCGGCCGTCGAGCGCTGGCGCGCCTCGAGGAACCGCAGCGCCGCGTCGAGGACGACCTGGGGATCGTCGACCTCGGCCCGCCGAGCCCGCCGCTCGGCGTGGGTCACCCGGGGCTGCAGGGGTCTCAGAACGGCTTCCCCACCATCAGCGCGAAGACGATCGTGACGACCGCGAGCTCGTACACGTGGGCGGCGCGGACCATCGGATCGCGGAACGCGGCGATGAGCTCCGGGGTGATCACGTCCCGCGCGATGGCCTCCTCGAGGGCCGCGTCGAGCAGGCGCCCTCGGGGCACGAACACGAACGGGACAAGGGGCACGATCGTCAGATACAGCACGAATGACGTGAACAACCAATCAACCGGCGCTCCCTGGAGCGGTCCGAGGAACGGCCGGCCCTGGGCGATCGCGGTCATGATCCCCAGGACCAGCACGAGCAGCGAGCTGACGATGACCGTCCGCTCGAACGGCACGGCCGCTTGTGTGAGGGCCCGTATCGCGATCAGCGATGTCGCCCGCTCGGCGAGGCCCAGCACGATCCAGCGCCCGACGAGCGCGCCGAGGAACAGCGCTCCCACGATCGCGTGGGACGCGACGAGGACCTGGATCACGTGCGGCCCCGGCGCGTCACTCCGCTTCTTCGATGCCCTCCACAGGAACAGCCACTTCCGTCACCTTGGCCCGGATCTTGGACTCGATCTCGGCGCCGAGCGCGGCGTTCTGTCGCAGGAAGTCCTTGGCCGCCTCGCGTCCCTGGCCGAGCCGGGTGTCGCTGTAGGTGAACCACGCGCCGGTCTTGTCGACGACACCCATCGCGACGCCGACGTCGAGCAGGCCGCCCTCGCGGCTGATGCCCTCGCCGTACATGACGTCGAACTCGGCGACCCGGAACGGCGGCGCGACCTTGTTCTTGACGACCTTGACTCGAACCCGGTTGCCGACCGACTCCTGGCCGGTCTTGATCGTCTCGACCCGCCGGATGTCCAGTCGAACGCTGGCGTAGAACTTCAGCGCCCGGCCACCCGGCGTCGTCTCTGGATTGCCGAACATGACCCCGATCTTCTCGCGCAGCTGGTTGGTGAAGATCAGCGAGGTGTTCGAACGGCTGACCGCGCCGGTCAGCTTGCGGAGGGCCTGGCTCATGAGGCGGGCCTGGATGCCGACGAACGAGTCGCCCATCTCGCCCTCGATCTCGGCGCGCGGTACGAGGGCCGCGACGGAGTCGACGACGACGGCATCGATGCCGCCCGAGCGGATCAGGGTCTCGGTGATCTCGAGGGCCTGCTCGCCGGTGTCGGGCTGGCTGACCAGCAGCTCGTCGACGTTGACCCCGCAGGCGCGCGCGTAGCCCGGGTCGAGGGCGTGCTCGACGTCGATGAACGCCGCGACGCCGCCCTTCCGCTGGGCCTCGGCGATGATGTGCTGGCAGAGCGTCGTCTTGCCCGACGACTCGGGGCCGAAGACCTCGGTGATCCGGCCGCGAGGAACACCGCCGACCCCGAGGGCGAGGTCGCGCGCGATCGAGCCGGTCGGGATGATGTCGACCGCCTGGCGCTGGGCCGAGCCCAGCTTCATGATCGCGCCGCTGCCGAACTGCTTCTCGATCGCGAGGATCGCCTGGTCCACGGCCCGCGATCGCTCCGCCACGGCGCGCCCGCCGTTCTGCCCGTCCACTACCGCCATCGTCGCGTCACGCTCCTCTTCTGCCGAGCCCCGAACCCCCCGCCGTCTCGCCCGGCCGTGCGCGAACGCTCAGGCCTCGTCCCGATCCTGGTCCTCGTCCCACCGCGGCTTGCGCGGCTTGCGGATCAGCTCGACGTTCATCGGCGGCTCCGACAGGGGTTGCACCTTCGGAGCCCCGGACCGGTCCTTGGGCTTCTTCTTGGCCTCGCGGTGGGGTCGATCTCGCTGGCCCATCGACGGTTCCTCCGCGTTCTGCTAACGCTATCCGGCGCCGCTTCACGCCGGCTCACCTGGCAATGCACTGTCGCTGCCGCGGCTCGCACGCAGACGCAGCTCCGAGAGCGATTCGGGGAGCGTTCGGGCCGCGATCGCGGCGCGGATCCTGGCCATGAAGTCTAGGGTGAAGGTCAGGTTGTGACAAGTTGCGAGACGGTATCCGAGGAGCTCCCGTGCCCGGAACAGATGGGCGATGTAGGCCCTCGAGAATCTCGCGCAGGCGAGGCAGCCGCAGTCCTCCTGGATCGGCCGCGGATCGTCCAGGAAGGCCGCGTTTCGAAGGTTCAATCGAGCGCCCGGCACCCACACCTGGCCCGTTCGAGCGACCCGCGTCGGCAACACCGAGTCGAACAGGTCGACGCCCGCCAGGACGGCGTCGAGCAGGTCATCCGGCGAGCCGAGGCCCATCAGGTAGCGCGGGCGCGGATCGCCGTCGAGCAGCGGGATCACGACGTCGAGCGCCTCCCGCCGCTGACCCGGCGTCTCGTCGCCGGCCAGCCCGCCGATGTTGATGCCGTCGAACGGCAGCCCGGCGATGAATCGGGTCGAGCGCTCGCGGAGGTCCGGTTCGAGACCACCCTGGATGACGCCGAACGTCGCCTGCCCAAGCCCGCGGTCCTCGACCAGGCGGCGGTGCGCGGCCAGCGATCGCTCGGCCCACCGGTGGGTCCGATCGGTCGCGTCCTCCACGACCTCCCGCGGCGACGACGGGTAGACCGGGTGGTCGAGGACGACCGCAACGTCCGATCCGAGGCTCGCCTGGACCTCCATGGCCGACTGGGGAGTCAGCCGTTGCAGCGACCCATCGACGTGGCTCCGGAAGGTCACCCCGTCCTCGTCGATCACCCGCGACTCGGCGAGCGACACGACCTGGAAGCCGCCCGAATCGGTCAGGATCGGGCGGTCCCATGACATGAACCCGTGCAGCCCGCCGAGCCGCTGGATCCGCTCGTGGCCCGGACGCAGCATCAGGTGATAGGTGTTGGCGAGGATGATGGTGGCGCCCGCTGCATCGAGGTCGTCGGGATGGAGGGCCTTGACGCTGGCGTTCGTCCCAACCGGCATGAACTGCGGCGTTTCCACGACCCCGTGCGCCAGCTCCAGGCGGCCCAGGCGGGCACGGTTCGTCCCGTCGGCGGGCGGCGGGACGAGGACCTCGAATGCCGCGGGGCTCGAGCCGGCGGCGGCGGGCGTGGCTACGACGGCCCTCCGGTAGCCTCGTCCCACAGTGGCACGATGTCCGGCTCCGCGCGCCGCGGTGGCGGGATCTCGTAGCCGAGTCCGGCGAGGTGGCCCCGGGCCGCGTCGGTCGCGATCCGGCCCTGGGGCGTGCGGTCGATGAAGGCCATTCGCAGCAGGTACGGCTCGTAGACGTCCTCGATCGTCTCGATCTCCTCGCTCAGGACGGCCGCCAGCGCCGCGACACCGACTGGTCCGGAGGCGAACTTCTGGACGATCGCGGCGAGCAGCTTTCGGTCGGTCGAATCGAGACCGGCGTCGTCGATCTCGAGGAGGCGCATCGCCTCGATGGCGGCCTGCTCGTCCACCTGGCCGTCGCCATGGACCTCGGCGTGGTCCCGAACCCGCTTCAGGAGCCGGTTCACGATTCGTGGCGTCCCGCGCCCGCGGCGAGCAATGGCGAGGGCGGCCGGATGGTCGATCTCGACATTGAGGATCCTGGCGCTGCGCTCGACGATCTCGGTCAGCTCCTCGTCGGCGTAGAAGTCGAGGCGGTAGGTCGCGCCGAAGCGGTCGCGGAGGGGACTGCTGATCCGGCCGGCGCGCGTGGTTGCCCCAACGACGGTGAACGGCTTGAGGCTGAGCCGCAGGGACCGCGCGGACGGTCCCTTGCCGATCATGACGTCGAGCGCGTAGTCCTCCATCGCCGGGTAGAGGATCTCCTCCACGGCCCGGTTGAGGCGGTGGATCTCGTCGATGAACAGGACGTCGCGCTCCTCGAGGGAGGTCAGGACCGCGGCGAGGTCGCCGGGTCGCTCGACCGCCGGGCCGCTGGTGTACCGGACGTTCACCCCGAGCTCGCGAGCGATGATCGTCGCGAGGGTCGTCTTGCCGAGTCCCGGCGGGCCATAGAGAAGGACGTGGTCGGCCGCCTCTCCCCTCGCCCGCGCCGCCGTCAGCAGGATCGAGAGATTGGCCTTGACCTCGCGCTGCCCGACGTACTCGTCGAGGCTCCGGGGCCGCAGCGAGCTCTCGACGACGACGTCGGCGTCGTGGAGGTCCGCGGCCAGGATCTTGGAGGCGTCGTCGACCATCACCGGCAGTCTATCGCGTCATTTCGGTTTCGTACAGATGTTCGAACGCCCCTGACCAGATTTCGTCTCATATGCCCACCCACGGCGCGTTAGTCACGAGAACCACCCTGACTTGCCGGGCCAGGAGCCTGGGGAGCCTGCCGAGGCACCGGCGCCGAGCACGATCCCCTCGCTCAACCGCCTGGACCGACCGTCGCCGCGTCGACGTTCGTGACTAACGCGCCTCCCATGCACATTGGAGACGAACGCCAACCGAATGCGCGGTCGGCGGGCTCAGTCCTTCGCGAGCACCCGCAGCGCGGCCTTGACCCGGTCCTCCAGCGAGGCGCCGGGGCCGGCCATGCCCAGCGCGACGCGCGATGCCTCCCGCGCCTCCGGCAACGAGTAGCCGAGCGCCTGCAGCGCGCCGACGATCTCGCCTTCACCGCCACCCGCCACGCCGCCGACGGCGATCTCGCCGGCCGCAACGCCGGCCGCCGCGACCTTCTCCTTGAGCTCGAAGATGACCCGCTCGGCAAGTCGCTTGCCGATGCCCGGGATCGAGACGAGGACCGCCTGGTCCTGCTGCATGATTGCCAGCTGGAGCTCCGCGGTCGGACGGGAGCCGACGATCGCCATCGCGACCTTCGGGCCGACGCCGGTCACGGTCAGCAGCAGCCCGAAGAAACCCAGCTCTTCCACCGTTCGAAAGCCGTACAGCGCCTGTTGGTCCTCGCGGAAGACATGGTGGGTGAACAGCTTCAGGCGGGTGCCGGGTGCGGCCGAGGCGATGACCGACGGGGACACGAACACGCGGTAGCCGACACCGCCGGCCTCGACGACGACCGAATCGAGGCTGACCGCGCCGACCGAGCCGTCGAGGGAAGCGATCACCCGACGCTCAGCCGGGTGCGCGCTTGCGAGTCGTGGCGGTCTCGCGCGCGAGCGCCTCTCGCACCGCCCGGTCGTATGACGACTCGCCGTTGCCCAGCGGCTTGACGGCGGCCCGGTCTAGTACAGCCCCTCGCGGGTCGGCGAGGTCTCGCTCCCGGTGGGCCGCCCAGATCGCGACCGCCAACGCGTCGGCCGTGTCGTCCGGCGTCGGCGGCTCCGGAAGGGTCAGGCAGACAGCGACCATCCGTGCGACCTGCTCCTTGTCTGCGCCCCCGTATCCGGTCACCGCCGTCTTCACCTCGTTCGGTGTCGCCTCGACGACCGGCACCTCGGCCTGGGCCGCCGCGAGGAGGACGACGCCCCGGGCCTGGCCGACCGCGAAGGCCGTCTGGGCATTCTTCGAGAAGAAGATCCGCTCGACCGCGACGAGGTCCGGTCGATGCAACGCGATCAGCTCGTCGAGGAGGGCATGGACGGCGAGCAACCGGGCCGGCATGGGTTGCGAGGCCGAGGTGCTGAGGCAGCCCGCGTCCACCATTCGAAGCCGGGCGCCCGTCCGTTCGACGATGCCCCAGCCAAGCGCCGCGGTTCCCGGGTCGATGCCCAGGACGATCAACCGGCGACCTCGGCGAACAGCTCCTCGGGGATCTCCAGGTTGGCCGTCACGCGCTGGACGTCATCGAGCTCCTCGAGCGACTCGACCAGGCGCAGGTTCTGGCGGGCCTTGGTGGAGTCCAGCTCGACGTTCGACTTGGCGACCATCGTGGTCTCGGCCGACTCGACGGCGATGCCCGCGGCTTCGAGCTTCTGGCGGACGTCTTCGAGCTCACCCGGCGTCGTGTAGACCTCGATGTGGTCGCCACCCTCGGTGTCGACATCCTCGGCACCGGCGTCGATGGCCGCCAGCGCGATGTCATCGGCGTCGTTGCTGTCCCGGGGGATGGAGATGAGCCCCCGCGGCTCGAACTGCCAGGCGACGGCTCCGGAGCCGGCCAGCTGGCCGCCCGCCTTGGTGAAGATCGAGCGGACGTCGGCGGCGGTGCGGTTGCGGTTGTCGGTCTGGGCTTCCACGAGGACGGCGACGCCGCCTGGGCCGTAGCCCTCGTAGACGATCTCCTCGAAGTGCTCGGCCTCACCCGCGCCGGCGGCCCGCTCGATCGCCCGCTTGATGTTGTCGGCGGGCATGTTGATCGGCGGTCGCCGGGCCTTGTCGACCGCGAGGCGCAGCCGGTAGTTGCCGTCGGGATCCGGCCCGCCCTGGCGCGCGGCGATCATGATCTCGCGGGTGATCTTGGTGAACAGGGCCCCGCGCTTGGCGTCGTTGGCGCCCTTCTGGCGCTTGATCTGGGACCACTTCGAGTGTCCGGACATCGGCCGCGAGTATACCGGACTAGAATGGCCGAACCCCCTCTGACCACTGCCTTCGCAACGCGAGGACCCACCTGCCGATGACCACGAAGAGCGTCGATATCACCCACCTCCGAAGCGTCGTCCTAGCCGGCCATGCGGGGTCGGGCAAGACGCCGCTCGCCGAGCAGCTGCTCTTTCGAGCCGGCGCCGTCAGCCGCCTTGGCAAGGTCGACGACGGGACCTCGCACCTCGACTTCGAGCCCGAGGAGCAGAAGCGCCGCGAGTCGCTGAGCCTGGCCGTCGCGACATTCGAGGCCGACGGCAACCGCGTGACCCTGGTCGACACGCCCGGCTACCTCGACTTCCTGGCCGAGGTCATCTCCGGCTTCGAGGCGGTCGACGGGGCGCTGCTGGTCATGGACGCCACGGGGGGCGTGGAGGCCGGGCTGGAGCAGGCCGTGGCCCTCGGCCGCCGAACCGGCCGGGCGGCCTGCTTCTTCATCAACAAGTGCGACAAGGAGAACGCCGACCCGACCCGCGCCCTCGACGAGCTGAGGAGCACGTTCGGCAACAAGATCGCGCCGCTCCAGCTGGCGATCGGCGCGGCCGGCTCGTTCTCCGGTTACGTCGACCTCGTCCATCGCAAGGCCTACAAGTGGGAGGCCGGCAAGGAGACCGAGGTCCCCGTCCCCGAGGCGATGGCCGACGAGGTCGCCCGGCGGCGGGATCAGCTCCTCGAGGCGGCCGCCGAGGCCGACGACGACGTGCTCATGAAGTACCTCGAGGGCGAGGAGATCTCCGACCCGGAGCTGGAGGCCTGCCTCCACAAGGGCGTGAAGGACTCGGTCCTCGCACCGGTCCTCGTCGGCAGCGCCGCGAGCGGGATCGGCCTGCGAGGCCTGCTCGACGCGATCATCCGCTACCTCCCCTCCCCCGGCGAGGGTGGCCCGATCAAGGCGCTCGACAAAGGCGGCGCGACCGTCGAGCTGACGGCCGATCCCGACGGCCCCTTCCTCGCGCGCGTGTTCAAGACCGCCGCCGACCCGTTCGTCGGCCGGCTCACCTACCTGCGCGTCCTGTCGGGCACGCTCAAGTCGCAGGGCCATGCCTGGAACACGACCCGCGGTGCCGACGAGCGGATCGGCCAGCTGCTGCTGCTCCACGGCAAGGACCAGGAGCCGATCGGCGAGCTGCAAGCCGGCGAGATCGGGGCGGTCGCCAAGCTGTCGGTGACCTCCACCGGCGCCGCGCTGTCCTCGAAGGACAAGCCGCTCGGGCTGCCGCCGCTGGAATTCCCAGAACCGACGCTGGTCATGGCCATCGAGCCGCAGACGAAGTCGGACCTCGACAAGATGGGCCCGGCCCTCCAGCGGATGCTCGAGGAGGAGCCCTCCGCCCGCGTCGAACGCAGCGACGGCGGCGAGCAGGTCCTGCGGACGATGGGCGAGGCCCAGGCCGCGGTCATCCTCGAGCGCCTCAAGCGCAAGTTCGGGGCGGCCGTCGTGACCCACACCCCAAAGGTCCCGTACCGCGAGTCGATTCGCGGCCAGGCCAAGGCCCACGGCCGCTACAAGAAGCAGACCGGCGGCCACGGCATGTTCGGCGACGTCTGGATCGAGATCGAGCCGAACCCCGGCGGCGGCGTGGAGTTCACCGAGAAGATCGTCGGCGGCTCCGTGCCCCGGCAGTTCTTCCCCGGCGTCGAAAAGGGCATCCGCGAGACTGCCGCCGAGGGCGTCGTGGCGGGCTACCCGCTGTCCGACTTCAAGGCGACCCTGTATGACGGCTCGTTCCACACCGTCGACTCGAACGAGCTGTCGTTCAAGATCGCGGCCTCGATGGCCCTCAAGGACGGCGTGATGAACGCCAAGCCGGTCCTGCTCGAACCGATCATGAACGTCGAGATCCGGGTTCCCGAGGCGTTCATGGGCGAGGTCAACCGCGACCTGAACGGCCGCCGCGGCCGGGTCCTCGGGATGGACATCCGCGACGGCATGCAGGTCATCAGCGCCAACGTCCCCCAGGCCGAGCTGTTCAGCTATGCCACCGAGCTGCGGTCGCTCACCGGCGGCCGCGGCACGTTCTCGGCTTCACTCGATCGCTACGAGGAGGTCCCGGCCCACCTCGCGGAGAAGGTCATCGCCGACCACCGCAAGGAATCGGAGGGCAACTCGGGCCACTGATCGGCACCGGGCTCCGGAGCGCCGTTCCGGTGCCGTGCCGCGGTTTACCCGGCCGCGGCCTACCCTGCGGCCCATGAGTCGCACGCCCGGTCGCATGGCGATCCCGACGCAACCGAGCTCGTACGCCTGGGAGGCGACCAACGAGGCGATCGCGGAGCGGTACGGCGTGCCGATCGAGCGGGTGGCGCGATTCGACACGAATACCGCCCCGGCGCCGCCGGAGATCGTGCACCAGATCCTTGCCGCCGGGCGCTTCGTCGTGCCGGTCTCCGAGTACCCGCCGGGTGACTACGGCGAGCTCGTTCGCGCCGCCGCGGCGCGCTACGGCGTCGGCACCGACGAGATCCTCGTCGGGGCGGGCGCGGACGAGATCCTCGATCTCGTCACCAAGGCATTCCTGCCGCCCGGCGGCTCGGCCGTCGTCCCGACCCCGACGTACCCGATGTTCGGCGTCCTGACCGACCAGCGTCCGGCGCACCTGGTGCGGGTCCCGCGGCGAGGGGCAGACGAGGCCTTCGCGGTGGACGCGAACGCGGTTCGGGACGCGGCTCGGACCGCCGATCTCGTCTGGCTCTGCAGCCCCAACAACCCCACCGGCCGGGCGGAACGGACGGGCGTCATCGATGACCTGCTCGAAACGATCGCGGCCGACGCCGAGCGGGACCACCGGCCGGCGCCGACGGTCGTCGTCGACGAGGCCTATGCCGAGTTCAACGCGCTCTCCAACCTCGAGCTGCGCACCGCCTATCCGAGGCTCGTCCTGGTCCGGACGATGAGCAAGGCCTACGGCATCGCCGGCCTGCGGGTCGGGTTCGCCGTCGCCCAGCCGGACGTCATCGGGCTCATGGCTCCGTACCGGCCGCCTGGATCGGTGTCGGTCGCGTCGGTCACGGTCGCGACCCGCCTCCTCCAGGAGCCCGGGCTCGTCTCCGCAAACGTGGCGAGGACGATCGCCGAGCGGGCGCGCCTGTCGGAGGCGCTCGCGGCCGAGGGCTGGGCCGTCCAGCCGTCCGAGACGAACTTCCTGCTCGTGTCGTTTGCGTCACGGGAGCGAGCCGGCGAGGTGGCTGACGGGTTGCTGCAACGTGGTCTCGTGCCGCGAACCTTCGGCTCGGACCACCCACTCTCGAACTGCCTGCGGGTGACCGTGCGAAACGTGGAGCAGGACGATCGCCTCATCGAGGCGGCGCGAGAGATCGGCGGGTAAGCGGCGCGGCGCCGGCGCGGCGCCGGCGCGCCGGACCATTACCACGACGAATCGCCTCGTTCGCCACCACGACTCCCCTCGTTTGCTCGTATGCGAGGCACCGTGGCGGCCGTTCCGGCGCGGTTTCCATCAGCTGCCTCCCTGGCGTGCGAATGAGGGAAGCTACCGGGTCCTGGCCGACACGCTGCTCCGCCGGCGAGCATTTGAGGGTAAATGGGGGGCGGGAGCGGGCGGGAGCGGGACGGCCTGCGGTCAGGCGCCCTCGTCGAGGCGGCCGATGACGCGGCGGCGCTTGCCGACCCGGATCTCCCACCAGCGCTCGCCAAGGGGAGCCGGCAGGACCGCGGCCGGATCCGTCACGCGCTCGCCGTTGACGACGATCCCGCCGCCCTCGACGAGACGACGGGCCTCGCCGCGTGACGCCACGACGCCCCGATCCGCGAGGACCACCACGAGCGGCGCCGCCGCCAGCTCGGCGCCGATGCTGAAGCTGCCCTCGACGTTCGGGTACAGCCGCTCGAACACCGCCGGGTCGCCGATCGCCTCGCCACCGAACAGCAGCTCCGAATCGGCGGCGACGGCCGTCGCGACGTCGGACCCATGCACCCGGGCGGTGATGTCGAAGGCCAGCGTGCGCTGGGCCTCGCGCGCCTCCGGACGCTCGGCGACCGCCGCCTCGAGCGCCTCGATCTCGTCCGGCGGGAGCGTCGTGAACCACCGCAGGTAGCCGGACACGTCGCGGTCGTCGGTCTTGAGCCAGTGCTGATAGAAGGCGAACGGGCTCGTGCCGCCAGGGTGGAGCCATACCGAGTCACCGGTCTCGCTCTTGCCGAACTTCGCGCCCGACGCGTTCAGCAGCAGCGGGTAGGCCAGGGCGAAGGCATCGGGCTCCGAGCTCGCGGCCGCCGAGGCGCCCGGCCCAGCCCCGCCGCCGGCGGCCCCGGCGCCGGTCCGGCGGATCAGCTCCAGCCCCGCGGTGATGTTGCCCCACTGGTCGGCGCCGCCCATCTGCAGCTCGACGCCCATCGTCCGGTAGAGATGGGCGAAATCCGTCGCCTGGATGAGCATGTAGCTGAACTCGGTGAACGACAGCCCGCCCTCGAGCCGAACCTGGACCGAGTCCTTGGCCAGCATGTACGGGATCGTGAAGTGCTTGCCGACGTCGCGCAGGAAGTCGAGCAGGCGAATCGGCTCCAGCCAGTCGAGGTTGTTGACCAGCCGCGCCCCGCGCTCGCCGGAGAAGTCCAGGAACCGCTCCAGCTGGGGTCGAATCGAGGTCACGTTCGCCTCCAGCTGCTCGCGCGACAGCAGGTTGCGCTCCGACGAGCGGCCCGACGGGTCGCCGATCATGCCGGTCCCGCCGCCGACGACGACGATCGGCTGGCCGCCGTGGGCCTGGAGTCGAATGAGCCCGAAGATCGGGACGAGGTGGCCGATGTGCAGCCACGGGCCCGAGGGATCGAAGCCGTTGTAGGCCGAGATCGGCCGCCTCGTGGCGAGTCTCGCCTCGAGGCCCTCGGACGCGGCATGGAACTGGCCGCGCCAGCGCAGCTCGGGCAGGAATCCGGGCAGCCCCGGCTCGAACGTCGTCACACGAGGGGTTCGAAGGTCGTCCAGTGAACGACCCGATGGGGGGAATGGGCCCTCACGGACGCTATGGTATCGTCGCCGCCGCAATGCACACCAGCCTCCAGAGGCGTCAGCGGCACCGCCGCAGCGGGGCCGCCCGCCGCGGACGCGGAGGCGGCGCCGCCCGTAGGGCGGCCCTCGCCATCCCCCTCCTCCTGTTCGTGAGCCTGCTCTCGCTCGGCGGCATCGGCTTCGTCGGCGTCGTGTCCGGCTATGCCTTCTACAGCCGCGATCTGCCCGATCCGGCTCGCCTGTTCGAGGGCCTCGAGTTCGAACAGCCGTCCGTCATCTACGACCGGACCGGGGCGACCGAGCTGGCGCGCTTCGGCGTCCTCCATCGCGAGCTGCTGACGTTCGACCAGCTGCCACCGGAGATGGTCGACGCCACGACCGCCGTCGAAGACGGCAACTTCTGGACGAATCCCGGGTTCGACATGGGGGCAGTGGTCTCGGCCGCGCTCGACACGATCAGCGGCCGGCCCCGCGGGGCTTCGACGATCACCCAGCAGCTCGTCCGGGCGCGCCTCCTCGAGCCGAAGCATTTCGAGGGTACGGTCTATGACCGCAAGATCTACGAGATCATCCAGTCGATCCGGCTGACCCAGGCCTTCCCGGGCGAGGAGGGCAAGAAGAAGATCATGGAGGCCTACCTCAACCAGAACTTCTACGGGAACCAGAGCTACGGTGTGAAGGCCGCCGCGATCGGCTACTTCAACACCGACCTCGCCGAGCTGAGCCTCGCCCAGTACGCGATCCTCGCTGCGATCCCGCAGTCGCCGACGAAGTTCGACCTGATGCGCAGCGCCGTCACCGAGTGCCTCGTCCCGGTCGACGAGGAGAGCGGCGGCGACTGTCCGGCCGACCAGGTTCGGCTGGTCGTCCCGGCAACCACCGAGATCGTCCAGCGCCGCAACCACGTCCTGGAGCTGATGAAGACCCGCAGCGTCCTGTCGGGCTCGAACCACTCCCCCGCGGACTACGAGGCGGCCAAGGACGAAGAGGTCATCCTCACCCCGCCGACAACGCCGCAGTGGAAGGCACCCCACTTCGTGGACGAGGTCCGCGAGGAGCTCGGCCGGCTGCTGTGCGGCCCCGAGAACGCCGAGATCTGCGAGCAGGTCGACACCGGGGGCTACCAAGTCACCACGACCCTCGACTGGAAGATGCAGCAGATCGTCGAGAAGTGGGTCTTCGCCGCGGGTCGCGCGCAGCTGGCCAAGGACGCCGATGGCAACGGCGATCGCAACGACGAGATTCGGGCGATCTTGAAGGATATCGGCATCCCGAAGAACCAGTGGGACTGGGTCCTCGGCCTCAGGGGCAAGAACATCCACAACGCCGCCGGCTCGGTCATCGATTACCGAACGGGCCAGGTCCTCGCCTCGGCCGGCAGTGCCGGCTACTACCTCAACGTCAAGGACGACAAGTTCGCGCCGCAGCACGACGTGATGTTCGACGCCTGGCGGCAGCCCGGGGCGTCGATCAAGCCGCTCAACTACGTCACCGGCCTCGAGGACCGGACGATGACCGCGTCGACGATGTTCATGGACGTCGTCACCGAGTTCCAGAAGGGCTGGGCGCCCAAGGATGCCGACCCCTACGAGCGCGGCCCCGTTCGACTCCGCCCGGCGCTGCAGTTCTCTCTGAACATCCCGTCGATCAAGGCCGGCTACATCAACGGCCACGAGCACCTGTTCTCGCAATTCCAGAAGTGGGGCCTGGAGTTCCGGGCCGATGCGGTGCCCTCGCCCGCGATGGCCATCGGCACGCTCGAGGTCCACATGCTCGAGCTGCTGGAGGCCTATGGCGGCATCGCCAACGGCGGCGTCCTGATGCCGCGCCAGCTGATCCTCGAGGTCCGCGATAACCAGGGCAACATCGTCTATCCGGCCGAGGGCGACACGCCCGTCGGGACCCGGGTCGCCTCCGAGCAGGCATCGTGGCTGATCACCGACATCCTCGAGGGCAACACGCTCCGGGGCGTCAATGCTTACTGGGCGACGTGGTCGATCACCGAGGGCGGCGAGCGGCGGCCGGCGGCCTACAAGACCGGCACCACCGATCTCAACAAGGACATCGACGCGTTCGGCTACATCGCGCCGCCGGAGGACCCCGACCTGCCCGCCCTCGCGGTCGGGGTCTGGATGGGTAACTCCAACGCCGACGAGATCAAGACGATCAGCTCGGTCGCGAGCTCGGCGGGGCTGTGGTCGAACATCATGCGCGACGTCTCGAAGGGCATGCCGATCACCGACTTCGAGCGCCCGAAGGGCCTGAAGCGGGTCGAGGTCGATGCCTACAGCGGGCTGCTGCCAGGCCCCGGCACGGTTCGGACCGTCCAGGAGTGGTTCATCGACGGCACCCAGCCGACCCGTCGCAGCGACATCCACGTCGAGAAGCAGATCGACCAGGCCACCGGCCTCCTCTGGGAGGACGGCTGTGTCGGCCCGGCCGTCAGCGAGTACTTCCTCGACTTCAGCAACGTCGAGCCGGCCTTCCCGGCCTGGCAGAAGTACACCCAGGGCTGGGCCTCGCGGGCAGCCAAGGGTCCGGGCGTTCGGGGCGGTCCGAAGCGGACCCTCACCCAGTACTTCTTCGACGGAAGCCTCGTGCCGTTCGGGCGGACGTGGGGCGGCAAGTTCGCTCCGACCGAGGTCTGTACCTCGGTTCCGCCACCCTGCCCGCCCGGCAACGGGGGCAACCCGTTCGAGACGCTGCCACCCGGCTGCGAGACGCCGGCACCCGAGCCGACCAACGGTGGCGGTGGGGG
>VEOW01000077.1 GCA_012026785.1 Chloroflexota bacterium | reverse complement strand
CGGCCTGCTCGACGTCGTCGTCTTCCGGGGCTTCAGCCCGTGGCGCCTCGCGCTCCACCTCGTCGGCGTCCTGTTCGGCCGCCGCTCCGACCCGCGCATCCGCACCTACCGCGCCCGCGACACCCGCGTCGAATCACGCCGCCCACTGTCGGTCCGCGCCGATTCTCACGACCTCGGCACGACGCCCGTTGAGATCCAAGTGGCAAGCAGAATGCTACTCGTAACCGCGCCTCGCCAAGGTCGACGGGTCGCGAAAGTCAGCGGCTGATCGTCGGCTCGAGGAGGTACGGCGGCGCCGGCTCATCGGTATACGGGTACGCAAGGTCGATGTACGCGTCGCCACCGTTGAATTTGGCCGTCCAGGCAAGCACCTGGCCAATCGTGTTGAACCCATTTCGTCCCGTGATCTTGACGTCGTCGTACGGTGCGTACAGGACACCCTTGAACGCGATTCCGGGCGCGTTCGCCTCGCCGTTGCCACCCATCTCGAAGCGGTTCTTGATTTGCACGGAGGCATGGATCCAGCTGTCTGGAGTGAAGTAGAAGGTGACGCCGCGGCCGTCCTGAAGAGGCATGATGGTCTGGCCACCGCAAACGCCAGCCGGATCCGGATCGCTGTTCATGTAACAGGCTCTCGGGACGCACTCGTTGCCCCCCCGCGTGCAGACAGGCCACATACTCTGACCGGCCATCGGGGTCTTGGGATTGACCTGCCAGGCCGCGTTCGAACCCGGATAGGGCAATGGAGTCAGCGGCGGGTCGCTGGTTGCACCCGCATTCACGAGAAGCGCTCCTGCGGCGCCGATGTTGAAACCCTTATTGGGAAAACTCGGATCGAATACGAGCGTCACGCCGTCACCGATCAGCAGGCCGCCGGGCCCGATAGCAATCCCGTTGTTCCCGCTGCCAGCGAAGCGGAAGATGCCCGGAAGTTGATAGCGGTAAAGGCCGGTGGCGTGCGCAGGATCGAGAATTGCACACTTGTTGGCGGGAATGGTGATGGTCTTCCAGTAGCCCGGGGGAATGCGCGGCGCCTGTCGCGGCTGGAGATTGGCCTCTTCGACCTCGGCCCACGAGATCCCTACGCCGTAGCCAGAGACTCCGGTGGTCACCTGAAACTCCAGGTACAGCTTGTTGTACCAGTCCGGCGTCGTCATCAGGCTGATCGGCACCGCGAACTCGTAGACTGTCACCTCCTCCGTAGCCGTCTGCGAATCCACCCCGCGAATGACGTAGGTGTTGTTTGCTGTCCGCTCCTTCAGGCGAATCTCTACCGGCACGGTCGGCCCAGAGGCCGTATCAACGGCGTGATTGGCCGTCCGGAACAGGACATACCGGACAAGCAACTGGCCCCCTTGGTGAATGCCCTCCGCGCCCGCCAAACCAACCATGTAGGGGTTCGTCGCGCCATCAGCGCTACTGACCCAGTTCGTCGGCGGCCCCGCAAGCGGCGCGGGCAGCGTGGCTGGAAGACTCCCACCTGGGTCGACGAAATGGTCATTGATGTTGAGGTAGCGGTTGCCGCTGTTCGCGTTGTACTGGGAGCCCTGCCAACGCGGGTTCTGATTTATCTGGTCGACATTCGGGCGGTAGAACTTGTCGTAGTTCCCCCCACCGCACGTTGGCGGGCTCGTCGTCAGGTTGGGGGTACCACAGTCGATGATGCCGTTGTCGCACGTCCAGGTGCCGAGCCACTGGCCAGCGGAGGGTGCCGGGTCTGGCCCTGTCTGGTTGCGATACGGGATGCAGGGGACAGCATTAGCATCCCAAGTGGACGTGTCCGGGCAGATCGAGAGTGAGGCGTACTCAACCGGCGACTCGTACCGCGGCACGGGCAGGGGCGCCATGTAGAACGCGTTCTTACCGAGGTAACCGTCAGAGATGCCGCCGAGGGACGGCGGCCCGTTTGGGCAGTTCCAGAGGTTTGGGTCGCAGGTTCCACTGACCAGGAAGACATTGCCGTCCTGGAGGATCACGCCCTGTCCGCCTTGCGCCGTGACCTTCAGGCTTTCGTTGCTGCCGATGTCGCCGTTGACGAGCCGGATCCCCCCCTGACCGTCAATGACGAGCGCAGTCTGACCGGAGCCGCCGCATGCGCCGCTCTGGGGAGCGATCTGGTTCCGACAGAAGACCTGTAGCGCGAGGCCAGTCGGGATCGCACCTGCCGTTGCCCAGCCGGTGCGCCGATCGGGCTGGATGCCCAGGGCGCCGGCCAGGAATGAGCGGACCGGGCGGTCGACTCGTACGAAGACCACGGTCTCGTTTCCGACATAGTGCCCACCGGCGTTGGTATAGGCACCGTAGCTGGGTGGCGGCGTCGTCACCCAGATCGTGAACGTCGTTCCAGCCGCCGTGATCGACGCACCGTCGGATCCCGTGTCGGCCGCGGCAAGGGTGCCGATCTCTGTCGTAGAAAGGCCGAGGCCGAGCTCATCGTTGAGCGACGTCCACGCCTGGGCTCGGGCATTGAAGCACTTGTTCGTCGACGAGCAGCTGATCCCGCCCGTTCGATCCTCAAACTCGGAGGCGCCGGCGAGAGCGGCGTGGTCGCTGACGTTCTGCAGGTTTCGGTCGACGACGTGCCATGTTGCGACGTCGATCGCCAGTGCCGACACCCCAAGCAGGACCAGCAGAAACAGAACGAACAGAATCAGTACCTGTCCGGCCGAGCGGCGACACGGATGCATACGGTCGGTCATGGGCACGTCGGTGGAGTAGTGGGGCTCGATGCGTACTCGAGCGCCGGATTCTCGACCCGCATCTTCTCGCTGGCCGAGAGCCGCAGACCTCCGTCGACTGCGCCGTCGGACGCGTCGAGGATCGCGGACACGATCGGCACATGGAGCGGGTTGTGGTACGTGGCAGACACACTGGCCACGAGGAAGTACTTCCCGCTGACTGAGCTTTCTTGCCATTCGTAGGCGATAACGCGAGTGCGATTCACCTGGTTGAAGCCGACGATCCCAGTTCGGTCATCACCGAGTTGGGTATCGAGCTCTTCCGCGATCGTGGTGCAGATCTGGTTCCAGACGGTCGAATCAAAACTCTGTTCGTTGATCCGATACGTCGCAGCGCGGCGCGCCGCATTGCGGACACTGTCAACGAGGCCGTTCTGGGCCGCGAATACCAGTCCGAGTTCGATCACGAAGAAGACCATGAGGAAGAAGATCGAGGCGACCATGGCAAACTCGGGCAGCGCCTGACCCTCGGCCCGATGCCGGCTAAGTCCAGGCAGAGCCGCGAGTCGAACCGTCACGAGCAGGCACCCGGATCGGGGAAGGTCAAAGGATCGCTGTCGTCGATCTTTTCGAGCCGCATCTCGGCCGACACCGCGAGGTCCCACGCTCCATTTGGGCTGCCGTCCACGGCGTCGGTCGCGAATGCCAGCGGGCCGAAGAAGACCGGGTGCCGATATGTGAGGGCAACGCTAACCCTGTACTCGTCGACGGGGCCCGAGGCAGTCGGGACCGTGTAGCGGCAGAAGGTCAGGTCCGGCGGATCCATCCACAATCGGTTCCCATCGAACGCCTGCACGTTCTCGACAAGGAGTCCCCCGGCGCACGGTGGCGTGGCGTCCCCGCAGAGCTGCGACTGGCCCCACGTCTCCAGCTCGTTCCAGTTCGGCACGGTGTCGTGTTCGGTAGCTGCGACCCGCCGGGCTGCCTCCCGGACGGCATTCGTGAGGCCCATCTGCGTCTCGAGTACGAAAGCGAACTGGAAGATCGCCATTAACAGCAGGACGAGGATCGGCGTAACGACGGCGAGCTCGACGAGCGCCTGCCCTGAATGCCGGCGGCCCGGGCCGCCCGAAAAACGCGTGGCCACCCTCCCCCGCGTCATCCCCTGTGTGCCTCCCGAGGCAATCGGCGAGTGAACACCCCCCGCGGCCTCTTGTAGGGTCACCCATTATCGCTCCCGGTACCTTTCGCGCGACATTGCAGACGAAAGTCCTGTGCGCTGGCGCACCACCAAACCACACGGGGCAGCCGGCGCGGGCGGGTCCGACGGGTCGTCATCCGCAGAGGTGAGAATCCGAGGCCAGTCACGCGGCGCCGTATGCGGTCCGTGCCGAGCCACGACCCTCGGCAGTCGGGCCATACTTCACGGATACTCCGGCACTCGCCCCTTCGCCGCCCGCTTTCGTCCCTGGCTTGCTGATCACTCGCGCGGATCGCCTGTTCCACGCCATCTGTGCTACCGGATCAGCTGCACCCCCAGGGCCTTGCTGCCGGTTCCCGCGCCGACGCCCGGGCCGACTGTCCCGGTCGAGAGGATGTCGACGAATCTGCCGACGAGACACGAGGTGGCACCGTTGCCGGTGTCACAGACGTCCGCATCATTGCCTTGGATGTAGGCGCCATGGCGCCCACTGCACTCGGCGTCCGACGGATCGCACATCTCGAAGTAGGCGAAGCTGGGCATCCGATACCAGATGTTCTGGCCGTTGCCGCCGCCGGGCGGGTTCGGGCACCCGTAGTTCGGCGGCGTGTTGATCGGCGGATCGGAACTGTTCGGCTCAGGATCGCCGTTCTTCGCGCGGCACGTCATGTCGAACTGTGGGATCAACACGATCTGGCCGTCGTACTTGCGCATCGCCTCCTCGACGCCCGTGTAGGTGATGCCCGTGTCGTCGTCGGTGCACCTGCCGCCGCCGTTGGTGTTGCCGCTCTCAGCGACGTACTGCCAGGAGGGGAGGATGATTGCCGGGTTGTCAGGGTTGACGATCGAGTCGCAGATCTCATCGGCACCACCAGCCGGCGGATCCCAGTCGAGCCAGCCGACGTTCCCGGGTGCGGCTTTGCACAGCGGCACGACGAGGACGGTGTTCCACTCCCAGGCGGTGCTGCCGTCGGGCCGGGGCGTGGCCTGCACGGGATCGTTGCTGCCGTCGCAGTAGATCGCGTTCACGGGGATCGTGACCGGTAGAACGGCGCACCACTCGCCCTGGCTCGCGCCGCAGTAGCCCTGCAGGTAGCCGGCGACCGCGGTCGCCCGCGTCGTGACCGTGAACGATGGGATGCCGATCGCACGGGCCACGTAGGCTCCGACATTCTTTTCGCCGAGGACGAGCACCCCGGCCACCGGCCCCACCGTGAGACTCGGACAGTCCGGTGCCGTCGCGGTCCCGCCGGGGAGGCTGCCGCTGCCGACCGCCAGCGCTTGAGACAGGTTCTCCGTCCCGTCAGCGTTCAGTGCCGCGGAGCCGTTGGCCCGCAACGGGATCCCGCAGATGTCCGTGTAGTACGCGGCATTGACGGACATGTTGTTCGCGGCGGCCGACGCCGCAACCTTGGCGGCGATCTCGTCGTCCCAGCCTGCAGCTGGTGCAGCCCCGCCGGCGAGGCGTTGGGCGAGGATGATGGCGCCGGCCTCGGCACTGCTGTCCGCCCCGGCCTGGGCGACCCGCTGCTGCGTCACGACATTGCCGCCGTCGATGATCACGGCGAGCAGGGCGAGGGACATGATCATCACCCCGACCATGATCACCAGGGCCTGACCGGCATCGTTCGATCGACGTGGCAGGGTGTGGGCGGGCATCGAAAGCTCCTTTGACTGGCGCGGGGCCGACCAACTGGTGTGCCGGCTCATGGGAAGGTCCGTTCGATGGGCATCTGGGAGGTGGCCGACATGGCGATCGATCCAATGATCGAGCCGGCGATGGGCGTGATCGGGACGAACGTCGTCACCACGGTGACCGAGGCGATGCAGCCGACGTTGCGCACCGAGTTGCACTCGAGCGTCGTGCTCGGGGGTGCGGCATAGCTGATCGAGACGTCGGCGCCCTGCACGCCGATCGTCGCACCGGCGGCAATCGCGCACCCCCGGAACGTCCAGTTCGGGCTCGCCGGGGTCTCGACCGGCTTGTTGGCAATGCAGTTCCAGGGCGCGCTGGCGGGGTCAATCTGACTCACGGCCGCCACGCGCGCCGCCTCGCGGGCGGCGTTCGTGAGGGTGTTGTGCGTGAACACTGCCCGACCGACGTCGATGAACCCGAACACGAGCAGGGCGATGAGGGGGAAGATCAGCGCGAACTCGACCAGTGCCTGTCCCTCACTGGCGCGGCGATGTGCGCTCATTGCTTCTTGTCGTAGACGGTCATGCTCGATGTGCACGGCACCGAGCGGCCGTCCCCCAGGCTCTGGTCTTTGATGTCATAGTGCGGCGGCACCAACGGGCTGAAGAGCAGGTTGTTCGATTGGAAGCCGGCCGCGATCCAGACCGGGATCGCCTCGTCGGTCTTGAGGTTGCCCTGGACGAGGTTCGGGACCAGGCAGTTGGGGTCTGGAGACGGCGTCGCAGGCGGGATCGATTGCGACGGGTCAGATGTCGGCAGAACTGGGCCGATCGAGGGCAGCGGCCCACCGCCACCACCGGTCCCCGCAATGGCACCACTTCGGATCGGGAAGGCGGTGGCCGCGGTGACGTTCAACGGGCTGCCGAGGATTCCGCCGATGAGCGGCGTGAGGAGGGTGAATTGGCAGGTGATCGCCACGACCGCGGGCGAGCCGACGTCCGTCCCACTCGGAAACGCCGGGTCGGGTAATGGGCTCGGGAGCGTGCAGTTGATCGCCGCCGACTCGTCGTTGATCAGCCGGGCGTACTCGGCCTGCGCGACGAGGCTGCCCGCCCCGGTCCAGGCGGTCGGATTGATCGACGCGAAGTTCGCCGCCTCACGAGCGGCGTTGTTCAAGGTGACCCAGCCGAGGTAGACGCGTCCGAAGTCGATCCCGAAGAGGACCATGAGCAGGACGACTGGCAGCGTAATGGCGAACTCGACGAGGCTCTGGCCCCGCTCGGCCGGTCTCGAGTGCGCGTGGATGCGAATCCGCGGATCGCGCGGACGTCCCCCGTTTGCCACGGAACCCCCGGTTCCTGCGGGTTCCCCCGTCCGATGCGACCGCCTCGGATCTCGATCCCGTCAGGTCAGCGCATTATTGACGACGGGACCTTACGGTTTCCCTTGCAGGACGATCGTCCGTTGACGCGTCGCACCGCCGGGGTATCCGGAAGCTCTTCGGGCGAGCAGCGTGGGGCGTCTTGGGTCAGTCGGACAGCCGGACGACGTAGGCACCGAACGGGTTGCTGTCGGTGATGATGCCGCACGTGCCAGCCGCCTCCATGGCCGGCGTGCACTGTCCGACCGATAGCGGCTGTGACTTGAACTCCTCGAGGAAGTAGCCGGTGATCGTCTTGCTGCTGCCGCCCGATGCGCCGAGAACCTTGAAGAACGCCCAACCATAGAAGCAGCCGTCCGGGTGACCGGGTGGACCGTACTCACAGTCGGGGTTCCCGGGGCCGACGATCGGCACCGGGACGACCGCCTGCGTGCTTGCCAGGTAGGTCTGCACGTCGCCGTACAGCGCCGTGTGATTGCCCTGGTTGTGCTGTCCTAGGTATTGGCCAAACTGGAACGTCGCGGTGACGACATTGCTGCCCGCCAGGATGTCGCTGACCTCGTTGGTGTTGACGTTGTCATTGCCGTTGAAGTCGGTCCACGCCAAATCGGTGGGGCTGATCGGGTAATCGCCGTTCGCCTCACCGAAGGCGTGGGGATTGGCCGCTGTGTACTTTGGCGTGCCGTCGGGATTGAAAGCGTTGATGTTCATGATCCAAGGTGCCGCGCCGATCGCCGTGTCGACCACGAACGCCCGTGCCGCCGCCGTCACGCTGACGTCCCAGCTCGCGAAGCCCATCACCCGCGAGAAGCTGTTCGGATGGGGCTTCGTGATGTTCACACGAACCTCGGCGCCCGAGGACAGCAGGTCGACCGCCGCCGAGACTGTCACGATGCCGCCGGTCGTGTAGCCGTTCGTGGTCGCGGCGGCGTAGGCGGCGGCCGTGGCGGCGTTCGTTGCGGTGATCACGTTCTTTGTGGAGTAGTAGCTGTTCATATACGCGTTCGCACCCGCCAGCGCGGCCAGGTCCGCGCCGTTCTGCTGTCCTCGGCGCTGGTTGAACGTGTCGCTGCCGTCGAGGATCAGCCCGACCATTGCCACCATGACGACGAGGGCGAGGGCGAACAGCACGATGATCTGACCCCGTTCGCGAGATCGATCGGCCGATGGCCGGTGCATGACTTCCCTCCCCCTATGGAACTCGGATGCTGGCGGAAGCGGTCAGGTTGATCGGGCCCCCGAGGCCGAGCAGCGAGACCGGCGTGCAGGTGCTGGAGACGGCCACGCGGACGTAGTCGCCCGACCGACACTCGGCGTGGGTGTTCGTCGAATCGTCGACAGGTGGCGTCAGCACGAGCAGGACCGGCGTCACGAGCGCCAGCTCGACGAGGGCCTGGCCGCAATCGGCCAAGCTCGAATGCGCGCGCACATCCGTACGCGGGCCGCGCACGCGTCCCCCGGTCGCCAATGGAAACCCCCCGGTTCCCACGGGATCCCTTGCCGGTCCTGAGCCCCCGCTCCGGATCCTGATCCCGTCAGGTCAGCGCATTATCGCCGACGGAAGCCTGCGGCAAACCTTGCAGTACGAAAGCCGGTGCATCGCGGCACACGGGCCCGGGCGCGTCACACCGTGCTGCCCTGCGGCAAGCGCGACGGTGACGCTCAGTCAGTGAGGCGGACGACGAAGGCCCCGAACGGGTTGTCGAACGAGATGACCCCGCAGGCCCCGGCAGCCTCCATGGCCGGCGTGCATTCGCCGACGGTCAGGGGCTGCGACTTGAAATCCTCGAGGAAGTAGCCCTTGATCTTCTTGGTGCTGCCGCCCTCTGCATCGGTGACGACGAAGAAGGCCCAGCCATAGAAGCAGCCCTCGGTGTAGCCGGGCGTGCCGGGGCACTCGGGGTCGCCGGGCCCGACGATCGGGACCGGGATCGGCTCGTTGAAGAGGTAGTTCACGGTGTCGTCGAACAGGGTGGTGTGGTAGCCCTGGTTGTGCTGGCCGAGGTATTGGCCAAACTGGAACGTGGCGGTGATGATGTTGTCGCCGGCGATGATCGAATGGACCTCGGCGCTGTCGACGTTGTTGCCGCCGTTGTAGTCCGTCCAGGCGATGTCGTCGGCGACGTCGGGGGCGTCGTTGTTCGAAACGCCGAACCAGTGCGGGTTGCCCGGACCCCACTTCGGCGTGCCATCGGCGTCGAAGGCGTCCTTGTGCATGATCCAGGGCGCGGCCCCGATGGCGGTGTCGACGACGAACGCTCGAGCCGCGGCCGTCACGCTGACATCCCAGCTCGCGAAGCCCATGACCCGCGAGAAGGTGTTCGGATGGGGCTTGGTGACGTTGACCCGGACCTCGGCGCCGGCCGAGAGGAGCGTCACCGTCGTGCTGACGGTTGCGCCGACCCCATTCGTGTAGCCGTTGGTCGTGGCGGCCGCGACCGCCGCAGCCTGGGCGGCAGATCTCGCGGTGGCCACGTTCCTCGTGGCGTAGTACGAGTTCATGTAGGCGTTGGCGCCCGCGAGCGCCGCGAGGTCGGCGCCGTTCTGCTGACCGCGGCGCTGGTTGAAGGTGTCGCTGCCATCGAGGACCAGTCCGACCATCGCCACCATGGCCACGAGGCCGAGGGCGAACAGCACGAGGAGCTGGCCACGTTCGCGGGGTCGCTCAGTCGGCGCCGGGCACATGACGGCCTCCTATGGAATGCGGATGCTGGCGGATGAGCTCAGGTTGATCGGACCCCCCAGCCCGAGCAGGGATACGGGGGTGTAGGTCGTGCTGAGCGTGACGCGGACGTAGTCGCCTGAGCGGCACGGGTCGTTCGAGCTGGCCGAGCCATCGACCGTCACGCACTCGAACGTCGGCGTGCCCATGCCCGGGACGAGCGCCTGCTGGACCGCGACGCGGTTGGCCGTCTCGGTCGTGGTCCCCAGGGGAAGCCCGGCGTAGACGGCGGTGACCCGGGCAATCTCGCGGGCTGCCTCGGACAGGCCGTTGTAGGTGTAGACCGCCCGACCGAGATCGAACAGGGCCATCACCAGCAGCAGGAACGGGATGATGGCGAGGGAGAACTCGACCAGCGCCTGACCAGACTCGGAACGGCGCGCGCGATGGGTTCGACGCATCAGCTTCATGACTTCGTCGTCACTGACTTCGTGACCGCGAAGGTCCCGCCGGGCGTCGTGACCGTCAGCGTCACGCTGAAGGTCGCGCCGGCGTTCTGGGGGAAGCCGTAGTTGTGGCTCGTGGTCGACAGCGCTCCGGCGTCCGAGCTGCCGTCCCCGAACTCCCAGCGCCAGAAATTGATCGCGCACTCGCCGCTGGTCGGCGTCGAGGTGCTGGTGAATGCGACGGGATCCTGCTTACGGGCCTGGCTATAGGTGAAGTCGACGGACGGCGTGCCGCAGACGATCGGTGTCACCTCCGGCGACTCCGTCGGCGAGGGATCGTCACTCGGCTCTGCGTCTGGATCCTCGGTGGGATCGGCGTCAGGGTCCTCGGTCGGGGCGGCGGTCGGCGCGGACACGATGACCGGGGTGACGATGACGTCGGCGGTGGCCTGGCGCTGGAACGTGACGTTCTGGCCGCCGGTGAACACCCAGATGATCGGGGTGAGAACCGTGAAGTGGCCGGTGACCGTCACGGTCACCTTGTTGCCGTAGGCCTTCGCGCACGCCGGCGTGCAGGTCATGGTCACGTCGGCGGGAGTGACCGCCACGAACCCCTGGCTTTCGTTGACCGCCGCGCAGGTCACCGCGTTCGTCGTCGCGTCGCAGGGGTTGCCACCCGAATACGAGGTCGGGTCCTCCGCGGCGACCATGGCCCCTTCTCGGGCCGCGTTGGTGACCGCGATCTGGGCGAAGAACAGGCGCCCAAGATCGACGCCTGCGAGGACGAGGACGAGCAGGACCGGTAGGACGAGTGCGAGCTCGACGAAGGCCTGGCCGCGTGTCGGATGCCGGCCGATCCCACGCCGAACGCGTGCCGTCATCGAGCCGACCCGCTGGGCAGATGCCATGGCCCCCGTATCCCCCGATGCTCCCGACTCCGGCTCCACCGGCCCCGGTCGTACAACCGAGGCGTCAGGCCGGACCCTGAGCGACGATTCTTCTTCACGGTTCCTTGCAGCCCACCTTGCCTGGCTGGTTTCGCGGTGCGAACCCGCACCGTGGCTGCGGTGATCGTGGCGACGTCGCGCCCGGGTTGAAACCGTACGAAGGTCCCGCCCGAGACCGGACGGGGGCAGGGGTTGTCGGTGCCTACTCCACGAGGCCGTACACCGTGTTGTTGGCGTAGTAGTCCTTCTGGTAGGCGAAGTAGAAGTCGTTGTTGCCCGACAGGGTCAGGTCCCAGACGACGAACTGGAGGGCGGTGACCGCGTCGCCGCCGCCGCCCGCGCCGCACGACGAGCCGCCGAAGTCGACGAGGGCGCCGGGGGCGTAGACGGTCCCGGAGAGGACCACGCATGCGCCGCCGGCCATCGAGATGGTCGGCTGCGGGGTGGACGGGCCGGGAATCGGCGTTCGGGCCTGCCAGATGACCAGGTTGTTGTACGGGACGAAGATGAGGCGGTTCTCGGGGATGGTGTCGATGCTGGCCTTGTAGGCGCGCAGCATGACAACCCCCTGGGCGCCGTTGGCGACCTGGTCGGAGTTGCCACCCGTTGTGGTCCACGCGCTCGCAGAGGTGGGAGCGTTGTAGATCATGACGCCGCACGGCGAGTTGACGAGCGGGCAGGCCACCTGCCAAGCCAGCGCGAGGTCGGTGTCGCTCAGCGTCTTGGCGAACGTCGTCTTGGCAACGGCGTCCGACATGACCGACTCGCTCGGGATGGCCAGGATCCGGGCGGCGGCGCTCTTGAGCTTCAGCCCCTCGCCGGCGATGAAGTAGACGCCGGGCCGGAGCAGCAGCGTCGAAGGACCGCTGCCGTTCGCGGCCAGGAGCCCGTCCGAGTAGGTCCCTGGCTGGAGGATGCACGGATCCTGGTTCTTGCACGTCCCCGTGCCGGTGCTCGACATGTTGCGCGGGGGCAGCAGGGCACCCGAGAAGCCATCGGACGTGTACGAATCTGGCGTCCGGATGCCCGAAAGCGGATCGAGAACCAGCGGGCGGTAGTTCTGGAGCGGGGTCGGCGTGATGCGGCCGAGCGTGTTCACCGCGAACTCGCCACCGATCTTCATGACGGCGCCGTTGGTGAGGTTCATCGAGAACGAGCTGTTGAGGGCCTTGACGGCCGCATTCTGGCTCACCGCGACGGTGCAGGTCGAGTTGACGAAGATGGACTTCTCGAACGTCAGCGTGACGCCACCGTTGACCAGGAAGGACGGACAGCCGTTGCGCTGCGTCTTCCAGTTGGCGTTCGACGGGTCGAGCAGGACGACGGCGTACTCGTGCTCGACGGGCTGACCGTTGACGGCCGTGCTCGTCGTGGCCGCCTCGATGCCCCCGGCGCCGAAGTACGCGGGACCCGTGTCGTGGAGGTCCACCTTGACGGCATTGTTGTTCTTCCCGGGGGGACAGCTGACGGCGACGTCCTCCGGGTCGTAGCTGGGAATGTTTCGAACGACTGCCTGGCGGGCCGCGGCGACGATGGCGGATCGAGGTGGCCCGCCGGTGCCCGATGCGCTGCAGCCGCCCTGGATGACTAGCAGGTTGGCCGCGGCGAGCGCCCCGGCATCGCCGGCATTCTGCAGCTGGCGGCGAAGGACGAGGGCCTGGGCGCCGGTATAGACCAGGGCCGCGAACGCCATGAGCACGATCAGCGCGACCGAGAACAGGACGACGATCACGCCCTCCTCGTGCCGTCGTTCACTCCGCTGGCGCATCGCCGCCTCCCCCGCCTCGGTCAGTTGTTGACCAGGACGGTCGACTCGCCGGTCACCGTGAACGCCCCGAACCCGAAGACCGCGCCCATGATGACGGGCACGTCGACCCGGACCTCCACCGTCACCAGGTTGCCCTTGGCATACCCCGCGTTCGGCTCGTTGACGTCGCCGGAACAGCCATGTTGACCGCTCGCGATCTGGACGGACGAGAAGCACACGGTCGCCGTCGCCCCGCCGCCGGCGCCCGTGACGAAGGCCAGGGCGTGGGCCTTGATCGCCTGCCGATCGACCGGGCTCGTCAGTCCCGGTGTCCCAGCATGGACCGACGCGTACCGCGCGCCCTCGCGGGCCGCGTTGGCGACCACGTCATTGGCCCAGATCACCCGGCCGAGATCGATCGCCCCGAACAGCATCAGGAAGAAGAGCGGGGCAACGAGCGCGACCTCGACCAGGGCCTGCCCCTCGCGGCGCCCTCGCAGCCAGCGCTGGAGCATCGCTAGCGGCCCACGATCACGCTGATCTCGCGCTCGCTGCGCAGGATCCAGGCGCCGTCGGTGGTCAGGAACGGGTACGCGAACAGTGTTCGGAACGGCACGCAGGTCATGACCTTGGCGGTCGCGACCGGATAGGCGGCGTTGCCGCCATCGGCCAGGGCCGTGCTCTCGCTGAAGGTCGTGGTCAGCTTGGGCTGCTGGTCGCAGCCGTTCAGGACGCCCTGCACCGACGGCCGCTGGAAGGTCAGGCGCGTCGCTCGCTCGACGATGAACAGGGCCTTCTGGTCGGCGTCAAGGCCGGCGGTCGTGTGATCGTCGGAGGTCGGGTCCGGGTCGCTCGTGGCCAGGTACTGGGCCGCGTCGCGGGTTGCCGATTCGAGAGTCGTCCACGCTTGGTACAGCCGGGCCGCGTCGATGATCACGCCGACCATCGCCAGCATCACGGGCAGGACGATCGAGAACTCGACCAGGCTCTGTCCGCGCTCCCGCCGACCCCGCTGTGCGCGCCTTCGGCTCCCCCGGCGGCCGTCGGCTCGAGCCGATTCCGCCATAGCGGCCATTCAGCCCGAGACGGAGCTGTTTGGAAATCCTGACCTTCGTCAGCCGACCATGGGCCGGTGCCCGGCGACAACTCTGACCCGGGCCGCCATCAGTACGCCTGCGCGGCAAGGTGGATTGTCAGGTGCCCGTGTCCGGGAGCGGACGTGCAGGGGGGCGGCGGCAAGGCGGAGGCCGCCAGCCTCGATGGATGCTCGGTTGGATTCGAGGCCTGCTGCTCTACCGACTCCTCGGCGCGCGCCGGCTGCTCGCGCTCAGCGCGATCGGATGGCTCTGGGGACGCCTCCGGGGAGGCGCCAGCGCCTCACGGGTCGATCGCCGTCGGTAGCGGGGTAGCAGGAGCGCGGATCGCGCTCTACCAGCCCTCCCAGGGCTCGTCGCAGATCGTGCAGCGCGAGCCGCGGTACTGGGTCCAGCCACGGTCCACGTCCACCTCGTAGCCGTCCCGCCAGCGGTGGGCGCCCAGGGGATGGACCATCCGCCAGAGCGCGACGTTGACCCGTTCGACGACCTCGGCCCACTTGGCGGTCGGCTGGCCGACGGCGGCCAGCGTGGCGACGAGGCGGGTGGACCTGGCCTCGATTCGCCGGGCTTCGGGCGTGGCGGGTTGCTCCGAGATCGCCATGTGGTGGCTCCGAGTATTGCAGGTTCGTGACAGTCGAGAGGCTAGCCCCCACCGGCGTTGCGGTTCTGTCAACCCCGGAACAGTTGGCGTGAGACGCCTGCAATCCCGTCCGAGGCAGGCTTGCAAGCATGGGTACGGGTGCGCCGCACGCGTCCCGCCTGCTGGCGGCGCTGCCGCAGCGGGAGCTCGACGAGATCTCCCGCCACCTCGAGCGAGTCCGACTCGACGCCGAGCGGCCATTGACCCACGCCCACGGCCCGATCCGCCGGGTCTACTTCCCGGAGTCGGCGATCGTGGCCCTATCGGTCACGATGGCCGACGGCCGCACGGCTGGCGTGAGCATCGTGGGCCCGGAGGGGATGGTCGGCCTCGGGGCGATGATCGGGGAGCTCGGCGGCATGGACGCCGCGGTGCTCGTCCCGGGCGTGGCGTACGCGATGTCGCCAGAACGCTTCCGCAGTGCGATGCGCCGCAGCGAGGGCCTGCGCACCGTCCTTCGACAGTACGGCATGGCGATGCTCGTCCACCTCGCCCAGACGGTCGCCTGCAACCGTCTCCACAGCCTCGACCAGCGGGCCGCCCGGTGGCTCACCCTGGCCCACGATCGCATCGGGAACTCCGCCTTCCCGCTGACGCAGGAGGCATTCGCCGACCTGCTCGGCGTGTCCCGCCCGGCCGTCTCGACGGTTGGCGCGCGCTTCGCCCGGGCCGGCGCGGCCGAGTTCCGGCGAGGCACCGTGCACGTCCTTGACACCGATCGACTGGAGGCCGCGAGCTGCGAGTGCCTCGAGGCCGACCGCGAAGCCTTTGCCGCGTCGCTGGCACCGGTGGCCGATCCCGAACGGGGCCTGCACCTCGTCGACCGGCAGCGCCGGCTGGGGGTCATTCGACCCGAGATCCGACGAGCCCGCTAGGAGGTGCCCCGTTTCGGCCCCAGGCCCGGACAAGCCCCTTACGCCCGGCCCGGTCGAGCGACCAGGTCGGCATCCTCGGGATGCCGTTCGAAATGGCGGACGAACATCGGGCAGCGGGGGGTGATCGTGTGGCCGGCGGCCCGGACGTCTGCGACGACCGCTCGAACGAGGGCGCTGCCGATGCCGCGACCGCCGAACTCCGGCGGCACCCGCGTGTGGATCGCGACGAGGCGAGTCCCGACGCGACCGTACTCGACCCAGCCCACCAGCTGGTCGCCGATCCGGGCCTCGTAGCGACGGGCTTCGGGGTTGTCGCGGATCTCCAGCTCGTCGGTCACGCCGGTGGCTCCGGTTCCTCGATGTCGGGCACAAGTGGCTGGCCGGTGATGAGGCGCGAGCCCCGGCCATGGGTCAGGAAGCTCCAGGCCCAGCGGGTGATGACCAGGATGCGGTTGGCGAAGCCAATCAGGTAGACGATGTGGATGCCGAGCCAGAGGGCCCAGGCGAGGAAGCCTCCGGCCCGGCCGAACGGTCCGAGCCACGGGATGTTGGTGACGCCGGACAGGCGCCCGATGACCGCCACGTCGCCGAGGTTCCGGTAGCGAAACGGCCCGAGGCGCCGACCCTCCAGGCGGCCCTTCAGAACCCGCGCCACGTAGCGCCCGGGCTGAATCGCGCCCTGGGCCACACCGGGCACCGGGCCGCCGTTCGGCCCGCCGGGCTGGATCGCCGCGTCGCCGACCACGAAGATCTCGGGATGGCCCGGGATCGTGAGGCCCGGCTCGACCTTGACCCGACCGGCTTTGTCGGTCTCGGCCCCGGTCGCCTCGGCGACCTTCCGAGCGAACGACGAGGCCTGGACGCCCGCCGCCCAGAGGACGGTCTTGGCGCCGATCCGTTCCCGGCCATCGGCGGTTTCGACGTCCACCCCATGCTCGTCGATGCCGACCACGCGGGTGCCCGTTCGAACGACCACGCCCAGCCGTTCGAGCTGACGGCGGGCTGACTTCGAACGCCCTTCGGGGTATGGCGGCAGGACTCGATCGAGCGCCTCGACGAGGATGATCCGGGCGTCGGGCGGGTGGATCGAGCGGAAGTCGCGCCGCAGCGTGTCGTGGGCGATCTCGCCCAGCGAGCCCGCGAGCTCCACCCCGGTCGGCCCGCCGCCGACGACGACGAACGTCATCCACTCGCGCCGGAGCTCCGGTGCGTGCTCGCGCTCGGCCGCCTCGAAGGCGATCAGGATCCGCCGCCGGATGAGGGTCGCATCGTCGATCGATTTCAGGCCCGGGGCGAACCTCGCCCACTCGTCGTTGCCGAAGTACGAATGGCGGGCGCCGGTCGCGACGACGAGGCTGTCGTACTCGATCGGTCCGCCGTCGGACATCAGGACACGCCGCTTCTCAGGGTCCAGGCCGACGGCCTCGCCGAGCAGGACAGTCTGGTTGCGGTACTTGCGCAGGATGCTCCGCAGCGGCTGGGCGATCTCGCCGGGCGCGAGCGCGCCGGTTGCGACCTGGTACAGCAGCGGCTGGAAGAGGTGGTAGTTGTGGCGATCGACGATCGTGACGTCGAAGCGCCCGTCGCCGTCGAGGGTCTTGGCCGCGTACAGCCCGCCGAACCCGCCGCCGACGATCAGGACGCGATGGCCGGGCACGGCGGAGCTACTTGTCGCGTTCGGCCAGGGATGCGCGCGCCGCAAGGGTGGCCTGGGCCGCCGCGAGGCGGGCCACCGGGACCCGGAACGGCGAGCAGGACACGTAGTCGAGGCCGATGCGCTCGCACTTCGCGATCGACTCGGGATCGCCACCGTGCTCGCCGCAGATCCCGACCTCCAGGTCGGGCCGCGCTCCCCTGCCCTTCTCGACCGCGATCCGCATCAGGTCGGCGACCGCGTCGTCGAGCGTCTGGAACGGGTTGACCGGCAGGATCTTGTCCTCGACGTACTTCAGGAGGAAGCCGCCCTCGGCGTCGTCGCGGGAGTAGCCGAAGGTCATCTGGGTCAGGTCGTTCGTGCCGAAGCTGAAGAAGCTCGCCTCCTTGGCGATCTCGTCGGCGGTCAGGGCCCCGCGCGGGACCTCGATCATCGTCCCGAACTTGTAGTCGACCTCCACCCCGGCCGCCTCCTCGACCGCCTGGGCCTCGGCCTCCAGCAGCTCGCGGGTTCGAGCCAGCTCGTTCACGTGCCCGACGAGCGGGATCATGATCTTGGCGATCGGGTTGCCGCCGGCCTGCTTGACGGCGATCTGGGCATTGAGGATCGCCCGGGTCTGGACCTTCACGAAGTCCGGAATCATGAGGCCCAGGCGCACGCCGCGGAGGCCGAGCATCGGGTTCTGCTCGTGCATCGACTTGATCGTGCGAAGCAGCTCCTGGTCCTCCGCCGAGGCTCCACCGGAGGCCTCGGCGCGGGTGACCTTGACGAGCTGCTCCTCGAGGTTCGGCAGGAACTCGTGGAGCGGCGGGTCGATGAGGCGGATCACCACGGGCAGCCCGTCCATCGCCCGGAAGATGCCCTCGAAGTCGCCCTGCTGGAGCTTCTCCAGCACCGCCATCGCGGCGTCGAAGGTCGCGACGGCCTCGCGCTCCTCGGCCTCGAGCGTTTCGCCGGCGGCCGCCTTGGCCTTGACGCGGGTGGCCGCCGCGGCGACGAGGATCGCCCCGCGGACGATCTCGAGCCGCTCGCCCTCGCGGAACATGTGCTCGGTCCGGCAGAGGCCGATGCCCTCCGCGCCATAACCCCGCGCCTGGGCGGCCTCTTCGGGCTTGTCGGCGTTGGTCCAGCCGCCCATCCGCCGGATGTCGTCGGCCCAGTCAAGGATCTGCTGCAGCTCCGGCTGGTCCTCGAAGCGGGCCTGGACGGTCGGCAGCTGGCCGAGGTACAGGTCGCCAGTCGTGCCGTCGAGGCTGATCCAGTCGCCTTCGCGGAACGAGATGCCGGTCCGGGCGCAGGACGCCGCGTCCCTGGCGTAGTCGATGGCGAGGTCGGCGGAGCCGGCGACGCACGGCTTGCCGATCTGGCGCGCGACGACCGCGGCGTGCGACGTCGCCCCGCCGCGGGCGGTGATGATGCCCTCGGCCGCGGCCATGCCGTGGAAGTCGTCGGGCGAGGTCTCGATCCGGACGAGGATGACCCTCTCGCCGCGGTCCACCCATTCGACCGCTGTGTCGGCATCGAAGACCGCCCGGCCGACCGCCGCGCCCGGCGAAGCATTGAGGCCTTTCACGATCCGCGTGGCGTCCTTGAGGGCCTTGGGGTCGAATGTCGCCCGGAGGAGCTGGTCCACCTGGGTCGGCTCGATCCTGGCGACCGCCTCGGCCTCGCTGATGAGGCCCTCGCGGACCATGTCAACGGCGATCTTCACCGCCGCCGCCGCGGTCCGCTTGGCGCTGCGGGTCTGGAGCATGTACAGCCGGCCGCGCTCGATCGTGAACTCGAGGTCCTGGACGTCGCGGTAGTGGCGCTCCAGCTGCTCGCCAATCCGCTGGAACTCGTCGTAGACGTCGGGCATGTCATCGGCCAGGTGGCTGATCTTCGCCGGCGTTCGAATGCCGGCCACGACGTCCTCGCCCTGGGCGTTCGTCAAGTACTCGCCGAACAGCTCGTTGGCGCCGGAGTTCGGGTCGCGGGTGAAGGCCACTCCGGTCCCGGAGTCGTCGCCCATGTTGCCGAAGACCATCGTCACGACGTTCACCGCGGTGCCGAGGTCGTGCGCGATCTTCTGGGAGTTGCGGTAGTCGCGGGCCCGCTTGCCGAACCAGCTCGCGAAGACGGCCTTGATCGCCAGGTCGAGCTGCTCATAGGGGTCGGTCGGGAAGTCGCGCCCGGTGTCTTCCTTCACGACCGTCTTGAACTCGCCGGCAAGCGCCTTCAGGTCGTCGACGGTCAGGTCGGTGTCGCGCGCGTCGGGGCCGTGAGCGTGCTTGCGCTCCTCGAGGAGCTCATCGAAGCGCTCGGCCTTCACGCCCAGCACGATCCGGCCGAACATCTGGATGAAGCGCCGGTAGGCATCCCAGCCGAAGCGCTCGTTACCGGTCAGGTCGATGAGGCCCTTCAGGGTCGCCTCGTTCAGCCCGAGGTTGAGGACGGTGTCCATCATCCCGGGCATCGAGAACTTGGCCCCCGAGCGGACGCTCACCAGCAGCGGGTTCGTCGGATCGCCGAAGCCCTTGCCGGTCCGCGCCTCGACCTCGCGCATCGCCTCGAGGACGTCATCCCAGAGGCCATCGGGGAGGGTCTCGCCGGCGGCGAAGTAGTCGTTGCAGGCCTCGGTCGTGATCGTGAAGCCGGGCGGCGTGGGCAGGCCCGCGCGGGTCATCTCGGCCAACCCCGCGCCCTTCCCGCCGAGGAAGTCCTTCATCTCGCCGTTGCCCTCGGCGGCCCCGTCGCCCCAGGCGTAGATGTAGCGCTTGGCGGCCTTGTGGGCGCGATCGGATGTGGTGGGAGCGACGGTCATCGCGGCGGGCTCCTTCGGGCGCTGGGCCGGGCCGCCGGCTCCGACGACCCGTGCGGAAACTCGTTCCGGTTCCTGGTCCCAGCGATTGTACCGGCGCGCTGCCTCGGACCCCGGCAGTGGAGCCGCGCCGATAGACTCTGAGCGAACGCGCCCTCGACGAGGAGGCCATGACCCACAACGAACCCGACAGGCGCGTCATCGATGCGGACGCGCCACAGTACAACGCGACGCTCGTCAAGCGCGTCGACCTGACCGACGAGCTCGGCTACTTCTGGGTCAAGTTCGAAGGCCAGGCGACGCATTTCGAACCCGGCCAGTACATGACGACCGGTGTCTTCGCCGACGGCAAGCTCATCCAGCGGCCGTACTCGGTCGCCTCGGCGCCGGCCGAGGCCGGAACGGCCGGCTACGAGCTGTTCGTGCGACTGGTGCCGATCCTGCGCTTTACGACGCTGCTGTGGCGCCTGCCGCTCCATCACCGGATGCGGATGATCGGCCCGAAGGGCCGCTTCCTCTTGGAACCGAACGACAACCGGACGCACCTGTTCGTCTCGACCGGGACCGGCATCGCGCCGTTCATCTCGATGATCCGCCAGTCGATGATCGACAGCCAGCCGCGCAAGACGATCATGCTGAACGGCGTGTCCTTCGCCGATGAGCTGGGCTACGTGCCGGAGCTCGAGTCGTACGAACGGGAGGGCACGTACCCGCTCCACTATGTGCCCACGGTCTCGCGCCCCAGCGACCCGCGCAACGCCGGCTGGCAGGGCCGGACCGGCCGCGTCGAGGCGATCGTGACCGACGTCTGCCGCGAGTACGGCCTGCGTCCCGACCGCACGGTCGTCTACATCTGCGGCAATCCCGACATGATCCTGAACGTGGAGCGCGAGCTGATGGCCCGGGGCTTCCCCGAGTTCCACGTCAAGAAGGAGCTGTACTGGCCGAAGGGCAAGGACGCCGCCCTCGTCGGCCGTTCCGCTGACGCGAGCTGACCACCACGATGCGGCGGCTCGGGTCGGGCCTACCTGGGCGCGCCGGTCGTGGCACGGTGTAGTGGCGCGGCGGGGGGAGACGCGGCTCGGGTATAGAGCTCCCGCCTTCGCCGGGATCGCGCGCATCCCGCCGCTTTGCCAACTGAGTTGAACGGCAGCGCCGCTCGCGGCCCGTTGGAGCTCGGAGATCGAGGGCCACGCGCCCCGGGCTACACGGCAACCGCCGCGATTTGTCCCTCCCTGTACTCATGGCGGGACAACTTCGCGACGACGGACATGTCCAGGCCGGCGCGAACTGGCAGATACGCCCCACAGCGTTCAACTCAGTTGAGAAATCGCCAAGGTGTCGCTTCGAACGGACGGAGGCGGGTACCCGGGGGTATTGGGTCCCGGAGGCGAGGTGACCTTCGGCCCCCGAGAACCGGGCAATCCGGGGCTGCGCGGGACGGACGCGAGCGGCGAGCATCGGGGCTGGAAATGCCGCAGCTCGGAGTCTGTCCTTGCACCGCGTCCTGACCAACGAGCAGCTCTCCCCCAACGTCTACCGGCTGGTCGTCGAGGCGCCCCGGATCGCCCAGATTCGAAAGCCCGGCCAGTTCGTGATCGTGCATCTCGGGCACGGCGCCGAGCGGATCCCGCTCACGATCGCCGACGGCGATCCCGAGGCCGGCACGATCTCGCTGGTCATCCAGGCCGTCGGCAAGAGCACCTTCGATCTCGTCGAGCTCCAGCCGGGCGACGTCATCGCCGGGATCGCGGGCCCGCTGGGCAAGCCGACCGAGCTGCCCGAATCGGGCCGAGTCGTGTGCGTGGGTGGCGGCGTGGGCACCGCCGTCATCCTGCCCATCGCTCGGGAGCTGGCGCGCCGCGGCGTGCGGGTCACGAGCATCATCGGCGGCCGCTCGCGGGAGTGGGTCATCCTCGAGGACGACCTGGCGCGGTGCGGCGAGGTGGTCACCTGCACCGACGATGGCAGCTACGGCCGGCCGGGCTTCGTGACCGAGGCCCTCAAGGACACCCTCGAGGCGGGCGGGATCGACGAGGTCTTCGCGGTCGGGCCGGTCCCGATGATGCGGGCCGTCGTCGCGCTCACCAAGCCCCTCGACGTCCCGACGACCGTCTCCCTCAACCCGATCATGGTCGACGGGACGGGCATGTGCGGCGGCTGCCGGGTCACGGTCGACGGCGTCACCCGCTACGCCTGCGTCGACGGGCCGGAGTTCGACGGTCGAAAGGTCGACTTCGACGAGCTCGCCGACCGGCTGACGACGTACCGGCCGTTCGAACGGGCGGCGCTGGAGCGCCGCGAGGCCTGCAAGGTCGGCCTCAAGACCGGGGAGCGTGGCGGCGTGGCCGCGCCGGCGGCGGCTGGAGCCGCGGGAGGCGCCCGATGACGCTCGAGCAAGAGCCGCCGGCGCCGGAGCCGAGGCCCGCCCTCACCCAGAAGGAGCGGATGCAGCTCAAGCGGGTCGACATGCCCGAGCAGGAGCCCCAGATCCGGGCCGCCAACTTCGCCGAGGTCAACCTCGGGCTGACCGAGCAGCTGGCGCTGATCGAGGCCGAGCGCTGCCTGCAGTGCCCCAAGCCGTACTGCATCGACGGCTGCCCCGTGCGGGTCAACATCCCGCAGTTCATCCGCCTGCTGCGCGACGGCGACGTGAAGGCCGCCGCGGCGAGCCTCCTCGACGACAACGCCCTGCCCTGCGTCACCGGCCGCGTCTGCCCCCAGGAATCGCAGTGCGAGAAGGTCTGTCTGCGGGCCAAGACCGGCAAGTCGGTCGCCATCGGCCACCTCGAGCGGTACGTCGCCGACTGGGCGATGGCCCACGCCGACGAGCTGGCACGTTCGCCGGCCGCGCAGGCCGGCAAGTCCGTCGCGATCGTCGGATCCGGGCCGGCCGGGCTGACCGCCGCCGGCGAGCTCGTCAAGCGCGGCTACGACGTCACCGTGTTCGAGGCGTTCCACGCCGCCGGCGGTGTGCTGATCTACGGCATCCCGGAGTTCCGGCTACCGAAGGACATCGTCCAGGCCGAGGTCGATCGGCTGGTCGCGCAGGGCGTGAAGATCGAGGCCGACGCGATCATCGGCAAGACCTACACCCTGCCCGAGCTGCGCGAGCGCTTCGATGCCGTGTTCATCGCGGTCGGCGCGGGCCTGCCGGTGTTCATGAACGTGCCAGGCGAGAACCTCAAGGGCGTGTACTCGGCCAACGAGTACCTGACCCGGGTCAACCTCATGGGCGCCTGGGATCCCGAGGCGGACACGCCGCTCCTGCACGGCCAGCGGGTCGTCGTCGTCGGCGGCGGCAACGTCGCGATGGACGCCGTTCGAACGGCCCGCCGCCTCGGCGCGGCGTCCGCCACGATCGTCTATCGGCGATCGCACGACGAGCTGCCGGCGCGCGCCGAAGAGGTCCACCACGCCGAGCAGGAGGGCGTGATCTTCGAGTTCCTCGTCGCGCCGACCGAGGTGCTTGGTGACGAGAACCGCTGGGTAACCGGGATCCGGTGCATCCGGATGGCCCTCGGCGAGCCAGACGACTCCGGCCGCCGCCGACCCGAGCCGATCGAGGGCTCCGAGTTCGAGATGCCGTGCGACATGCTGGTCGTGGCCATCGGGACGCGGTCCAATCCCCTGCTCACCCAGACCGCCCCGGATCTCGAGATCAACAAGTGGGGCTACATCGTGACCGACGAGCACGGCATGACGAGCATGCCGGGCGTCTTCGCCGGCGGCGACATCGTCCGCGGCGCCGCGACCGTCATCCTCGCGATGGGCGACGGCAAGAAGTCCGCCGAATCGATCAACGCCTACCTGACCGGCAACTGGCCGCCGGCCGTCGTCGAGCCCGAGCCGGCGCACGCCGCAAAGCCGGCCGCGCACGAACGGCCGCCGCGCCCTGCCGCGGCAGGGGTCGCGGGCTAGGTCTCCGCAGGAACGCTAGCGGACCATCGCGGCGCGGCGGCCGACGTTGCCGCCGAGGGCCTGGGCGATTGCGGCCGCGTAGCGGACCCCGGCCGAGTGGCGGCTGAGCCAGCGCAGGTAATTGGGATCGAGCCGCGCGACGTCGCTGATCCGCCAGCCGGCGTACTGGCCGAAGTCGATGACTGGCGAGGCATCGCGCTCGGCCTGGGCGATCCGCCCGGCAAGGCCGCCGAGCGCGACGGGCGCCTCGGCTGCGAACGCCTGCCCCGGACGTGCCCCTGGGCCGCGAGCCACGGCCGGGCCGGGGCCCACGGCGACCAGGCGCCGGCAGCGATCGTAGGCTCGACGGCGGTCCTCGGTTCGAAGCTGGTCGTAGGCCCGGTTGATCTCCGTCATTCGGCGGACGTCCGGTTCGAACCCATCGGGGTGGTAGCGACGGGCGAGGGCCCGGTAGGCCGCCCGGACAGCCCATCCCGCCGCGCCCGGATCGACGTCCAGAACCGCATATGCGTCGCGCTCGCTCGTCATCCTTCCCTCGATGCCCTCGCACGCTGGGGCGGCCCCCGGCCCACCCCCAGCACGTGCGCCACAACGGTATGGACGGGTATGCTCGGGGGCACTCGGGTACAGACCCCAGAAATTGGCGCGATCCGCCGAGGTGCATGCGGGCGAGCGCAGCGTCAGCCCCGTCTCCGGGACGCCAGCCTCCGGTGCTCGAACGCGCCGCCGAGTTCGCTGCCGTCCGGCGAGCGCTGGCGGCCGCAGCCGGCGGCACAGGCCGCCTGATCGTCATCGAGGGCGAGGCCGGCATCGGCAAGTCGACGATCCTCGAAAAAGCCCTCGCGGCGGCACCCGAGCTTGGACTGCGGCCGCTCCTGGCCCGTGGCAACGAGCTGGTACGCGGCTACCCCTATGGGGTGGTGGCGGAGCTCTTCGGGAGGCCAGTGCGCGACCCGCAGGTCGACCTCGAGGGACTGCTCAACGGGCCCGCCGTGCAGACTGCCGGACTCTTGGGGATCGAAGGGACCGGCCCATCGAGCGCGGGTGATCCCTATGCGGTGCTCCACGGCCTGTACTGGCTGACGCTCAACCTCGCCGAGCAGGCACCGCTCGTCCTCGCGGTCGACGACGCCCAGTGGGCGGACGAGGCCAGCCTTCGCTTCCTCCACTACCTCGGCCAGCGGGTCGCCGAGCTCCCGGTGGCGGTCGTGGCGGCGTTCCGGACCGGCGAGGGCGTCGCCGATTCCGAGGTCGGGCGACTGTTGCGGGGTCACCGCGACGCGATCCACCTCGAGCCGTCGCCGCTCACGAAGGCGGCCGTGGGAGACATGCTCGCGGCCCTCCTCGGCCGGCCGCCGGCGCCCCAGCTCGTCGACGTCTGCTGGTCTGCCACGCGCGGCAACCCCTACTTCGTGACCGAGCTGGCCTGGGAGCTTCGACGGTCGGGGGTGGACGGGGATGGTGACGAGGCGGACGGTGAGGAGGCGAACGCCGATCTCTCGGGGCTGGTGCCCGAGCGCGTCGGCCGGTTCGTTGCCGATCGGATCGGACGGCTGCCGCCCGAGGCTCGACGACTGGCCGAGGCGGTCGCGATCCTCGGCGAGGCGGCGACGATCCCGCGGGCCGCCGCACTCGCAGGCCTGGAAGCGGGGGCCGAGGAGGCCGTCGTGAGCCGACTGGTCGATGCCGCGATCCTGGCGCCGGCCGGCGAGCTGGCGTTCCTTCACCCGATCGTCCAGAACGCGGTCTACGAGGGGATTCCGCCCATCACCCGCGCCCGGCGTCATCGCGAGGCGGCCCTGCTGCTCGCGGCCGCCGGCGCCCCGGCCGGCGTCGTCGGCGCACAGCTCCTCGAGGCCGAGCGCACCGGCGACCCGCACGTCGTCGAGCTGCTCATGGCTGCCGCGCGGGTCGCGACCGGTCGCGGGGAGCCGGGGGTTGCCGCCAGGCTGCTCCGGCGGGCCATCGAGGAGCCACCCGCCGGGGACCAGCGGCTGCCCGTCACGGTCGACCTCGCGCGGGCCGACACGGCGGCCGGCTTGCCGCAGTCGATCGAGCGCTTCGAGGAGGCGCTCCAACTGACGACCGACCCCTCGGATCGCGCGCGCCTGCTCCTGGAGCTGGGCCACGCCCATCACGAGCGAGCCGACCATGCGACGGCCGCTCGAACGTTCAAGCGCGGCCTGGCGGAGCTGGCTGATCGGTCGGATCCGACGGCCGCCCTCCTGGAGGCGGGCTACGTCGCGAGCGGCTGGATGGCGATGGACGAGCGCGTGGCCGCCGGCCAGATCGGCGACCGGATCCTGTCCGAGCCGACCTTCGGCCGGGCCCACCGCGAGCTGGCCCTGTCGCTGGCGTTCCAGCGAAGCATCAGCGGCGCAGCTCCGCGCGCGGATCTGCTCGAGGTCGTTCGCCGCGCCCTGGCGGAAGCCCCGATCGAGGAGCTGATCACCGAGGGGCAGGCGGTCGAGCTCGCGACCGG
>VEOW01000165.1 GCA_012026785.1 Chloroflexota bacterium | reverse complement strand
CGAGGCGGCGCGAGACGACCGCCAGGCCGGCCACGCCGAGGACCGTGAGGTAGGCGACGTGGACGAGCGTCTGGGGGCCGACGACGCCGGTCACGAAGCCGCGCAGCAGGTCGACGCCGTGGTACAGCGGAGTCAGCTGGACGACGAGGCGCAGCGGCTCCGGGTACGACTCGAGCGGGAAGAACGTCCCGCTGAACAGGAACATCGGCAGGATCACGAGCTGGATGAGGTCGAAGTCCTGCCACGTCCGCATGAACGACGTGGCCGCCATGCCGACCGCCGCGAAGGCGAAGCCGATGAGCAGCGCGCCCGGCAAGGCCAGCACGATCAGCGGCGAGCGCACGAGCCCGAGGACGACCATGACCGCGAGGAAGCCGATGGCGTAGAGGCCGCCGCGCATCAGCGCCCACAGCAGCTCGCCGAGCGAGATGTCGGCCGGCGAGAGGGGAGTCGAAAGCATCGAGGCGAACGTCTTGTCGTAGGTCATCTTGAAGAAGAAGTTGAAGGTGCTTTCGACGATGGCCCCGTTCATCGATGACGCGGCCAGGAGCGCCGGCGCGACGAAGACCGAGTACGGGATCGGCTGGCCGCCGGGCCCGCTCACCTGGCCGACCAGGGCGCCGAGGCCGAAGCCGATCGAGAGCAGGTAGAAGAGCGGCTCGAAGAAGCCCGAGAACAGCATCAGCCACGAGTGCCGGTAGACGAGCAGGTTCCGCTCGACGACCCACAGCGCGCGCCGGCTCCCGAAGGCCATGAGCGGGGTGATGCGCAGCGCCGTCATCGAGCGGCCTCAGCCACGCTCCAGGCGCGCGGCGACCGTCCGGAACGCGACGAGCGCGCCGATCACGATGAGGGCACCCAGGACGGCCAGGTGGGCGATCGCCAGGAGCGGCGCGTCAGCGACGGTGCCGAGGAGAATCGCGCGGGAGAGGTCCACGCCGTGCCACAGCGGCGAGAGCCACGCGATCGGCCGGATGAGCTCCGGCAGGTTCGTGATCGGAAAGAACGTGCCGCTGAACAGGAACAGCGGCGTGAGCCCGAAGCGGAAGATCGTCGAGAAGCCGTCGGGCCGCCGCTGGGTCGCCGAGAAGGCCGCGATCGGGATGGCGAAGGCCAGCCCGGTCAGGACGGCGACCGGAACGGCCAGCAGCAGCGCGGCCGGTTGCCGGACCGCCCCGAAGGCCGCGATCACGACGGCGAACGACGTCCCGACCATCAAGAGCCGGATCGTGATCCAGGCGAAGTTGCCGAGGGCGATGTCGCGGGGCCGGATCGGGGTCGCGTACATCGCGTGGAACGTTCGGTTCCACTGCAGGCCTCCCAGGATCGGGAACATCGCCTCGAACGACCCGGTCTGCATGACCGCCGCGGCCAGCAGGCCCGGAGCCAGGAACTGGAGGTAGCTGAGGTCACCCAAGAGCCCGCCGCCGGCCCGATCGACGTAGCTCCCGAGGCCGATGCCCATCGCCGCCAGGAACAGCACCGGTTGGACGAACGAGCCGAAGATCGAGGCCCGGAAGGTCCGTCGGTACTGCAGCGCGCGGTGCTCGACGACCCGGGCCATCGCCGGCCAGCGGGCGGCGGCGGGCTGCGGCGCCGGCCGGGTGATTGCCGCCATCCCGGGCCCGCCTAATCGATCAGCGAGCGGCCGGTCAGCCGCAGGAAGACGTCCTCGAGCGTCGAACGCCGGACGAGCACGGTCTCGGGGTGGATGCCCTTGTCGCGGGCGGCGATCACGACCGCCTCGCCGTCGTCGGCGTAGAGGAGGACCCGGTCCGGCAGCCGCTCGATCCGCTCGGCCAGGCCCGCCAGCTGGCCGTCGAGAGTCTCCTGGATTCCGGGCGCGAACCGGAACTCAGCGACCTCGCGGCTGGAGTAGCGGTCGATGAGCTGCTGCGGCGAGCCCGCGGCGACGATCCGGGCCTTGTCCATGACGACGAGCCGATCGCACAGCTGCTCGGCCTCGTCCATGTAGTGGGTCGTCAGGACCAGCGTCACGCCGCGTTGCTTGAGGCGATACAGGCGATCCCACAGCAGGTGCCGGGCCTGGGGATCGAGCCCGGTCGTCGGCTCGTCGAGCAGGATGAGGTCGGGCTCGTTGATCAGCGAGCGGGCGATCGTCAGGCGCCGCTTCATGCCGCCCGACAACGGCTCGACGAGGTCCTTGCCGCGGTCGGCCAGCTGCACGAACTCCAGCAGCTCGTCGGCGCGGCGGGCGCACTCGTCGCGCGGCAGGCCGAAGTAGCGGCCATAGATGATCAGGTTCTCGCGGACGGTCAGCTCGTTGTCGAGGTTGCCCTCCTGGGGCACGACACCGAGCCGCGACCGGATCCGGGGGCCGTCGCGGACGGGATCGAGGCCGAGGATCTCCAGCTGACCATCGCTGATCGGCGAGGTACAGCCGATCATCCGCATCGTCGAGGTCTTGCCGGCGCCATTCGGTCCGAGGAAACCGAACGCCTCGCCCTTGGCGACGTCGAAGTCGATGCCGTCGACGGCGGTGAAGGCGCCGAAGCGCTTCGTCAGTCCGCGGGCGCGGATCAGTGGGGCGGCGCTCGACATGGGGGATGCGCTGGACATGGGCGCGGAATCGTATCCGAGACGGGGCGGGCCGGCCGGGATCGAGGGGCAGGCGGTCGCGGCACTTCGGGCCGAACGGCCCTCCAACCGACTCGGGCCGGCGCGGTACCGTCATCGAGAGCCTGGGAGTCCGCCACGAACGCCCTCATGACGCCCCCGATCAGCCAGCTGCTCCCGCCGCCGGCGCCGTCGGCCATGTCCAATTTTCGTGACGTCGGTGGCCATCGAACGCGCGACGGCCGGGTTGTCCGACGGGGGCTGCTCTTCCGCTCCACCGACCTGGCTCGTTCGGGGCCCGGGGTTCGCCAGTTCCTCGCCGAGCTCGGCGTTCGAACGATCTTCGACCTTCGAACCGCGGGCGAGCGCGAGCTGTGGCCGGAGACCCATCGAGTGCCTGGCGGGGCGTCCTACGTCGTCGCGGACGTCCTGCGCGACGCCACGGGACCCGAGAGCAATCCGGCGCAGATGGTCGCCTTGCTCGCCGACCCCGTTCGGGCGCGGCAGCTGCTCGGACGCGGACGGGGCGAGCGACTGTTCGCTGCGCGCTACCGCGACTTCGTGAACCTGACCAGCGCCCGCCAGGCCTACCACCGAGTTCTGGTCGACCTCGCGACGGCCGGCACCGCGCCCGCCGTCGTCCACTGCACGACCGGCAAGGATCGAACCGGCTGGATCCTGGCCGTTCTGCTGCTGCTCCTCGGGGTCAACGAGGACGAGGTCATGGCCGATTACCTGGCGAGCAACGATGAGCTCGAATCGCTGCGCGGCGAGCTCTACGACCAGTTTGCCGCCCAGGGCGGCGACCCCAAGATCCTCGAGCCGTTCATGGAGGCCCGACCCGACTATCTCCAGACGGGACTCGACGAGATGCGGCGGGGCTTCGGCTCCGTGGATGGCTACGTCGAGTGCGGTCTCGCGATCGGGCCGCGGACCCGGCGGCGCCTGGTCGAGGGATTCGTCGCGCGCGACTGACCGGCGCCGGATGCCATCGCGCTGCTCGACACCCGCCGGTGAAACATGCTATCGTGCGGTAGCACTTAACTCTCCAAGGGGACCTACCGCATGGGTACGCTGCCTGAGCCCATCGAGCGCCTCCTCGACGCCGCGCTCGTCGGCGAGCTGACCGTCGTCCGCGCCGACGGACGGCCGATCACCTACCCGCTCATCCCGCTGTACGACGGCGAGCGGATCTACCTGACCTCGTCGGCGTTGTTCAGCCGCAAGCTGGACCACATTCGAGTCAACCCGAAGGTCGCGCTGTCGATCACCGATTCGGTGGCGGTCGGCGGTCGGACCGACCGGGCGACGATCCAGGGCGATGCGCGGGTCATCGAGGAGGACCCGCACGGTGGCTGGGAGCGGCTGCTGCCGATCTGGGAGCGCAAGGAGCCGGCAATCGTCGCCTTCCTGAAGCAGCGAGTCGCCCTGCCGCTGTTCTTCGAACGGGCCCTGATCGAGATCACGCCCCGCCGGGCGATCTACTGGGCCGACGGCGACGCCGGCAGCCAACCCGAGGTCATCGACGTTCGAAGGGTCGCCGCGTGATGCGCCGGACGCCGCCGCTCGACGCCCAGGCCGGCCTGCGAAAGCTGGCGGGCTATCCCCACCACGTCCTGACGTGGATCGACGACGCCGGCTACCCCCTCAGCGTCGCGGTCACGGCCACCATCGACCCGGAGGCTTCGACGGCTGCCTTCGAGCCGCCGGCCGGCCTGGCGGTCCCCGCCGACGCCGAGGTCTCGCTGACCGGCTCCCACATCCGGCCCCAGCCCGGCTACGGCTACGACGAGCGTCGGCACGTCACGGTCTGGGGCCGTGCGACGGCGGGTGGCGACGGCCGGCTCATCCTCCACGGCGAGGCAGCGTGGGGCTGGGACGAGCAGGAGACGCCGTTCTTCGAGTACTCCGAGCGCTCCGTCGGTCAGTCGCGGCGCTACTTCGACGCCCTCTCGGCGGAGCGTGGGACGCCCGTGAAGCCCCGCCTCTCGCTTGGCTGGCTGACCCTCCGCGCGACGCGCCTGCCGTTCCTGTCGGCCACGATCGTGCCGGTCGTGCTGGGCATTGCCGTCGCCGCGGCTCACGGGTTCTTCGACCCCTTGGCGGCCCTGCTGACCGTGGTCGGGGCGTCGCTGGTCCACCTCGGCGTGAACACCGCCAATGACGTGCTCGACACGGCCCAGGGCGCCGACGACGCCAACGTCACGCCGACGAAGTACAGCGGCGGCTCGCGGGTGATCCAGTACGGGCTGCTGTCGCTGCGGCAGATGGCCACGATCGCGGGCGGGCTGTACGTGGCCGCCGCGCTCATCGGCCTGGTCCTGCTCGCGACGCGGGGCTCGATGGCACTGCTCGCGATCGGCGTCGTGGGTCTGGCCCTCAGCCTCGCCTACACCGCGCCACCGCTGAAGCTCGCCTACCGGGGGCTCGGCGAGATCACGGTCGCGGTCGGCTTCGGGCCGCTCATGCTCCTGGGCGCCTACGTGGTCCAGAGCGGCGGCAGCTTGTCGTGGGAGCCGTTCGTCGCCTCGATCCCGGTGGCCGTACTGGTCGCCCTGATCCTGTATGTCAACGAGATCCCGGACCGTCGCGGCGATGCCCACGCCGGCAAGCGAACGCTGCCGGTTCGATGGTCACCCGAGACGGTCGTTCTCGGCTGGGACGCCGCGGTCGTCGCGGTCTACGCCGCGGTCGTCGGCGGCGTGGGCGTCGGCCTGCTGCCGATCACGGCGTTGCTCGTCCTCGTCACGATCCCGCTGGCCAAGCGCGTCCACGACGGCCTCCGGCCGAACTACGACAACCCCTATGGGCTGATGGCGGTCATGGCCGCGAACATCCAGCTTCACCTCGTGGTCGGCCTGCTGCTGCTCGCGGCGTACCTGGTCGTCCTCGTCGTCCAGGCGTTCGCGCCCGGCGTGCCGCTGTTCCTCGGCTAGGTCGCCCGCCTACCCCTCGAGGCCCGCGAGGCGCTCGTCGAGGCCGATCAGGATCAGCTCGTCGCCCTCGCCGATGCGGTCGTCGCGATGGGGGTTGACCGTCACATTGTTGCCTCGCCGGATGGCGATCGGCGTGAGTGACAGCCGGCCCGGGATGTCGAGCTCGCGCAGCGACCGGCCCACGAACGACGCCGGTGGTCGAACCTTGACGATCCCGAACTGGGGCGCCACGTCGAGATAGTCGATGACGTTCGGGACGCTGAAGGAATGCGCGACGCGGGCGCCCATCTCGCGCTCCGGATAGACGACCCGGGACGCGCCGACCCGCTCGAGGATCCGGCCGTGGAGCGTCGAGGCCGCCTTGGCGATGACGTTCCGGACGCCGAGATTGCGGAGGGCCATGGTCGCGAAGATGCTGGCCTCGGTCGCGCTGGACATCGCGACGATGGCGTGGTCGAACTCACCGGCGCCGATGTCGCGCAGGGCGTCCTCGTCGCTGGCGTCGGCCTGGATGGCGTGGGTCACGTCGGGCGCGATGTCGTTGATCGGCGCCTCGTCGCGATCGACGGCCAGGACCTCGTGGCCGAGGGCCATCAGCTCCCGCGCGGCGGCGCTGCCGAAGCGGCCCATGCCGATGACGAGGACGGATTGCTTCATCTCGCTCCCTTCACGATCACCCGATTCGAATCGTCTCGAGGGCCGGCCGATGCGACACCGGCCGCGCCCGAGCGGTCAACGCCACGACGAGCGTAAGCGGTCCGAGGCGGCCGACGAACATCCCGACGGCGATCAGGAGGCGAGCCGGATCGGAGAGCTCGCGCGTGATCCCGGTCGACGCGCCGACAGTGCCGACCGCCGAGATCGTCTCGAACAACGCCCGGAGGAAGGGGCCCCCGCCGCGCGCCTCGAGACCGAGGGCCACGAGAAACACGCCCGCGATCCCGAGGAGGGCGATCGCCAGGGCTCGGTAGATCAGCAGGTGGGCGATCCGCCGGCCGAAGGCGACCGCCGACGGCAACCCGCGGGCGGTCGACACGATCGCCACCAGCAGGATCACGAAGGTGTTGACCTTGATCCCGCCGGCGGTCGAGCCCGAGGCGCCGCCGATGAACATCAGGGCCATGAACACGATGAGCGATGGCTCGGCGAGCGAGCCGGTGGGGAGCGTCGAGAAGCCGGCCGTGCGGAGGGTCACCGCCTCGAACAGGGCGTTGAGGGGACGCTGCTCCGAGGGCAGCGCACCGAGCGTCTCGGGGTTGTTCCAGTCGAACCAGCCGATGGCCAGCGTGCCGGCCGCGATGAGGGCCAGGGTTGTCGGCAGGACGAGCTTCGTCTCGAGGGCCCAGCGGCTCCAGCGGCGCTTGGCGACGGCGTCGCCGATGATCGCGAAGCCGAGGCCGCCGATCACGATGAGGATGCCGATCGGCGCGAGGACGAGCGGATCGTCGACGTACGGCGAGAGGCTGCGGAACTCGCCGACGAGGTCGAACCCGGCGTTGTTGAACGCCGAGATCGAGTGAAAGACGCCCCACCACGCGGCGCCCAGGAGATCCTGGCCTCGGAGCGCGAAGGCCACGCCGAGGAGCACCGTCCCGGCCACCTCCGCGATGAGCGTGAAGACCGCAATTCGCTTCACCAGGGTGGTGACGTGGCCGAGGTTCGCCGTGTCCGTCGTGGCCTGCACGAGGACCCGATCACGGAGGCCGGTGCGCCGGCCCACGAGCAGGAACAGCAGGAGCGTCGAGCCGGTCATGAAGCCGAACCCACCGACCTGCATCAACAGGGCGATCGCGAGGTGGCCGAACGGGCTCCAGTAGGTCCCGGTGTCGACGACGATCAGACCCGTCACGCAGACCGCGGAGGTCGCCGTGAACAGGGCCACGATCGGATCCGTCCAGGTCCCGCTGGCCGACGACACGGGCAGCGCCAGCACGACCGCTCCGACCGCGATCAGGATCGCGAACCCGGCGATCAGGACGACGGCCGGCGAGGTCGGACGGCGGACGCGCCGCGGCGGGCGAACGGCGTATTCCCGGGGCTTGACCAACTCGACGCGGACGCGCCTGTCCCCGGGCCGGCGGCCCTGGATGCCGGCGGGATCGCGGTGCGGTGGCAGCCGGGGCGGCACCCGTCCGAGTCTATCGGCTCGCCGAGCCGGATCAGCGGTCGAAGAACTCCCCCAGCGTGTTGGCGTGGCAGCTGTCGGCCAGGCAGGGCAGGCCGAAACCCTCCTCGATCGTCCGGAGCAGCGAGAAGTGGGAATGTGGCGTGTCGGATCGGAACCCGGGCGGGACGTCGGGCGCGATGACCAGGGTCGGAACCTCGTTCCGCGGTGAGCGGTCGGATCCCTCGTCGAAGGTGATGAACAGGACGCCCCCGTCGCGCCAGGCCGGGGAATCGAGGATCCGCGGAAGGATCTCGCCCAACCAGGCATCGCCGCTCGCGACCGGGCAGTCGTGCATCGCGTGACAGGCGTTCGGGACGATCATCGTGAAATCGGCGGCGTCGGGCCGGAACTCGGCCAGCGGTCGGACGTTGGCGCAGCGTTCCGGCACGGTCCGGATCGCGGCGAAGCTGATCGCCGGGTTGTGCCTTCGAACGTACTGGCCCGAGCCGTCCGGTCCGCCCGTCGACGATTCGCCGGCAAAGCAGCTGCCGGACGGCAGGTTCTCGGCGTAGACCCTCCACGTCCGACCCGCGGTTTCCAGCTGGTCGGCGAGGCTCGGCGCGGCGACGTCATGGACGTCGTCATCGAGGACGTCCTGGGTCGAGCCGCTGAACAGGGCCAGGTAGTTCGGTTGGGACGGGTGGGCGATCGCCTGGTAGCGGGTCGCGAGCCCGTAGCGCGCGATGAGGTCGGCGAGGTGGGGAGCCTCGGGCGACCCGACGATGTCCTGCTCGGTCTTGTTCTCGAGCACGATGAGGAAGACGTGGCCGAACGGCCGAACCGGGACGATCGACCCGGATGGGGTGGCCTCCAGGTCGGTCAGGTGGTTCGCACGGCGAACGAGCTGGGCCACGAGCCCGACCGAGCCCGCCATGAGCGCGACGGCCACGACGGCCGCCAGCGCATTCCCGGCCATCCGGTGACGAACCAGGCTCCCCGATCGACGGCCACTGGACATGACGAGCCAAGTAGACGCGCCGAGGAGCGATTCCGCTCGTCGCCGACTCGCTCGAAGCGTGACGGAGATGCGACGATCTGGTCGCGGGGCACCGGCGGCCGGCGCCCCGCGGGTCTAGACCTCCTTGTACTCGCCCTCGACCGCCTCGTCGGCGCCACCCTCGGCGCCCTCGCCACCGGAGCGGGCACCGGCGCCGGCCGGCTCGCCCTGGTCCTCGCCCGGCCCAGCGGAACCGTCGCTCTCGCCGGGCCCCGGCTGGCCCGGTCCGTCCATCGGGCTGGCGGCCTGGTAGGCGGCCGTCGAGACGCGCGAGAGCGTCCCGGCGAGCGACTGCATGCCCGTCTGGATGGCGGTCACGTCGGAGCCCTTGAGGGCCTCGCGCAGTGACTCGACCTGGCGCTCCACCTCGGCTCGATCGTCGGCCGAGACCTTGTCGCCGAGGTCCGAGAGGGTCCGCTCGGCCTGGTAGGTCAGCTGCTCCGCCTGGTTGCGGATCTCGACCTCCTCGCGCCGCTTCTTGTCCTCGTCGGCGTGCTCCTGGGCCTCGCGGACCATCTTGTCGACGTCGTCCTTGGAGAGCATCGACGAGGCCGTGATCCGCACCTGCTGCTCGCGTCCGGTCGCGCGGTCCTTGGCCCGCACGTCGAGGATGCCGTTGGCGTCGATGTCGAAGGCGACCTCGATCTGCGGGATGCCCCGCGGCGCCGGCGGGATGCCGTCGAGGATGAACCGACCGAGGGTCTTGTTGTCGGCCGCGAAGTCACGCTCGCCCTGGAGGACGTGGATCTCGACCTGGTTCTGGTTGTCCGACGCGGTCGAGAAGACCTGCGACTTGCTCGTCGGGATCGTGGTGTTGCGATCGATCAGCCGGGTCATGACGCCACCGAGCGTCTCGATGCCGAGCGACAGCGGCGTGACGTCGAGCAGGAGGACGTCCTTGACCTCGCCGCCGAGCACGCCGGCCTGGATGGCCGCGCCGACGGCGACGACCTCGTCGGGATTGACGCCCTTGTGGGGCTCCTTCCCGAAGGTGTCCTTGACGAGCTCCTGGACGGCCGGCATCCGGGTCTGGCCGCCGACGAGGATGACCTCGTCGATGTCAGACGCCTTGAGACCGGCATCCTTGAGCGCGGCCTCGACGGGACCGCGGGTCTTCGCCACGAGGTCCTTGACGAGGTCCTCCAGCTTCGCCCGGGTGAGCGTCATCACGAGGTGCTTGGGGCCTGAGGCATCGGCCGTGACGTACGGCAGGTTGATCTCGGTCGAGGCCGTCGAGGACAGCTCGATCTTGGCCTTCTCGGCCGCCTCCTTGAGCCGCTGCAGGGCCTGCGGATCCTTCGACAGGTCGATGCCCTGGTCCTTCTTGAACTCGGCCAGCAGCCAGTCGATGACCTTCTGGTCGAAGTCGTCGCCGCCGAGGTGGGTGTCGCCGTTGGTGGCCTTCACCTCGAAGACCCCGTCGCCGAGCTCGAGGATGCTGATGTCGAACGTTCCGCCGCCGAGGTCGTAGACGGCGATCTTCTCGTCGTGCTTCTTGTCGAGCCCGTAGGCGAGAGCCGACGCCGTCGGCTCGTTGATGATCCGCTTGACGTCCAGGCCGGCGATCCGGCCGGCATCCTTGGTCGCCTGGCGCTGGGTGTCGTCGAAGTAGGCCGGGACGGTGATGACCGCCTCGGTGATCTTCTCGCCGAGGTACGCCTCCGCATCGGCCTTGAGCTTCTGCAGGATCATGGCGCTGATCTCGGGCGGCGTGTAGGTCTTGTCGTTGGCCAGCTTGACGAGGATGCCGTCCGACTTCGGGTCCTTCTCGACCATGTAGGGCACGAGGCCCTTGCTGCGCTGGACCTCGGGGTCGTCCCAGCGGCGACCCATGAAGCGCTTGATCGAATAGACCGTGTTGCCGGGGTTGGTCACCGCCTGGCGCTTGGCGAGCTGGCCGACGAGGCGCTCGCCGCTCTTGCTGAACGCGACGACCGACGGCACGATCCGGCCGCCCTCGGCGGACGGGATGACGGGCGGCTCGCCGCCCTCCATGACGGCAACGACGGAGGTGGGCGTTCCGAGGTCGATTCCGATGATCTTGGCCATGGTCCTGGTGCGCTCCTGTTCTGGTTCTGTCGGTCAGACGACGGTGGTCAGTGGATGGGCGGCGGGGGCTCGGCGGTGCCGGCGCCGGCTTCTTCCCCGGATTCGGCAGCGACGGCAACGAGCGCCGGCCGGATGACCCGGTCGCGAAGCCGATAGCCTCGCCGCAGCTCCTCGACGATCTCGCCGCCATCGCGGCCCGTACCCGGGACGTTGGCGACGGCCTCGTGGGCTCGAGGGTCGAAGCGGGTTCCCGGCGCGGCTTCGATGGCGCTCACGCCCTCGCTCTCGAGGAGCGCGCGGAGCTTGCGGTCGATCGCCGCGATGCCTTCGACCCAGGGGTCCTCGGCGATCGCCTCGGGCCGGTGGTCGATGGCGCGGTCGAAATCGTCGGCGAGGGCGAGGACCTTGCGGATGAGGTCCTCCCCGGCAAGCCCGAGCATCGCCTCGCGCTCCTCGGCGGTGCGGCGCCGGAAGTTCTGGAACTCGGCCCGCTCGCGCTGGAGCGCGGTCAGGTACTCCTCGCGCTCGCGGCGGAGGCTCTCGATGTCGTCGCCTCCCTCGGCCGGCACGAGTCCCTCGAGGCGGGCCTGCAGTGCCTCGACCTCGCGCCGTGCCTTGTCGCGCTCGCGGGTGATCCGCTCGATCTCGGCCGCCAGCCGCGCCGGTGAGACATCGATTGCCGCGGCGCGCTCCTGGGCTCTGGTGGTTCGTCCCGATCGTTCCATGTCGATGGTTGCTTCCCCTGTTCCGTCTCGAGATTTGGTCAGTTGTAGAGGTGCTCGACGAGCTCGTTCATCAGTCCCGACACGAAGCGGACGGTGCCGATCGCCTCGGGGTACGCGAGCCGCGTCGGCCCGAGCACGCCGACGACGCCGACGGCCTGGTCCGGCCGCCCATAGGGCGCCAGCACGAGCGCCACGTCGCGCATGTCCGCCGGCGGGTTCTCATGCCCGATGAAGACCCGGACGGCACCCGCGGCAGCGACGGTCGTCACCAGCTCGCCGAGGTAGGCCCGGTTCTCGAGCGCCGCGAAGACCCGCCGCAGCTTGTCGCTGCGGTCGAACTCCGGTGCGCCCATCACGTTGAGGAGGCCGTCGCTGAAGACCTCCTCGACAGCCGCCGCGTCGTAGTCCCGCAGCATCCGGACGATCCGCTCGCCGACGTCCTCGATCAGGTCCATGTGGGGCAGCCGCCGATCCAGGCCCTGCAGCGCAGCGGCCACCTCCGAGGCGGCCCGGTCGTGGACGAGGTCGTTCAGGACAGAAGCGACGATCGTCAGGGCCGACTGGTCCTCCGGCGCGTCGAGGGCCACGAGGGTCTGCTTGATGGCGCCCTCGCGGAGGACGACGACGAGGCTCGCGAGGCGGGCGTTGATGGACACGAGATCGATCCGCCTGACGTGCGCCGCGGCGGGCTTGGCTGGCGTGGCCAATCCGGCCGCCCGGGTCATCGAGGCGATCGTCGAGGCGGCGAGGCGGAACCACTGCTCGCTGGCATACTCCACCTGGCCGAACTGGTGTCGGATCATCAGCTGCTCGACCGGCGGCAGCGGCGCGACGTCGATGATCGATTCGACGTACCAGCGGTAGCCGGCGTCGGTCGGCGTCCGGCCGGCCGAGGTGTGCGGATGACTGAGCAGGCCGGCCGACTCGAGCTCGGCAAGGACGTTGCGGATCGTGGCGCTGGACACGCCGAACCGGTAGCGCTCCACGAGCGCGTGGCTGCCCACCGGCTGAGCGGTGGTCACGTATTCCTCGATGACGGCCCGCAGGATTGACTGTGTTCGGAGGTCCAGCGGGCCGCTGGAGCGGCGGGCCCGTCGCCGGGCTCGCGCGTCGCTTCGCACCAGCGCCATCTCACCACCTGGAGTTCGATTCGTTAGCACTCTCCCGGCCAGAGTGCTAACAGCTGATCGGCATCGTAGCCCGGATCGCGCTCGGGTGTCAACGCGCGGAGCCGCCGGTCAGGCTCCGCGTTGGGGTTTGCCAGGGTCACCGGCTCCGCTGTGCCGCGGCGTGCCGGGCCATCAAGCAGCGAGTCGTGCAAACAGTTCGTTCGAGAGCAGGCGACCCCGCGTCGTCAGTCGGAGGCGGGGCGGCTCGAGCTCCAGGAGGCCGTGGTTGAGCGCCCATCGGATCGGGCCCTCGAACGGCGGGCGGGACGCGACCGAGTGCAGCAGTCCGTCGGACGTTCGAAGGGCCAGGATGATGCTCTCGAGCGCCTGCGTCCGAGCATCGAGGAGCTCGTGGCCCCCGGGTGGGAGGGACGGCTCGGCGGCCCCTGACGGCAGGAGCGCGCCGAGATACGCGTCCAACCGGGCGGCGTTCCAGCGCCGCGTTCGGCCGTCGAAGGCATGGGCACCCGGCCCGACGGCCTCGTATGGCTCGTGGTGCCAGTACGCGAGGTTGTGGCGGCTCTCGTGGCCTGGCCGGCTCCAGTTGCTGATCTCGTACCAGGCAAAGCCGGCAGCCGCCAGGCGCCGGTCGGCGGCCTCGTACAGGGCGGCGGCGCGGTCCTCGTCCTGGCCCCGGCGCGCGTGCTCGCGCCAGCGGCGCGCGCCCGGCCGCAGCGGCAGGTGGTCCCCGAGCGGTCCCGTCAGGCCCTCGGCGTCGGGATCGTCGAGGGTCAGCGCATAGAGCGACAGGTGGTCGGGCTCGAGCGCCAGTGCGGCGTCCACGGTTCGAAGCCAACCGTCGAGCGACTGGCCGGGCGTGTCGTACAGCAGGTCGAGCGAGATCGATTCGAAGCCCCCGGCTCGCCCAAGGGTGAGGGTCTCCGAGACGTCCCCGGGCTCGTGCCGCCGGCCCAGGCGCCGGAGCTCCGACCCGTCGAGGCTCTGGGCCCCGATCGAGAGGCGATTCGCACCCGCCTGCCGGAAGCCCGCCAGGTCGCCACGAGCGTCCGGGCCCGGATTGACCTCGATCGTCACCTCCGCCCCGGGCTGAAGCCCGAAGCGCTCTTGGACGACCTCGAGGATGCGCGCGACCGCCTCGGCAGGCAGCAGGCTCGGCGTACCACCGCCCAGGTAGGCCGATCGAAGCGGCGGCCGAAGCGGCGGCCGTCCCCACCGGGCATCCAGGGCGGAGGCTCGCAGCCCGAGCTCGGCCAGCAGGGCGTCGACGAAGGCAGCGATCCGGCTCGAAGGCCCCGTCGTCGCTCGGCCGGCGACGACCGCGAAGTCGCAGTACGGACAGATCGACCGGCAGAACGGGACGTGGAGGTACAGCGCGGCCGGGGGTCGCGGCGAATCCTCGATCGGCGCCGGCTCAGCGCTCCCGGCCACCGCGGCCCACCACCCGCCAGCCGTCGGGCGTCCGGCGCCGCCGCTCGATGTCCTCGACCTCGGTTCCGCGGGGAGCCGGCTGACCGGCGTGGCCGGTCGTCAGGAACAGCGCGACTCGGGTGGCGGCGTGGCCCAGGAAGGCAGCCCCGATGCCGCCCGTCTCGAGGGTCGCCCAGCCGCCGCCGAGGCCGATGACGAGGGCCAGCAGGAACACGTAGCGATCGCGCCCCGGGGCGCCGAGGCGGGTCGCCAGCACGTACAGGAAGGCCTGGCCCAGGATCGACAGGTTGATGTTGCCGTCGCTGGCCCACAGGAAGTAGCCGAGGACCGCACCCCGGAAGACCGCCTCGTCGATGAGGGCCGTGAAGATCTCGTTGGCGAGGGCACCCGGGTAGGCCGTGATGTCCGGCAGCCGCAGGCGCCGGTAGTGCAGCCACGCCAGGATCACCGCCTGGCCCACGCCGGCGAGGACGAGGACGACCGCCACGAGGATGCCCGAGCGCTCGCCGACGAACAGGAACAGGTCGCGCTGGGCGCTCGGGTGGACGACGAGCAGCATGGCGATGCCGACGACCCCGAGCAGGTACCAGGCCAACCGGCGCAAGAGCGGTGGCCGGTAGCCGCGAACCGGCTCGTCGTACTCGGCGGTGCCGAAGCGCTCGGCCTCCAGGCGGAGCATCACGAGGAGGCCCGTGAGGGCCAGGCCCATCAGGATCCGGAAATCCGTCGGAATGGCGTTGACGAGGCCGAGCAGCTCGCTCACGAGGCGTCCGTCCGGAGCATGGCCAGGAACGCCTCCTGGGGGATCTCGACCGAACCGACCCGCTTCATCCGGCGCTTGCCCTCCCGCTGCTTCTCGAGCAGCTTCCGCTTCCGGGTGATGTCGCCACCGTAACACTTGGAGAGGACGTTCTTGCGCATGGCCCGGACGGTTTCCCTCGCAACGACGTTCGAGCCGATGGCGGCCTGGATCGGGACCTCGAACATCTGCCGCGGGATCAGCTCGCGGAGGCGACCGACCAGCGTTCGGCCGAGGGGTGCGGCGGCCTCGCGGTGGACGATCATCGACAGCGCGTCGACCGGCTCGCCGGCGACGAGGACGTCGAGCCGGACGAGGTTCGCGGGGCGATAGCCGGCCTCCTCGTAGTCCATCGAGGCGTAGCCGGCGGTCCGGGTCTTGAGCTGGTCGTAGTAGTCGACGATCAGCTCGGCGAGCGGCATCTCGAAGCGCATCAGGACCCGCGTCGGATCGAGGTACTCGAGGTCGATGAACTCGCCACGGCGGTTCGTCGACAGCTCCATGAGGGCGCCGATGTACTGGGCCGGCGTGACGACCGAGACCCGGACCCACGGCTCGCGGATCTCCTCGATCTCGCCGACCGGCGGCAGCTTGGACGGGTTGTCGACTCGAACGATCCCCCGGCCCTGGGTTCGAACGACCTCGTACTCGACCGACGGTGCCGAGGCGATCAGCTCGAGGTCGAACTCGCGCTCGAGGCGCTCCTGGACGATCTCCATGTGGAGCAGGCCCAGGAAGCCGCACCGAAACCCGAAGCCGAGCGCCACCGAGCTCTCCGGCTCGAAGGTGAACGAGGCGTCGTTGAGGTGGAGCTTCTCGATCGCGTCGCGGAGCAGCGGATAGTCCTCCCCCGAGACCGGGTAGATGCCGGCGAAGACGAGGCTCTTGGCTTCCTGGTACCCCGGCAGGGGCTGTGACGCGGGACGGGCAACGGTCGTGATGGTGTCGCCGACCTGGGCCTCGCGGACGTTCTTGCGGCCCGTGGCCACGTAGCCGCCCTCGCCGGCCCGCAATGCCTTCACCGGCACGAGCTGCGGCCGGAACACCCCCAGCTCGAGCAACTCGGTTTCGGCCTTCGAGGCCATCAGCCGGACCCGGTCGTGGTCGTGGAGCGTCCCCTCCTCCAGGCGGACGTAGACGATGACGCCCTTGTAGGGGTCATAGTGCGAGTCGAAGACGAGCGCGCGCAGGGGCGCCTGGGCGTCGCCCTTCGGCGCCGGGATCCGGGCCACGATCGCCTCGAGAACCTCCGGCACGCCGGTGCCCTCCTTGGCCGAGACGAGGAGGACCTCCTCGCGCGGGATCGCGAGCGCGGTCTCCAGCTCCTCCATCACGACCTCCGGCTGCGCGGAGGGCAGGTCGATCTTGTTGAGGACCGGGATGATCGTCAGTCCCTCGCGCAGCGCGAGGTGGACGTTGGCCAGTGTCTGGGCCTCGACGCCCTGGGCCGCATCGACGACGAGGATCGCGCCCTCGCAGGCCTGGAGGCTGCGGCTAACCTCGTAGCTGAAGTCGACGTGCCCGGGCGTGTCGATGAGGTTCAGCCCGTACAGCTGCCCGTCGTTCGCCGTGTATTCCAGCCGGACGGCGCGGGCCTTGATCGTGATGCCCTTCTCGCGCTCGAGATCCATCGAATCGAGGACCTGGCTCGTCATCTGGCGGGCATCGATCGTATGGGTCAGCTCCAGCAGCCGATCGGCCAGCGTCGACTTGCCGTGGTCGATGTGGGCGATGATCGAGAAGTTCCGCAGGCGGTCGGCTGGGATCACGGGCCCTCGCGGTCGGGCGGCCAGGTGCCCATCACCTGGCGGAGGATGGCGAACTCGCCGAGGTGGTAGGCGTTGTGGGCGCCGAGGATCCGGATCTCGCGAACGAGGCTGTGTCCGGGCGTGCCGGGGATCGTCGCGAACAGGTCCGTCGCCGGGTCGGAGACGATCTCCTTCAGGGCGTCGCGGTCGCGGTGGAAGGCGGCGATCGTCTCGTCGAAGCCCTCGCGGGTCGTGGTCGCGTCGCGCGCGGGCCAGTATTCGTCGGGCCACGTCGGCTCCAGGTAGCCGCGATTGCGGATGTAGTCGAGGATGTCGAACTGGGCGATCCGGATGTGCTCGAGCAGGTGCCACGGCGTGTAGGGCAGCTCGGGGCACGGCCGGTTGATCGCCTCGATCGGGAAATCGGCAACGGCCGCCTCGAACGGCATGTGGGCACCATGCGCGTCCAGGAGCTCCAGAAGCTGGGTTCGAAGGCTCGTCAGCCAGGCCTGATCGGTCACGTTCCGATTGTGAGGCTACGCGGTCATGGCGGCGAGCAGCGTGATCCCGACGGCGATCGTCGCGACGCCGACGAACTGGAGGCGCTGCAGGCGCTCGCCGAAGAGCAGGAACCCGCCGATCGCCGCGATCGCCGCGAACTGCGAGGACAGGACGGCCGCAACCGCCACGCCGTGGCTGCCGGCCACGACGTAGAGCGCGGTCCCGGCGGCCTCGAGGATCCCCGACAGGACGACCAGCGGCGCTGCAGGGCGCGAGATTCGGAACTGCCGCAGGGCCAGCAATGGCACGACGATGATCGCCACCCCGACGCTCCGCGACGCGACGATGACCCACGCCGGCGGCATGCCCGCGGCGCCCATGCGGCCCGACAGCACGAGCCCGACCGAGAACGCACAGGCCGCGGCGATCGCGAGGAGCGCGGCGCGTCGAACAGGGGCGGTGTCCAGGGAGGCCGTGGTTTGGCCGCGGCGAGGTCGCTCGGCCGCGGCGAGGACGACGCCCACGGCAATGACCCCCAGCAGGGCCGCGGTGGTGATCGCCAGCTCCTCGCCAAGGGCAACGGACAGCAGCGCCGCGACCGCGCCCTCGGTGGCGACGATCGGGGCCACGATCGCGACCTGGCCGATCGAGAGGGCCCGATACGCGAGTAGCAGGCCGGTGTTGTGGGCCAGCCCGAGCACGATCAGCCCGATGAGCTCGGGCGGCCCGAACTGGTTCGGGCGAACGAGCAGGGCCGGTCCGATCGCCACGACCAGGCCGACCGCCATCACCCACCCGAGGACCGACGCGGCGCCGATCATCCGGCTCGAGCGAGAGGAGGCCAGGGTGGCGATGGCCCACGACAGTGCGGCACCGAGGCCGCCGACGATCGCCACCATCGAGCGCGAGTGTGACAGCCGCGGAAGCCCCTCGTGACGGTTTCGACGGTGCCTTCTGGTACCATCCGCGTTCGCGCCCGGGGCTCTACCCGCCCCGCCCGCGCCCGGACCCGATCAGCAGCGCGACCCGGCGCGCATCTCGAGAGGTTCAGACTCCTTGGCCAGAACGCCCCGCAAGTGGACCGGCGCTCGCTCGCCGTCCGGCCTGAAGCGCGTCCGCAGCTCCGAGCGCCGGCACGAGGTCCTCGCCCCGCGGCGCACCGCCGCGAAGACCCTGGTTCGCAAGGCGCTCGACGTCGCCTCGACGCCGACCGACGGTCAGGATCCCCAGGCAGCCCTGTCCGAGGCGATGAGCGCCCTCGATCGGGCGGCCAAGGTCGGCGCGATCCACCCGAACGCGGCCGCTCGTCGCAAGTCGCGCCTGGCGATCAAGATCAACGACCTGCTCGAAGGCACGGCCGTCGTTGCCAAGGGCAAGACCAAGACCGTGGGCAAGGCCGCGGCCCAGAAAGCCGCCAAGGCCCGCATCGCAGCCGGCAAGGCCGACAAGGCCAAGGGCGCCCAGACCGCCGCCGGCAAGGCCCGCGCCGCGCTCACGAAGACGGCCCGCGCCGAGACCACCGCGGACATGGCGCCGAAGGCGACGGTGTCGCCGGCGAAGCACGCAGCCACGGCGTCGAAGCCCGCCGCAACCAAGAAGGCGACGGCCACGAAGCCCGCCGCAACCAAGAAGGCGACGGCCACCAAACCCGCCGCGAAGAAGGCGACGGCCACGAAGCCCGCCGCGAAGAAGGCGGCGAAGAGCTAAGTCCTCGAGCTCTGCAGAACGATCGAACACCGGCGGGTTGGCGAGGTCCGCGCTGGAGTCCGGATGCGAGGCGATCGCGATCACGGACGGCGTCGATCGAGTGCGTGACGAGGACATCGTACGCGGCCCGGTCCCCGTCCCTCGCCCGTCGTACCAGGTCGGTTGTCGCTACTCATCCCTCGCCTTTGTGTCGACCTTCTGGTCGAACGCGGTAATGGCGGGATTCGCGTCCGAACCGTTCAAAGATAGGCGCGCCGAGTTCCGGGCAGCGACGAAGGCGCCGCCGGCCACGAGGTCGCCGGCGGCGTTTGCCGTTCGAGATTGTCAGTCGATCTCCACGGACGCGAGCATCGCCTCGAGCTCGGGGACGGCCGATGCGGGGCTGCCGGGGAAGGAGAAGATGTCGAACACCAGAGTCCTTGAGCCGACGTCGACGAAGTAGAAGTCGTCGATCTGCGACAGGCCCTGGTGATGCCGCCCGTCGAAGCTCCGGTACTCGCCGGCGTCGCAGTCGACGAACGTGAGGTCCCCGTCGGACTGGGTCGTGGTCTGCAGGTCATCCGGGACGGTAAGGCGTACGTGAACGCCAGGCAGACCCGCGACCGTGACGGCTCGAGGCTGGCTGGCCTGCCGTCCGGGTTGAGCGGCGAGGGCCGCCGCGAACGCGTCGGCGCCAACCGGTTTCGATGTCGGGCTCGACTGCCACCGGCAGGAGTCGCCGTACACGACAAGGCCCGTGACATCACCAACGAGGATCGCGGCACCGGTGAGCCAGGCGCTCGCCCCTCCGTTGTAGACGATCCAACCTGGCGCGGCGCAGCAGCCCTCCCAGCCGGCCGGGACCTCCATCGTGAGCGAAACGTAGCCGCGCAGGCCGTCCGGAAAGATCGTGTATTTGCCGGCCCCGATCGGCCCGGAGCCCGGAAGGGTTGGCAGGACAGTCGAGGTCGGCGCTGCCGCGAGCGTGGGCGATGGCGCCGCGGATGGAGTGGTCGTCGGCGGACCGCCACTGCCGGTGTTCGACGGCAGGAACTCGTAGCCGACGAGTGCCACCACGAGCACGGCCGCGGCCGCGATCGCGATGCGAACGGGATTGTTCATATAGGGAGACCTCCACGCCCGCCACCACGGCCGGCGCTGTGGGGTCGCGGGGAGCTGGTCGAGGACGGCATCCAGGACGCGGTCCGGGAGTGCCGTCACGCCCTCCTCCAGCCACGCCCGGACGACGCGCGTCGTTTCGCGTTCGGTGCTCATCGGATCGCCTCCTGCGCGGCAGGACGGGCGTCGGCGTCGAGCGCCGCGCGGAGCCCGCGCATCGCGTGATGTAGTCGGGATCTGACCGTCCCGGGCGGGACGCAGAGGGTCTCGGCGACCGCCTCGAGCGGCATGTCGAGGAAGTGGTGCAGGACCACCACCGCGCGATGGTCGATCGATAGCCGGCGGAAGCCGCGCTCGAGCTGGTCCCGATCGTGGACCGAGCTCAGACCGTCGCCGCCGGCCGGCTCGTCAGCCGGCAGCAGGCGAAGGTTCGGCGCCCAGCGGCGGGTCCGGCGTCCCTCGGCGTAACAGGCACGCAGCAGGAGCCGGTACGACCAGGCCTCGAAGCGGGCCGGATCGCGAAGGGTCGGGAGGTCCCGCCAGATGGCGAGCAGCGCCTGCTGCGTGGCGTCCTCGGCGAGGTCGATGTCGCGCAGGATCCTGCACGACACGGCATGGAGCCGGTCGCCGACGGCCACGGCGAGGCTCGCGAAGGCCTCCTCGTCGCCGCGCTGCGCCCGGATCACCAGCTCGGTGTCCATGCCTCTCCCGACCATGGGGCCGCTGGGTGCGGCGCCATTGTTCGGTATGGGTAGCCGAACGGGGACGGCGACTCAATCTTCGAATCGCGGGTCGTCAGCCTGTCGCGGCGGCGGCTCCCAGCTGCGGCGTCCCCCGACGTGGGCCGGCGGCGCCGAACGCGAGGCCACCGAACAGCGCGGCGCCGGTCGCGAGCACGACGAGCAAGGTCGCCGTCGAGCCCTGTTGCGACCAGTAGAGCGTGCTGAACGAGGCCGCATCGCTGACGCCGGCCTCGCGGAGCACGTCAGGCTCGGCCGCCAGGTAGCGCCGATAGACGCAATCCGCGCCCGCCTCGCACGTCGGCGGGATGATCGCACCCGCCTCGTCCCGACGGTTGTAGTCGGGAAAGCCGCTGTCACCGAAGAAGAACAACGCCTTCACGCCGAGGAGCAGGACGGCGAGCGTGAGGCCCGTCGCGAGCCCGGCGAACAGGGCGTTCGGCACGATCCGCAGCCACTCCCCGCGGTGCCGCGACGAGCGCGCGTTGGCGTAGTAGCCGATCAGGGCCCCGGCGGGAATCGAGAGGTACAGGTAGACCGGGTCGATCGGGATGACCAGCAGGAAGCTGATCCCGAGCGTGACGGCCATGCCGACACCGACGAAGGCGGCCATGACCGCCCCTCGATCGAGGATTCGATTCACCCGGCTGCGACCCCGGTGAGCTCCCCGGAACCCGTCGTCCCGCCGCGATCGAACGCCGATCGGCCGGCGTAGATCGCCCCGTCGCCCAGCTCCTCCTCGATCCGGAGGAGGCGGTTGTACTTCGCGACCCGTTCGGATCGCGACGGCGCGCCGGACTTGATCTGGCCGGTGCCCATCGCCACGACGAAGTCGGCGATCGTGGTGTCCTCGGTCTCGCCGGATCGATGGCTGACCATGGCGTTCCAGCCGGCGCCCCGGGCCAGATCGATGGCCCCGATCGTCTCGGTCAGCGTCCCGATCTGGTTGAGCTTGATGAGGACCGCGTTCGCGGCGCGCTCCCGGATGCCCCGGGCGATGAACGACGGGTTGGTCACCAACAGGTCGTCGCCGACGAGCTGAACCCGCTCGCCGAGGCGGCGGTTGAGCTCCTTCCAGCCAGCCCAGTCCTCCTCGCCCATGCCGTCCTCGAGCGAGATGATCGGGTAGCGGCTCAGCCACGACTCCCAGAGGTCGATGAGCTCGCCACTGTCGAGGACGCGGCCCTCCTTCGCGAGGTCGTAGCGACCGACGACGTCGTCGTGGCCCGTGCCCTCGACGAGGATCGAGCTGACCGCCGGGTCGAGCGCCAGCGCGACGTCCTCGCCGGGCCGGTAGCCGGCCGTCTCGATGGCCCGGAGGATGATCTCGACGGCGGCCTCGTTCGACGGCAGAGACGGCGCGAAGCCGCCCTCGTCGCCCTGCCCCGTGGCGAACCCCTGATCGTGGAGCAAGGTCCGCAGCGCGCCGAAGACCTCCGACCCGGCGCGCAGCGCCTCGGCGAAGGTCACCGCGCCCACCGGCGCGACCATGAACTCCTGGAAGTCGGTCGAATCCTGGGCGTGCTTGCCGCCGTTGAGGATGTTGAAGCACGGGACCGGGAGCCGGGTCGCGCGGAGCCCGCCGAGGTAGCGGTACAGCGGGATCTCGAGGGCTGCCGCCGCGGCGTGTGCACAGGCCAGCGACGCACCGAGGATGGCGTTGGCCCCGAGGCGGCCCTTGTTGGGCGTCCCGTCGAGGTCGATCAATACCCGGTCGATCCCGCCCTGGTCGGCGGCGTCGAGCCCCTCGAGGGCGTCCGCGATCTCCCCGTCGACGTTCTCGACGGCCTGCAGCACGCCCTTGCCGCCGTAGCGGCCCGTGTCACCATCGCGAAGCTCCACGGCCTCGTTGACGCCGGTGGAGGCGCCCGAGGGCACGGCCGCCCGGCCGACCGAGCCATCGGCCAGGACGACGTCGACCTCGACCGTCGGGTTGCCGCGCGAGTCGAGGATCTCGCGGCCGGAGACGAGCTCGATCGTGGTGTCGGGTGTCATGCCCGCCCACCCCGGCCGGCCCCGGCGGGGGTCGCCTCGGTCTTGCCCCGGCTCTTCGAGCCCGTTGGTTCGGTGTCGTCGGCCGGCCGGTCCTGGAGGACGGCCACGCCGGGCAGCTCGCGACCCTCGAGGAACTCGAGCGATGCGCCGCCGCCGGTGGAGATGTGGGTGAACCGCTCGGCGAGGCCCTGCTGCTGGATGGCGGCGATCGAGTCACCGCCGCCGACCACGACCGTCGCACCGTCGTCGGCGCGCGATGCCAGGAACCGGGCGATGGCCTTCGTGCCGTGCGCGAACGACGGAATCTCGAACACGCCCAGCGGGCCGTTCCAGAAGACCGTCCGAGCGTCCGCGAGGGCGTCCTGCATTCGACCCAGCGTCTCCTTGCCGATGTCGACGATGTGCCACGAGGCGAGGACCTTCTCGGCGGGGATGGTCTTGTACTCGGTGCCTCGGGTGACCTCCTTGGCGACGACGACATCGATCGGCAGGATGACCTTGACGCCGGCCTTCTCGGCCGCCGCGAGGACGCGCCTGGCCTCATCGACCATGTCGTGCTCGGCGAGGCTCTTGCCCACGCTGGTGCCCTGGGCGAGGAGGAACGTGTTGGCCATGCCGCCGCCGAGGACGAGGACGTCGACCTTGTTGACGAGGTTGTCGAGGACCTTCAGCTTGCCGGACACCTTGGCCCCGCCGACGATCGCGGCGAACGGTCGCGCTGGGTCCTCGAGGAGACGTGACAGCACGGCGATCTCGCGCTCCATCAGGAAGCCGGCGTAGGGCGGCAGCAGCTTGGCGATGCCGACCGTGCTGGCATGCGCGCGATGCGCGGTCCCGAACGCGTCGTTCACGTAGACGTCGGCGTACGACGCCAGCTGCTTCGCGAACTCGGGGTCGTTCTTCTCCTCCTCCGCGTGGAAGCGCAGGTTCTCGAGGAGCAGCGCCTCGCCATTGCGCAACCGCTTGACCGCGTCGACCGTGCCGACGCCCAGCGCGTCGCCGGTCACCGGCACGTTGCGTCCGAGGAGCATTGTGAGCCGCTCCGCAACGGGCCGCAGCCGGAGGCCATCCTGGACCTTGCCGTCGGGGCGGCCGAGGTGGCTGGCCAGGATGACCCGGGCACCCTGGCCGAGCAGGTACCGGATGGTCGGCAGCGAGGCGCGGATTCTCGAATCGTCGGTGACCTTGCCGTCCTCGAGCGGAACGTTGAAGTCGACGCGGACGAAGACCCGCTTGCCCGCGACGTCCGCGTCGCGGACCGTCAGCTTGTCCATGGTTCTCTCTCCGAAGCGTGCCAGGGGTCAGCCGCTCGCCGTCAGGCGGCGGTCCGGGCCGTCCCGGCGGGGAGGCGCGAGGCGACGAGGGCCAGCAGGTCGGCGCAGCGGCAGCTGTAGCCCCACTCGTTGTCGTACCAGGCGATGACCTTGACCATGGTGCCGCCGAGCACCATCGTGCTCCTGGCGTCGATGATCGAGGAGCGCGAGTCACCCCGGAAATCGGATGACACCAGCGGTTCCTCCGAAACCCCCAGGATGCCCTTCATCGGGCCCTCGGCCGCGGCCTGGAAGGCCGCGTTGAGCTCCTCCGCGCTCGTGGACCGCGAGACGTCCGCCGTGAAGTCGACGACGCTCACCGTCGGGGTCGGGACGCGGAGGCTGAAGCCGTCGAACTTGCCCTTGAGATCGGGGATGACGAGCGCGAGGGCCTTCGCCGCGCCGGTCGTCGTCGGGATGATGTTCTGACCGGCCGCTCGGGCCCGGCGGGGATCCTTGTGGGCGACGTCGAGGATCCGCTGGTCGTTGGTGTAGCTGTGGATCGTGTTCATCAGCCCGCGCTCGATCGTGAACGCGTCGTGGACGACCTTCGCAGCCGGGGCCAGGCAGTTGGTGGTGCAGCTGGCGTTGCTGATGATGTGATGGTTGTCGGGGTCGTAGCGGTCCTCGTTCACGCCCAGGACGACGGTGATGTCCTCGTTCTTGGCGGGCGCGCTGATGACGACCTTCCGGGCCCCCGCGGTGATGTGGGCGCGGGCCTTCTCGGCGTCGGTGAAGCTCCCCGTCGACTCCAGGACGATGTCCACGCCCAGGTCGCCCCACGGCAGGTTGGCAGGATCCTTCTCCTTGAGGACCTTGATCTCGCGACCGTCGATGACCAGCGCGTCGTCGGTGTGGTCCACCGTGCCCTCGTAGGCCCCGTACGTTGAGTCGTGCTTGAACAGCAGCGCATTGAGGCTCGTGTCGACGAGGTCGTTGACGGCCACGACCTCGAGATCGGGCGCCCGCTCGAGGATCGCCTTGAGCGATTGGCGGCCGATTCGGCCGAAGCCGTTGATGCCGACGCGGACGGTCATCGTGAGGTACCTCCTGGGCTGGCACCGGCGGGGACAGCCGGCGCGGTCGATGGCATGGACGTGGCGCTCCTGGTCGTGGCGGGCTCGCCCTCGAGGCGGCTGAGGACGAGCGGGTGGCAGCCGGCGAGCGAGACGTCGCCGCCGAGCCCTGCCGGCACGACGCGGACGCGCCGCGCGAAGACGGCGAAGGCGTCGCGAGCGATCGCGGCGCGGATGGGCTCGAGCAGCCGCTCGCCCTCGCCCTCGGCGATGGAGCCGCCGATGACGATCCGGTGCGGGTTGAAGGCGTGGACGTAGCCGACGCAGGCCGCGGCCAGCGCCCGGCGGGCCCGATCCATGAGCTCGACGCAGGCCGGATCGCCCGCCAGGGCGCCCTCGGCGACATCCTTCGCCGACAGCTCCTCGGCCTCACCAAGTGCCCGAGCCCGCTCCGTCAGGAATGGCGACGCACCCGCGATCACGAGCGCCCGCGCCTCTCGCGCCAGCGAGGCGCCACCGGCGAAGGCCTCGACGTGGGCCTCGCCGCCGCAGCCGCAGCGCGGCCCGTCGAGCGCGACCTGGACGTGGCCGAGCTCGCCGGCAAGCCCGTCGGGTCCGTGGAAGACGCGCCCGCCGGCGACGATCGCGCCGCCGACGCCGGTCGAGACCGTCAGGTAGATGAAGTCGGCGCCGTCCCGGGCGGCGCCGAAGGCGTGCTCACCCAGGGCGGCGACATTGGTGTCCCGATCGAGGAAGGCCGGCAGGCCGGTCGAATCGGCGAGGGCCGCCGCGAGCGGGATGTCGCGGAACTCGGGCCCGAGGTTGGGCGGCTCAAGGACGATGCCGGCATAGGGGTCGAGGGGACCGGGTGACGAGATGCCCACGCCGGCCACCGCTGATACGACCTCCGATGGCGCATCGGCGCGGGCTGCCGCCACGGTCTCCTGGCACGCTCGAACGACGGCGGCGGGCCCATCGGCGCTCGGCGTCTCGGTCTCGACGCGGGCCACGCGATCGCCATCAGGCAACACGACCGCGGCACGGATTCGGGTGCCGCCGAGATCGAGAGCGAGGACCGGCGGAGAGGACAGGGCGAAACCTCGAAGTTCGAACGGGGTGCCAGGTCATTCTACCAAGGGGCCCCCTCCGAACCCCCTGGCCACCCCGGCACCGAGGATTACAGACACCTGTCCCGAAACAACATGACCCCCGTCGGTTGCCCGACGGGGGTCGATTGCCGCATGAAGGGGCCGATCAGCCGCCGATCTTGAAGACCTTGGTGCCGCACTTCGGGCAGGTGCCCTGGAGCGCCGGCTTGCCGTTCTTCATCGTGATCTGCTGCGGGTTCTGGACTTCGACCTTCATCTTGTCCTTCACGCAGTAGGCCATCGCCATGGGGTGGTCCTCCTCGAGCTCCCTTGCGCCAACGAGCCCAGTGCCCGTGGCCGCGCTGTGATCAGATTCCCAACGACGGCCGCCATCGGTCCGTCGCCGCACGCTTCTTTCGGCGGTCCATCTCGGCGAGGATCCGGAGGCTCTCCAGCCCCGTCTCCACGCACGCCGCTTCCGCCTCGTCCTTGGCGTCCCCGACGGGGAACTCGCCCGTGGTGCGCTGCGCGAAGACCGTGCAGACGACCCCGGCTCGACAGCCCGCCAAGCCCGACAGAACGAACAGTGCCGAGGCTTCCATCTCGAAGTTCATGACACGCTGGCGTGCCATGTCCTCGGCGAGGTCAGGGTACCGGATGGGAAGTTGCGGGATCGGGCGGCCCTGCGCTCCGTAGAACCCGGGTGCCGTCGCCGTCACTCCCACGTGGTAGCGCTTCCCCAGCCGCTCGGCGGCCTCGATCAGGGCGACGACCGCCTCGTAGTCCGGGACGGCCGGGTAGCCGTCGTGGACGAACCAGCTGGTGGTCGTCTCGAGCCGGACGGCGCCCGTGGATATCACGAGGTCCCCCGGCCGCATGTCCGGCTGCAGTCCGCCGGACGAGCCGACGCGAATGAACGTCGGCCGGCTTGTGATCGCGAGGATCTCGGCGATCACAATCTCGACGTTATCGGTGCCAATCCCGGTCGACACGATGGATACGCGCTCGCCGCGGTAGGTGCCCGTGACGGTGGCGAACTCTCGATTCCGACGCTCGAGCTCGATGTCGTCGAGGCGTCGGCCGATCTTCGCCGTCCGATCCGGATCACCGGGGAGGAGGATGTACTCGGCCAGCTCGCCCGGGCCGAGGCCGATGTGGTACTGACGCTCCCCGGTGGGAAGCGCGACGCGGCGATCCGCGATCGGCAAGTAGCGTTCTCCTCCTCGTTCACCCGCGGCTGCGGGGCTCGGGCAAGCGTAGTCGCGGCTTCGAACGAGCGTCAAGCACGTTTACGCACGAATCACGCTCGGGTCACGCTTGGCCCACCGCCAGCCACCGCGGCTGGGACGGTCAGGCGGCGTCATCGCGGAGCCTCGCCAGGCGGGCGACGACGACCGCCCGAAGCCGCCGCTCCAGGCGCTGCCGCCGGGCGATGGTCACGAGGGCCGACAGCGCGGCCACCACGAGCATCGCCGCGATGCTCGTCGACGCCGGATCGGGTCCCAGCCAGACGGCATCGAGGGCCAGGGCAGGCGGGCCCTCGGACGGCTGCGGGCTCGGCGCCTCGACGAACGGCATGGCCTGGCCAAGGTCGCCCACCCGGACGAGCGTCCCGCCGGCGTCCACGATCACCCCGTATTGACCGTCCAGCAGCTCCACCCGCCCCGTCGCGGCGACCGCCTCACCGCTGCGGACGTGCGGTAGCAAGCCCGCGAACTCGTCTTGGAGAACGACCGGGACAACGGCCGTCCCATCGTCGAGAGCGAAGCCCTCGAGGGTGACGCTGGTGACGAGGCCGCCAACCCGAACGACCTCGCCGAGGTGCTCGGACAGCGTCGCGAGATCGGTGTCCGGCGTGACCACCGCTGGATTCGCGGACCCGGCAGCCGGCGAGCTGGCGGCGCCGCTCCCAGCGCTCCCGCCTGGCTCGCCCGCGGCAGCCGACCCGCCACCACCCGATGCCGTTCCGCTCTCCGGCCCGATGGCGACGTCGGAGCGGCTGCGGGGCATCACCGCGAAGCGACGATCCGTGGCGGTCGGGTACGGTCGCTTCACGATCCCGACGATCGTCGCCTGGCGGCCGACGATGATCGAGGTCGAGGGGATCCCGGCGCCGACCTGGCCCACGATCGGGACCCGGACCGCCTCGCTGCCGCCGAGGGCCAGCTCGGCCCGCCAGCGATCGCCCAGCCGCTCGACCTTGAGGATCGTCCCGGCAACCCGGACGAGCTGCCACTCGTCGCGGGCCCCCGGAGGCAGCTGTCGGGGTGACGGCGAGACGCTGCCTGAGCCGAGAACGACCACCTCGGCCGCGACCACGCGTGGCGCGTCCCAGGCGTGGCCCGTTTCACCCGAGATCCGGAGGCGCGTCCCGACCGCCGGGCCGGGGGTCCCGGCCGGCAGGACGACCTCGACCGCACCGCTCTCGTCCTGGACCACGAGTCGCCGCCCGCTGCCGTCCAGCAGCGCCGTCCCCGCGGTCACGATGCCCTCGATGACGACGGCGCGCCCGTCAGGCAGCTCGAGGACCGCCTCGATCGGCGTTGCCGCAGTGCTCGTCGACGCGCCGCCGCCACCGGACGGGATCACGACGATGTCGGACCGATCGCGAAGCCAGATGCGATAGCCATCGAGGGCGCCCTTTCGAGTCGCCCGCTGACCGACGACCCCGGTCAGCCGGAGGCTCGTGCCGACCGGGACATCCGTCGCCTCGATGTCGCTGGACGCATCGATCATCACCCGGAAGGTGTCGCCCGCAGCATCGACCAGGTCGAGCGACAGGTCGCCGCCGGATGCCTTCTTTGCCTTCGAGCCGGCGCTGCCGACGATGACGCCGAGCGAGCCCTCGGTCTCCTCGCCGAGCTCGGCTGCCCCGATCTCGACCGGCGCGGGCAGCGAGCCGCTGCCGGTGACGCTGAAACCAGACGCCGTGGGCCGCACCTCCAACTGGCCGTAGGGGTCCGCCAGGGGCCCTGTGACGCGGACCGTCGCCCCTCGCTCCGGTGGAGTGACACCCTTCGGCACGCGGACGGCGATCCCACCGCTGGCATCGGCGATCGCGATGAGGTTCGGGGTCCCGATCCGCCCTGCCTCGGCACTGACGGCGCCCGAGACGGTGACCGTCGTGCCGACGCCGGCGCCACGGGCCTCGACGATCGTGAGCACCGGGGCGGGATTCGGGCTCGGCGAGGGTGTCGGCGTCGCAGTCGCTGAAGGAGAAGGTGTCGGAATCGGAGTGGGCGTCGGCATGAGCGTCGCCGTGGGGGTCGGCGTGGGCGGCGTGGTCGGGCTTTCAGTCGGCGATGGGGACGGGGTCGGCGGCGGCAGGATCGCGAACTCGACCTGCTCGGTCGCGTGGATCCGGTAGCCGGAGGCCCCGGTACCGCTCGAGTCCCGCTGGCCGACGGGACCGACCGCAACGACCCGCGTCCCGGCAGGGACGCTGGCCCCGCCGAGGGCGTCGGGGCTGACGATCACCCGGACGGCCCCGCTGCCGTCGTCCACGAGCAGGCCGAGCCCGTCGGCATAGGCGGTCGGCGAGCCGACCGTCGTGCCCTCGACGATGACGCGGTAGCCCTCGGTCGACTCGTCGATCTCGCTCGTCTGGCGCAACCACGGCTGGGGGCGTTGCTGCTCGCCAAGGGCGACGACGTCGGTGATGCTGGCCCGGATCGTTCGCTCGCCGTACCGCGCGTCGAGCGTGCCGACGACGTCGACCAGCGTGTCGCCGGGCAGACCGTCGACCACGGGAGCGTCGAGATACAGCGCGATCCCGGCGCCGTCATCCTGGACGAAGGCCTTCCGGCCACCCTCGAGAGCGCCCAGGCGGGTGGTCAGGACGCCGACGAGCCGGACAACCGTTCCGTCGGGCAGGCCTCGCGCGGCCAGGATCGAGATGGCCGGCAGAGCGGAGGCGGAGGGAGCCGGACTGGGCGTCGGCGCCGGTGTCGCTGACGGGCTCGGGGCGGGCGTGTCGGTCGGGGTAGGCGTGCTGGTGGGTGCGGGCGTGTCGGTCGGCGCGGGGGTCAGCTCCGGCGTCGGCTCGGCCGTCGGCGCGGGAGGTTCGGTCGGCGTGCCGGTGGCGTCCGGCGTTGGCGAGGGCTCCGGCGCGGGCACCGGGGGCGCGGCCAGTGACTGGGGATTCGGCGCTGCCTGGACGAAGAGGTCGGCCAGGTTGTCGTTCGTGTCGAGGCTGTTTCCGAGCGCGCCGCCGGGCAGCCGCTCGAGACTCGAGCCGGCGCTGGGCGCCGGGGCTGGCGTCCCCTCGACAAAGGCATTCGTCGCGTCGCCCCATCCGATCGCATCGATCGGCGCGCCGCCGATGGGCCGCAGGACGAGCGCGCCGCCCGTCGCCGCGAAGCCCCCGTTGTACGTGCCATCCGCCAGGCCGGCGTAGGTACCCGAACCGTTCGCGACGAGCAGGTGCTGCCCGGGATCGAGGGCCTGCGCCTCCGCCCATGACGCCTTGCGGGTGATCGTGCCGCCCGTCGCGGTGACGTAGACGATCTCCAGGCCGGCCAGGTCCACGGCCGCGGCCCCCGCGTTCGTGATCTCGACGAACTCGTCCGACGCCGAGGCACCGCCGGTCTGGACCTCGGACAGCAGCAGCGTCGCGGGAGGCCAGCCGCCGGCGGCCGCCTCCTCGGCGGTCGGCAGCGCGGGTGCAGCAGCTGCCGCCCCGCCCAGGACCAGGATCACGGCAACAGCGGCGACGAGCGCAGCTCGGACGCGTTCCACGAGCACGACCCTCCCGGCGGGTTCGGTGCGCCGGGCGAGACGGCAGCCCTCGTTCTAGCAGGCCTCGCTCACGCGTCGCTCATCCGGGGATCACCGGCCGGTCACCGGCCGGTCAACCGCCGATCATCCGCGGATCACGCGCCGATCACCCGCCGCTCACCGCCGGATCGCGTGTACGATTTCGTCTCCCGCTCGCGATTCCCGAACCGAGCGCTGTCCCGAGGAGACACCGTGGCTCGAGCCAAGCACACCGCCCGCGCGGAAGCGCGCCGCCGCCATCGCCAGCAGGCGGCCGAGGCCGTCACGGCGGACACCGAGCTCGACGCCGAGGGTGACGAGTCGACCGGGTCGGAAGAGCGCCGTTCCTCGGGACGGCCGGCGCGCCAGGCCGACATCAAGCCCGAGAAGCGCGATCCGAATGCTCGCCTCGGCTTCGGTGCCGCCTTCCGGGAGGCCTACCGCCCGGCCAAGCTGCGCGAGGATCTCGTGCTCCTGCCGAAGCTGCTGACGACCCGCGCCTTCGTGGCCGCAACGCTGCTGGGCTTCGCCGGGGCGGCGCTGCTCGTCGCATTCCCCGGCTACGACGGCTCGGCCTTCGCCTTCGAGCTCCTCGTCTGGCCGGGCGCGGCGATCGCGCCGCAGCTCGTCGCCGGGTTCTTCGCGCCGCGGGCCAGCTATCTCCTCGGCTTTGGCGTGGGGCTCATCCAGGGCGTCATCTTCACGACCATCCTGACGACGCTCGGCGATCGTCTCGGCGCCGCGGTGCCGCCGGAGCAGATGTCGAACCTGCTGTTCCTGGGCTTCGTGAGCGGACCGTTCGGGGGCATGCTCTTCGCCGCGTCGGCCGCCTGGTACCGCCGCTTCCTGGCCCTCACCAGCCGCCGGCCCGCGAGCCGGACCTCGAGTCGCTCCACCAGCCAGCGACGAAGCGCCCGCCGCTAACCATCCCGCGCTACCCGAGCCGCCGCATCCCGGCGTAGCCGAGCTGTCGAACCCCTGACGGGGACTCGGGTCCGTCGACCGATTCGGCGGCGGTGGTCAGCGGCACGACCTCGCGAGCCACGATGTTGACGACCGACGCGTCCCGTTGGAGGTCGCCGTCGACCAGGAGCAGGGCGTGGCGTCGAACGACGCCGCGCAGCCTCGCCCAGGTGTCGGGCCAGAGGGTGACGTTGACCATGCCGGTCTCGTCCTCGAGCGCCAGGAAGACGGTTCCGCGGGCGGTCATGGGGTGCTGGCGGGTGACGACCAGGCCGCCGATTCGAACCGGACCGGGGCGGCGTTCGGCGAGCGCCGCGTTCGGAACGGCCCCGAGCCGTTCGAGAGCATCGCGGAACAGCGACACCGCCTGGCGACGGGCATCGAGGCCGACGACCGCGTAGGCGTCACCGAGGCGCTCCGGCTCGCTGATCGGCGGCAGGTCCGGGGCATCGGTGGCCGGCAGCCGGAGGTCCAGGGGCCGCCCGGCCGCCTTCGAGCGCCGGCCACCGGCCCGCGCCGCGGTTCGAAGCGCCTTGCCGTCCACGCGTCCCCGTGCCGACCCGGCGACCTCGCGCAGCTGCCACAGCAGCTCCCGCCGCGGCCGCCCGAGCGAATCCAGCGCGCCCACCCGGATCAGACGCTCGATCGTCTCTTCGGGCAATCCCGTGCGCTCCACCACGTCGGCGAGGGAGCGGTACGGCCCGCGCTCCCGCTCCCGGTCCAGGAGCTCCTCGTGCTGCTCGCCGATGCCCTTGACCAGGCCCAGTCCCAGTCGAACGCCCCAGCCGACCGCGCTTTCGGCCGCCCAGCGGTCTCGCGCCGCGGCGCCCGGCATGACGCACGCGGCGGACCTGACCGGTCGCGGCCGGGCCTCGATCCCGGAACCTTCTGGCAGCGGCTCGCCGGGATGGGCGGTCTCGTCGTCGAGGGAGCCGTCGTCGCCCGCCGCTCCCGCGAGCGCCCAGCCCGGCCGGCCGACCCACTCGGTCGTGGTCCTGTAGCCGCTCGCGTTGAGATCGACCGGCAGGACGGCCACGCCGTGGCGCTTGGCATCGTTCACCAGCACCTCGACCGGGTAGAAGCCCATCGGCTGGGCATTGATCAGGCCGACGAGGAACTGGGCCGGATAGAACAGCTTCAGGAAGGCCGATTCGTAGGCCGTCCGCGCGAACGCCGCGGCGTGGCTCTTGGCGAACCCGAAGCTTGCGAATGCCGCGACCTGGCGGAACAGCTCCTCGGCGATCTCCTCGGTCATGCCCGGCTGGCGCAGGCAGCCGTCGTGGAAGCGCTGGTGGAGCTTCTCCATCTCCCGCGTCGAGCGCCACGTGCCCATCGCCCGCCGGAAGCCGTCGCTCTCGGCCGGGCTGAAGCCCGCGACCTCGATCGCGATCCGCATGACCTGCTCCTGGTACAGGATCACGCCCATCGAATCCCTGAGCACCGGCTCGAGGCTCGGATGCAGGTAGGTCACCGGCTCGAGACCCTGCTTGCGCCGCAGGTACGGATGGACCGCGTTGCCCTGGATCGGGCCCGGCCGGATGATCGCGACCTCGACGACGAGATCGTCGAGCGATCCGGGCCTCGACTTGGGCAGGGTCTGCATCTGGGCCCGGCTCTCGACCTGGAAGACCCCGACGGTGTCGGCCGCCCGGAGCATGTCGAACACCTCGGGCACCTGTTCGGGAATCGAATCGAGGACGACGCACGTCCCGCAGTCGTGCTCGATGAGCTGCACGGTCTCGTCGATCGCGGCCAGCATCCCGAGCCCGAGCAGGTCCAGCTTGATGAGCTTGAGCTCCTCGACGTCGCGCTTGTCGAACTGGACGACGACCCGGTCCTTCATCGTCGCCCGCTCGAGCGGGGCGATGTCGATCAGCGGGGCGCGCGTGACCAGCATCCCGCCGGAGTGGATGCTCAGGTGGCGGGGGAAGCCGTCGATCCGGGCGCAGAACTCGAGCCAGCGCTCCCAATCGCTCATTCCGGCCGTGCTGCCGCCGCGCGGCTGCGGCGCGGGCGCGGGCTCCACGCGGGCCACCGACGAGTGCGGATCCGGACGCCCGAGCCGGTCGGTCCCGATCCCGCCGCGGATGTTGCCCTCGGCCGGGCGGGGCCCCGTCACCCGCTCGGCGCCGTAGCCCGTCCCGCGGCCGGCCCGCAACCAGGCCAGTCTCTTATACACAACTGGCGCAGCCGACGATCTTACGCGTGTAGATCACGGAGGTAGGCGTAACATAAAAAAAAAAAGGGGGGGGGG
>VEOW01000003.1 GCA_012026785.1 Chloroflexota bacterium | reverse complement strand
CCACTACCGCGAGCGCTTCGCCGACGTCGGGCTCTACGAGAACGCGCCCTACGACGGCATCGACGCGACCCTCGTGGCGCTTCGCCGCGCGGGCCATCCTCTTTACGTGGCGACCTCCAAGCCACGCGTCTACGCCGAGCGCATCGTGAGCCACTTCACCCTCCACGCGCATTTCGAGGCCGTCCACGGCTGCGAGCTCGACGGCACGCGCGAGGACAAGCGCGATCTCCTCGCGCACCTCTTCCCGAGCCACGGGATCGATCCCGCGCGCGCGGTGATGGGCGGCGACCGCGGCGTCGACATGGCCGCCGCGCGCCACCACGGCGCCGGCGCCCTGGGCGCGCTGTGGGGATACGGCACGCCTTCCGAGCTGGAGGAGGCCGGCGCCCACGCGCTGTGTGCGCGCCCCGCGGAGATCCCCTCCCGCCTTCGCGAGCTCCTCGCCGCACCAATCTGATCCGCGGCACGGCCTCCCGGCACCGCGGCGGTGCGCGCGGGCGCACGGATCGTCGCCCCTCCCTCTCGGAACGCGCGCCGGCGAGGCGTTGGCACGCTTGCTGCTGAGGTCGTCGCAACTCCTTTCCGCGAGGCGCGCCATGAGTCTCTTCGACAACCCCTTCGATGCCGGATCCCGTCTCGCCTGCTCCTGCGGCAGGCACGCGTCCGCCGCCGAGCACGACGCCGCGGCGCCCGATGCCGAGGCGCTTTCGGGCCAGGCCCTGCAGACCGCCGTGATGAGGGCGCTCTTCCCGCGCGATGCCGAGCGCCGCCGGTTCCTCCGCGCCGTCGGCGCGAACACGGCGATGGCCGCCATCGCGAGCGTCTTCCCGCTGGGCGCGCTCGAGGCCATGGCCCAGGAAAAGGGAAAGGTCGAGAAGAAGGCCCTCAAGGTGGGGTTCATCCCGATCACCTGCGCCACCCCGCTCATCATGTCCGCGCCGCTGGGCTTCTACGAGAAGCAGGGGCTCGACGTGACGCTCGTGAAGACCGCCGGCTGGGCGCTCATCCGCGACAAGGTGATGAACAAGGAGTACGACGCCTCCCACCTGCTGGCCCCGATGCCGCTCGCGATCTCGCTGGGCGTGGGCTCGGGCGCGATGCCGATGAACGTGGCCACCATCCAGAACTCCAACGGCCAGGCCATCACCCTCGCGATGAAGCACAAGGACAACCGCGACCCGCGCAAGTGGAAGGGCATGAAGTTCGCGGTCCCCTTCGAGTTCTCGATGCACAACTTCCTGCTGCGCTACTACGTGGCGGAGCACGGCCTCGCTCCCGACCGCGACATCCAGCTCCGCGTGGTCCCGCCGCCCGAGATGGTGGCCAACCTGCGCGCGGGCAACATCGACGGCTACCTGGGGCCGGACCCGTTCAACCAGCGCGCCGTCTACGACCAGGTGGGCTTCATCCACCTGCTCACCAAGGAGCTGTGGGACGGCCATCCCTGCTGCTCCTTCGGCGTGCGAAGCGAGTGGGTGAAGGAGAACCCCAATACCTTCGCGGCCCTCTACCGCGCCGTGCTCAACGCCGCGGCCATGGCCGCGAGCCCCGGCAACCGCTCCACGATCGCCAACGCCATCGCGCCGGCCAACTACCTCAACCAGCCGGTGCCCGTCCTCGAGCAGGTGCTCACGGGCAAGTACGCCGACGGCCTGGGCAACGTGAAGAACGACCCGGACCGCATCGGGTTCGACCCGGTGCCGTGGAACGCGCTGGGCGTCTGGATCCTCACCCAGATGAAGCGCTGGGGCTACCTCAAGGGCGACGTGAAGTACAAGGACATCGTCGACCAGGTCTACCTCATGACCGACGCGAAGAAGCGCATGAAGGAGGAGGGCATCCTCGCCCCCGCCGACATGCCGAAGAAGATCGTCGTGATGGGCAAGGCCTTCGACGCCGCGAAGCCCGACGCCTACGTCGCCGGATTCGCGATCAAGAGGGCCTGACGTGCCGCTTCGCGCCAAGTCCGCCGTCCTCTCGGCGCTCCTCCTCGCCGTGCTCCTGGGCATCTGGCACCTCGCCACGCTGCCCAAGGGGGGGCCGGCGCAGGCCGTGGACCCCGAGTACGCGAAGCTCATGGGCCTGGACAAGCCCAAGAGCGACGGGCTGCCCACGCTCGCGCAGCTGGGCGGCACGATCGCGAAGCAGCTCGCCGATCCCTTCTACGACGCGGGCTCCAACGACAAGGGCATCGGCACGCAGGTCGCCTACTCGCTGGGGCGCGTGGCCCTTGGCTTCGTCCTCGCCGCGCTGGTCGCGCTGCCCCTCGGGTTCGCGATCGGCCTCTCGCCGCTCGTGCACGGCGCCCTCGACCCCTTCATCCAGGTCCTCAAGCCCATCTCGCCGCTCGCCTGGATGCCGCTCGCCCTCTACACCATCAAGGACTCGGCGGTCTCCTCGATCTTCGTGATCTTCATCTGCTCGGTGTGGCCCATGCTCATCAACACCGCCCACGGCGTGGCGAGCGTCCGGCGCGACTGGCTCAACGTCGCCCGCACGCTCGAGGCCGGCACCGCGAGGACGGCCTTCCAGGTCATCCTGCCGGCCGCCGCCCCGACGATCCTCACCGGGATGCGCATCTCCATGGGCATCGCGTGGCTGGTGATCGTGGCCGCCGAGATGCTCGTGGGCAACCTCGGCATCGGCTACTTCGTCTGGAACGAGTGGAACAACCTCTCGCTCGCCAACGTCATCTTCGCCATCCTCGTGATCGGCGTCGTCGGCATGGTCCTCGACTTCCTCTTCGGCCTCGCCCAGCGCGCGGTCGCCTGGGTCGAATGAGCGCGCCCTTCCTCCAGGTGCGCGGCCTCACCCGCCGCTTCGCGCCCGGCGCCACCCCGGTGTTCGAGGGCGTCGGCTTCTCCATCGAGCGCGGCGAGTTCGTCTGCGTCATCGGCCACTCCGGCTGCGGCAAGACCACGATCCTCAACATCCTCGCGGGCCTCGACGCGGCGAGCGCCGGCGAGGTGGTGATGGACGGCCGCGAGGTCTCGGGGCCCAGCCTCGACCGCGGCGTCGTCTTCCAGGGGCACGCCCTGATGCCCTGGCTCACCGTGCGCGGGAACATCGCCTTCGCCGTGAAGTCGCGCTGGCCCGACTGGCCGCGCGCCCGGGTCGACGCCCACTGCCAGAAGTACATCGACCTGGTGCGCCTCGCCGGCAACGAGGGCAAGAAGCCCTCGGAGCTCTCCGGCGGGATGAAGCAGCGCGTGGGGATCGCGCGCGCCTTCGCGATCCAGCCCAAGATGCTCCTCCTCGACGAGCCCTTCGGGGCGCTGGACGCCCTCACGCGCGGCGCCATCCAGGAGGAGCTCACCGCGATCTGCGCCGAGACCCGGCAGACGGTCTTCATGATCACCCACGACGTCGACGAGGCGATCCTGCTCGCCGACAAGATCATGCTCATGACCAACGGGCCACGCGCGCGCATCGCGGAGGTGGTCGTCAACACGCTGCCGCGCAGCCGCACGCGGCACGACGTGCACCACCACCCGCACTACTACCGCATCCGCAACCACCTCGTGGACTTCCTCGTGCACCGCTCGCGGCTGCTGCAGGAGGGCCGCGGCGAGGAGGCGGCCAACGAGGAAGGGCCGCGCACCGTGATGCCCGGGCTGGCCGGGGACGACGAGGCCCCCGCGCCGCGTCCGGCGCTGCTCGTGCAGGTCAAGTGAAACCACCCACCGGAGGAAGCATGAAGAGCTCGATGAAGGAGAACGCCGCCGTGGCCGCCGCGGCCGGCATGAAGCCCATGACCCGCGAGGACGTGACCGACCTGGTCTACTCGGCCAAGGTGCAGAAGGGCATCAAGTGGGCCGACGTGGCGAAGAAGGTGGGCGAGAGCAAGGAGTGGGTCACCGCGGCCTGCCTGGGGCAGATGACGCTCACCAAGGCGCAGGCCGAGAAGGTCGGGAAGATCTTCGGCCTGCCGGAGCAGGCGGTGAAGCTCCTGCAGGTGCCCCCGTACAAGGGCTCGCTCCCCACCGCCGTGCCGACCGACCCGCTCATCTACCGCTGGTACGAGATCGTCAACGTCTACGGCGCCACGATCAAGGAGCTGATCCACGAGGAGTTCGGCGACGGGATCATGAGCGCGATCGACTTCTCGATGGACATCACGCGCGAGCCGGACCCCAAGGGCGACCGCGTGCACGTCGTGCTGTCGGGGAAGTTCCTGCCCTACAAGACCTACTG
>VEOW01000237.1 GCA_012026785.1 Chloroflexota bacterium | reverse complement strand
TCGCCGGCGCCGGCGAGGGCCGGGAGGGGCACCGTGACCGCGGCGATCACGACGACGGCGAGCAGCGCGGCCCAGCCGCCGAGGGCGTGGAGATTCTCGCCTCCTCGTTGACGAGCCTGGTGCACGGGACGCTCCCTCGTCGTTGTCGGGCACGACGGGACCGGCCGGTCGGCCGGATCGGTCCTCGAAGGCTGACACGCCGGGGCCCGCAGGCCCGCCACAGGGTGTGGGACGGGCCGTCACGGGTCCGTTACAGACCTATTCGACCTCGATCGTTTCGCGCGCGGCGCCACCGGCGCGCGTCTCGGCGTCGTCGATCCGGCGGATCCAGAAGTCGACGATCGAGCGGATCCCGAGGAGCTGCTCGCGGCCGGCGTTTCGGAAGTGCCGGCTCGCCTCGGGCGGGATGACCCGGTCCATCATCTTCCGGCCGCGCTCCCGCAGGCCGGGCTCGCCCTCGAGGCGGGCGAGGCGAGTCTCCAGCTCGGCCAGCCGGTCACCCCCGGCATCGGGAACGCCGGCCGAGGCTGCCATCGAACGACGGCTGCCGCGGGCGCCTTCGGATTCGTTCATGCTCGACCTCCTCGTGACCCGGACCCGGACGACGGCCGCGCGTCGGCGCGGCGGAACTGGATTCGCAGGATGCCGTCCTCCATCTTCGCACCGATCGTCGGTTCCGGGACGAGGGCGTGCGGCAGGACGATCGTCCGCCGCCAGCCGCCGACGTGGAGCTGGAGCTCGTCGCCGTTGCGGGACAGGCGAACCTCGTCCCGGGCGGCAAACGGCAGGGCGACCTCGAGGACGTGGAGGCCGTCCTCGGACCGGACCCGGTACGGCCGCCCGCGGTAGTAGAAGGTCGTCGGGTCGTCGGCTCCGAAGAGCGCCTCGCCGATCTCGGCCAGGCGGTCGAAGCCGACCATCTCCCGGTCGAACTGCTGGACGGTCTTCACCGGCACCGGGGCGAACTGGGCGATGACCTGCGGCAGGTAGCGCTGCTGGGTGGCTCGCAGGCCGCCGAACGAGCCGTCGCCGGCGAGATGGCCCGGCAGGACCTTGTTGGCGACGACGAGATCGCTCGGGTAGCCGAACAGGTGGAAGTAGGTGAACGAGCGCTGGGCCTCGGCGATCGACAGCTTCTCGAGCGCGAGTGTCAGCCGGACCGATGAGCGCTCCGGGTCGGCCAGCAGGCGATGGACCTTGTCCAGCCGGGCCAGCAGCCGCTCGGCCGCGGCGAAGACCTCGTCCCGCGGCATCGGCACGCCGATCATCCGCTCCAGCATCGGCCGGCCGATCTTGCTGACCCGCCGCCCGATCGGCGCGATCCGCTCGATCCACCAGCGGCTCGCCTCGGGCAGGGACAGGAGGCGCAGCGTCTCGCCGGTCGGGGCCGCGTCCACGACGATGACGTCGTACTTGCCCGATTCGACGTGGTCGGCGATCCACAGCAGGTTGCCGAGTTCGTCCATGCCCGGCAGGACGCTCATCTCTTCGGCCATGACCTCGTCCAGCCCTCGCCAGCTGAACAGGTCGGCCATATAGTTCTGAATCGTCTTCCAGTAGCGGCCGATGTTGTAGTAGACGTCCGGCTCCTGGCCCCACAGGTTCGGGGCGATCTCGGACGGCTCCGGCCCGAGCGGAACGTCGTAGGCGTCGGCGAGGCTGTGGGCGATGTCGGTCGAGAGGACGACGGTGCGGTGGCCGCGCCGGGCGCACAGCAGCGCCGTTGCGGCCGCCACGCTCGTCTTGCCCACCCCACCCTTGCCGGTGTAGAGCAGGATCCGGGTCACAGTGGTCCCTCGTGATGCGCGGTGAAGCGTCCATCCTATGCGGATGCAGCGCATCGCATCGATCAGCCTCGTGGACGCCGGCGACGGCCGCCGGCTCGAACGATTCGGCGACCTGCTGCTCGACCGGCCGGCCCCGGCAGCGACGGCGCCACGTCGAGCGGCGGCGCCGTGGTTCGCGGCCGACCTCCGGTTCGAACCCCGGCGGGGCTGGTCCGGCCGGGCGCCCTTGGCCCCCTGGGCGGTCGAAGTCGAGGGGCTGATCCTGGAGCTGCGGCCGGTGCCGTCCGGCGGCGTCGGGCTGTTCCCCGAGCAGCTCGCGAACCTCGAGTGGCTCGAGGCGCGGATCGCCGAACGGCGCACCGCCGACCGGTTCGGCCCCGACCGGCGGCCCGAGGTCCTGAACCTGTTCGCTCACACGGGCCTGCTGTCCCTCGTCGCGGCGCGCGCCGGCGCCGCGGTCGTCCACGTCGACGCCTCGCGACCGGCGGTCGCCTGGGCCCGACGGAACGCCGAGCTGTCCGCGCTCACCGAGGCGCCGATCCGCTGGCTGGTCGCCGACGCCGGCGAGTTCGTCGCGCGGGAGGGCCGGCGAGGCCGCCGCTACGACGGCCTGGTTCTCGACCCGCCGAGCTTCGGCCGGGCCGGCGGCCGGCGGTGGCGCCTGCTCGATGACCTCCCTGCCCTGCTGGACGCGTGCGCCGCGGTCGCAAGCGACGACGCGTTCGTCCTGCTGACCGCCCACACGACGGGCCTGGACGGCGAGGACCTGGTCGATCTCGTCGCCGCGGCGCTGGGGAGCGCCACTCCCGCGATCGCCCCGCTGCGCCTGGCGGCAGCGTCCGGCGCGAGCCTGGACCTGGGCTGGGCCGTCCGGATCGCCCGCCTCGGAGATCGGACTGAGCGATGATGGGCGGCGTGACGGCCATCGACAGCCCCGCGAATCCGCGGATCCGGGACGCGCTGGCCCTGCGTGAGCGGCGCGACCGGGAGCGGACCGGGCTGACCCTCGTCGACGGCGCCCGCGCGGCCCGTCGGGCGATCGAGGCCGGCGTCGAGGTCGACACGGCGTTCGTCTGTCGCGAGCTGCTGGCCTCCCAGGATGCCCGCCTCGCCCTTGCCGCCCTGGGGCGGGGTCGAGGCCGGCGAGAGATCGTGGACGTCGGGCGACGGGCGTTCGAACGGCTGGCCTTCGGCGACCGGCTCGAAGGGCTCGTCCTGGTGATCCGCCAGCCGGCCACCGATCTCGCGGTCCTGCGGCTGCCGGCCGATCCGCTCGTCGTCGTCACCGAGGACGTCGAGAAACCCGGCAACCTCGGCGCGATTCTGCGCTCGGCCGATGGGGCCGGTGCCGACGCGCTCGTCGCCGTCGGCGGCACGGACCTGTTCAACCCGAACGTCATCCGCGCCAGCCTCGGGACGGCCTTCGCGGTGCCGCTCGCCGCTGCCTCGGCCGGCGCCGTGCGGGATTGGGCCGCCGACCACAACCTGCGACTCATCGTCGCCCGTGTCGATGCGGAGCGGCTCCACGTCGATGCCGACCTGCGTGGCCCGCTGGCGATCGTCGTCGGCAGCGAGGCGATCGGGCTGTCCGACGCCTGGCAGGGCGACGGGATCGAGAGCGTGCGGCTGCCGATGCTCGGCGTCGCGGACAGCCTCAACGTCTCCGTGGCGGCCGCGATCCTGCTGTACGAAGCGTGGCGCCAGCGGCGGGAGCCCGGGGATGACGAAGCCGAGGGAGGCGCATGAGCGACGCTGTCTTCGAGTTCGTGATCGTCGGCGCCGGCCCGGCCGGCGAGGCGGCGGCATACGAGGCGCGGCGACGCGGGGCCTCGGTCGCGATCGTCGACCGTGGCTGGTTCGGCGGGTCGTGCCCCCACGTCGGCTGCATCCCCTCGAAGTCGCTCCTTGACTCGGCCGCCCGCCATGCCGCCAACCCGGCGTCGTGGTCATGGCGCCAGGCCAGCGAGCGGCGCGACTGGATGGTCAACCGACCGACGGACGCGCCCGAGCCCGACGACCGCAGCCACGTCGAGGCCCTCGAGGAGGCCGGCGCCACGTGCTATCGGGGGACCGGACGGATCGCCGCCCGCGGCCAGGTGGAGGTCCGGCACGACGACCAGGTCCACGTCCTGCATGCCCGGCATGTCGTGGTCGCCGTGGGCTCGCGCTCGCGTCTCCCGGCGGTCGCCGGCATCGACGACGTGCCGGTCTGGACCAACCGCGACGCCACCCTCGCGCGCGAGCTCCCGGCGAGGCTGCTGGTCCTCGGCGGCGGGCCGACGGGGGTGGAGCTGGCCCAGGTCTATGCCCGCTTCGGCGTGCCCGTGGCGATCGTCCAGTCGGGCGACCGCCTCGCGCCGACCGACCATCCGCGGAACTCGGCGGTCATCGCCGAGGCCCTTCGCGCAGACGGCGTCGACGTCCGGCTCGGGGTGAAGGCGGTCGCGGTGGAGGTGCGCGGCGGCCGGGACGGCGCCCACCTCGTGCGGCTGTCCGACGGGTCGTCCGCTGAGGGCCACGCGATCCTGCTGGCCGTCGGCCGCGAGTTCCCGCTCGAGGACCTCGGGTTGGAGGCCTACGGCATCGACCTCTCCGGCCGCACGGCATTCCCGCGCGACGGCCGCCTCCGCCTGGCCGAGGGGCTGTGGGTCGTCGGCGACCCGGCCGGCCCCGAGCTCCACACCCACCAGGCCCACTACCAGGGCGAGACGGCGATCCGGATGGCGCTCGGCGACCCGATCGCACCGGACTACCGGGCCCTGCCGCGGGTCACCTACACCGATCCCGAGGCGGCCTTCGTCGGTCTGAGCCTGGAGGGCGCCCGCGACACCGGAGTTGACGCCTTCGAGCTGGTCGCGGACTTCGCCACCTCCGCCCGCGGCTACGGCGTCCAGGCCGCGCGCGGCCACGTCACGATCGTCGTCGACCGGGCGACCGGCACGCTGTGCGGCGCGGCGATGGCCTGCCCGGACGCCTCGGCCGCGATCCACGAGTGCGTCCTGGCCATCCAGGCGCGAGTCCCGATCGCCATCCTCGCCGAGACGATCCACGCCTTCCCCTCGACCCCGCGGATCCTCAACGGCCTGTTCGCCGACGCGCGACGCGAGCTCGCCCGGTCCGGCGCGGCGGGTGCTCGCCGCGAATGGCTGGGCCCGACACAGCGCTAGCGAAGGACGAGCCGCCGAACCCCGGGCTTGCGTGATCCTCCCGGCTGTCCTACCATCGATCCTACCGTGGCTCAACAACGTCGGCTCGTTCCTGATGCCCTCGCCGAGTCGGCCGTGACGTACGGCTCGCACCCGGCGAGCGCAGGCCACACCAAGCTCTCGATCACGCTGCCGGTCGAGCTGGCCGACGAGGTCCGGACCGCAGCCCAGGCCTCGGGGACGAGCGTGAGCGGCGTCATCGCAGCAGCCCTTCGGAGCACGATCGCCCGGGCCGACCAGGATCGAGTCGACGCCGCCCTCGAAGCCCAGAACGACGAGAACCTCGCCTGGGCGGACGCCTTCGCGGATCAGACGGCGCGCCTCTGGTCGAAGCTCGAGTGGTAGGGATCCGGGAGCCTGCGTCCAGGGGTCCCCGTCGTGGCGACATCCATTTTGTCGACTTCGGCGACGCCCGGGGCCACCTCATTCGCGGCCCACACCCCGCGGTGATCATTCAAGCGGATCGGCTCGCCCGGTCGAGCACCGTCATCGTCGCTCCGATGACGAGCGCGGCCCGAGCCGCGACGTTTGCTCCGCCGTTCCTCGTCGCGTTCGGCGCTGGCGAATCCGGCCTGCCACGCGACGGCTGGGTCAAGTGCGACCAGCCGACGACCGTGCCCGTGGCACTCCTCGGACCTCGGGTCGGCCGCCTTGCCCCCGCCGCCGTCGACCGAATCGAGGCGGCCTTGGGGTTCGTCTTCGGGCTGTGAGGCTGTCGTGGTCATGTCCCTGGATCAGCGGTCGACGACCGCCTCGCCGTCGAGCAGGACGAGCCGCGGTCGCACCCGGGCCAGGGCGACCCCGCCGTTGCCCTCGGCCGAGCTCGGCTCGGCCGGCAGCACGATGACATCCGCGGGCGAGCCGGGGATGAGCCGGCCGCCGAGGGCGTCGCGGGTCGCGAGGTGGGGCCCGACGCAGGCCGCCCGGAGGGCTTCCTCGAGCGTCAGCGCCTCGTCGGGGCCGAAGGCCGCAGCATCCTCGCCCCAGCTCGGGTCGAGGCGCAGGACGGCGAGGGCGATCCCCGGCCACGGATCGATCGGCTCGACCGGGGCGTCGGTCCCGAAGGCCAGCACGGCGCCGGCCTCGAGCAGGCTTCGCCAGGCGTAGCCGGCCGTCTCGGCTCGAGGGCCCCAGTCCCGCCGCGCCGCCGCCGCGTCGCTTCGCAGGTGGACCGGTTGGACCGAGGCCGCCACGCCGAGCGCGGCGAACCGGGCCCGGTCGTCGGGATGGCAGAGCTGGACGTGCTCGACGCGGGGCATGAGCGACACCTCGGCCGCGCTCGGCCCCAGGGCGTCGAGGGCGGCCCGGACCGCCGCGTCGCCGATGGCGTGGATCTGGGTCGCGATGCCGGCAGTGGCTGCCCGGCGGACCCACTCGGCGAGCTCCGCGGGCTCGCTTCGGAAGACCCCGCGGGGGTCGATCCCCTCCTCCGTCGCGGCAGCCTCGATGGGCTCCAACAGCGCCGCCGTGCGCGAGCCGAGCGTCCCGTCCGCGAACAGCTTCAGCCAGCCGAGGCGGAGGCGGTGCCCGGTTCCGAAGCTCGCCCCGCTTCGCAGGCCGCGTTCCTCCACGGCCGTCAGTCCCTCGTCGCGGATGCTCGCGACGACACGGAGCGGCAGCCCGTCGCGGGCCGCCAGCCGCGCCAGGAGATCGAGCCGCCGCAGCTCGGGGTCGGCCGCCAGGGAGCCCGGGTCGTGAACGCCGACGACGCCAAGCCCGAGGAGCTCCCGTGCCAGCGCCTCGATCGCCGTTTCCACCCGGGCCTCGTCGGGCGGCGGCACGTGGGCCGTCACGAGGGCGCAGGCGGTCTCGAGCAGGACCCCCGTCGGGGTCCCGTGGTCCGTCCGGAGGATCAAGCCGCCCGACGGATCCGGGGGCGAGGCGGAAACGCCCGCGTCCGCCAGCGCCGCCGGGCTGACCCACAGTGCATGATGGTCGTGGGACCACAGCGCAACGCGGCGCCCGGGCACGACCGCCTCGAGC
>VEOW01000087.1 GCA_012026785.1 Chloroflexota bacterium | reverse complement strand
GCGCGGGAGATCAGTACGCGGCGAGCTTGCGGATGCCGTCGGCGATCTTCTCGGGGTTGACCATGAACCAGTCCTCGAGGACGTGGTTGTAGGGGACCCCGGGCACGTCCGGGCCGGCGATCCGGGTGACCGGCCCGTCGAGGTAGTCGAAGGCCTCCTCGGCGATGATCGAACAGATCTCGGCGCCGTAGCCGAGGAACCGGTTGTCCTCGTACACGACCAAGCATTTGCCGGTTTTTCGCACCGACGAGAGGACCGTGTCCTTGTCCAGCGGTCGGAGGGTTCGAAGGTCGACGACCTCGACGCTGATCCCCTCCTCCGCCACGACGTCGGCGGCCTCGAGCGCGTAATGGGCCATCAACCCATAAGCGATGACCGTGATCTGCGTCCCGGGGTGGGTGATCGCGGCCTGCCCCAGCGGCACCGTGAAACCAGCGGCGGGCACGTCGCCGCGCACGGACCGGTACATCTTCTTGTGCTCGAAGAACAGCACCGGGTCGTCGTCTCGAATGGACGACCGCAGCAGCCCCGCGGCGTCATACGGCGTCGACGGGATGACCACCTTGAGACCGGGCACGTGGGCGAAGAACGCCTCGACCGACTGCGAGTGGTACAGCGCGCCGTGGACGCCGCCGCCGTAGGGAGCCCGAACGGTCATCGGGACACCGAAGCCGTTGTTCGAGCGGTAGCGCATCCGGGCGGCCTCGGACACGAGCTGGTTGAAGGCCGGGTGGATGAAGTCCGCGAACTGGATCTCGGCGACCGGTCGGAGGCCGTTCATGGCCGCCCCGATCGACGCGCCCACGATCAGCGATTCCGTCAGTGGCGTGTCGATGACGCGGTCCTCGCCGAACTCGGCGTAGAGCCCGTCGGTGGCGAGGAACACGCCACCCTTCAGCCCGACGTCCTCGCCGAGCACGATGACCGACTCATCGCGCCGCATCTCCTCCGCGAGCGTCTCGCGGATGGCCTCGATGAAGGTCTTGAGCGCCACTACACGGCGTCCTTCGCGGCCGAGGTGTCGCCCTCGTGGCCGGCCATGCCGTGACCGCCCCCGAAACCCCAGGCGGGTGGCTCTTCCGACGGCCAGTCCTCGGCGTAGACCCACTTCATCGCCTCGCTCGGGGACGGGTCGGCGGCCGTCTCGGCGTACTCGGTCGCCTCGTCGATGTCGGCCTTGACCTCGGCCGCGATCGTGGCCTCCAGCTCCTCGGTCAGGACGCCGGCGTCTTGCAGCTCGGCGCGGAAGCGCGGCAGCGGGTCGGACTCGCGCAGCGCCTTGAGCTCCTCCTCGGAGCGGTACTTCGTCTGCTGGTCATCCGAGGAGTGGGCCGTCAGCCGAATGACCTTGGCCTCGATCAGCGTCGGTCCCTCGCCGGCCCGTGCGCGCTCCACGGCGTCACGAGCCGCCCGGTAGCAGGTCAGCACGTCGGCCCCATCGACGACGACACCGGGGATGCCGTAGCCGGACGCTCGCGCCGCCACGTCCGCCACGGCCAGCTGCTTCGAGACCGGCACGCTGATCGCGTAGCCGTTGTTCTCGACCACGAGGATGAACGGCAGCTTGTGGATGGCCGCGAAGTTCAGGCCCTCGTGGACGTCGCCCTGGTTCGATGAGCCCTCGCCCATCGAGGTCATCGCGACCTGGCCGGTCTTGCGGATCTTGGCCGCGAGCGCGATCCCGACCGCGTGGAGCATCTGGGTCGCGACCGGCGACGACAGCGAGACCAGGTTGTTGGCGACGTTGCCGTAGTGGCCCGGCATCTGCCGTCCCCCCGACGAGGGGTCGATGGCCTTGGCGTACTGGGCGGTCAGGATGTCCCGGGCCTGCATCCCGAACGCCAGGCAGGTGGCGATCGAGCGGTAGAAGGGCGCGATCCAGTCGAACTGGCGCTTGAGCGGCCAGGCGATCGCCGCCTGGGCGCCCTCGTGGCCCTGGCCGCTGATGACGAACGGGATCCGACCGGCGCGGTTGAGGACCCACATCCGCTCGTCGACCGCCCGGGCCGTGGCGATGACGCGGTACATCCCGAGGAGGTCCTCGTCGGTCAGGCCGACCGACGCCGCCAGGTCGGAGACGCCCGCGCCGGCCCCCGGCTCGGCCTTGGCCATCAGCGACGCGCCTTCGCCATCAGCGACCCGGCCCCGGCATCAGAAGTTGATCGACCGCTTGTCGACGTTCATCGCAGCCTCGCCGACGATCTCGGCGAGCGTCGGATGCGGATGCGTCGTCGCCCCGATCTCCCACGGCGTGGCGTCGAGGAACGACGCCAGCGAAGCCTCGGCGATGAGGTCGGTGGCATGCGGGCCGATGACGTGGACACCCAGCAGGTCGTCGGTCTCGGTGCTGCCGATCACCTTCGCGAAACCCTCGTACTCGCCCCCGATGATCGCCTTGGCGATCGCCTGGAACGGCACCTTGCCGACCTTGTAGGCGATGCCACGCTCCTTGCACTGCTCCTCGGTCAACCCGACCGACGCGATCTCCGGCCGGCAGTAGGTCGCCCGCGGCTGGGCGACGTAGTCCATCGGGTGGACGTCCTTGTCACCGGCGATCACGTGGGCCGCGAGCAGCCCCTCGTGGCCGGCGGTGTGGGCCAGCATCAACCCACCCACCACGTCGCCGACCGCGTAGAGGTGCGGCTCCCGCGTCCGCATCGTCCGGAGGTCGACCTTGACGAACCCGCGGTCGAGCTCGGCCTTCGTCGATTCGAGCCCGACCTTCTCGACATTCGGGGCCCGTCCGGTCGCGACGAGCAGCATCTCGGCCGAGATCTCCGAGGCGTCCTTCCCCTCGGGCCCGACCGTCATTCGAACGCCGTCCTTGGTGACCTTGACGGCCTTGGGGTCGAACCGGGCGTTGGTCATGACGCTGATGCCGCGACGGGTGAACGAGCGCTCGAGGGCCTGGCCGACCTCGCGGTCCTCGAGCGGGACCAGCGACGGCAGGTACTCGAGCAGCGTCACCTTGACGCCGAGGTCGTGGTACATCGAGGCGAACTCGACGCCGACGGCGCCCGCCCCGACCACGATCACGTCCTTCGGCAGGACATCCATCCGCAGCACATCGTCGGACGTGACGATCCGCTTCCCGTCGATCTCGAGGCCGGGCAATGATTTCACCCGCGAGCCGGTGGCCAGGATCACGTCCGTGCCCTGCAGGACCCGCTCGCCGCCGGGGTTGTCGCCGTCGGTCGCCATCTGGACCCGGACATTGCGCGGTCCATCGAGCGTCCCGCGACCGCCGATCCAGGTGACCTTGTTCTTGTCGACGAGGCTCCGCAGACCGGTCCACATCCGCTTCACGACCTGGTCGCGCCGGGCGGCCATGGCCTTGTAGTCGATCGTGGGCTCGCCGACCTCGACCCCGAAGTCCTTCGAATGGCGGACGCGTTCGACGAAGGCGGCCGATTCGAGGAGCGCCTTGGTGGGGATGCAGCCGATGTGGAGGCAGGTCCCGCCGATCTTCGACTCGTCGACGAGGGCGACCTTCAGGCCCAGCTGGGCGGCCCGGAAGGCGGCGGTGTAGCCGCCGGTTCCGGCGCCGAGGACCACAAGGTCGAAGTCGTTGGAAGAGCCGACGGCCATCGAGGGGATGGTACGGCGCTAGCCGGTCACACGCACCGCAGCCGGTCGGCTTGCGTCGGCGTTCTCCGCGCCGGACGGCTCGGCCGTCGAACCCGCCGCGCGGGCGGCCGACGCGCGGTAGTGCTCGACGTACCGGCCAGCTCCCCGCGCCGCAAACCACCGCTCGGCCTCGCCGGCGGCCTCCGCGGCCTCCGGCAGGCGGTCGCCCGCCAGCTGGCCAAGCGCCAGACCAAAGCGGGCGAGGAGGAAGTCATCGCCCACGGCCTGGAGCGCCTGCACGGCCGTCTGCCGCGCGGTCCGGGTGTCGTCCCAGCGACCCTCCAGCGCGGCGATCATGCTGTTGGCCGCCGCGACATAGCCACGACCTGCCGGCACGCGATCCATGCCCTCGGCAAGCATGTCGTCCCTGACCACCGCGATCCACGCGGGGTCACCCGCGCCCGCCGCGGCGAACAAGGCCGCGAGCCGCGACTGCTCGTTCTCTGCCGCGGTCGTCCGAGGATCGCGGGCCATCTCGAAGGCCTCGGCGAAGCGGCCCTGCGCGGCCACGGCATCGGCGGCGGCCGAGAGCGTCCAGGCCCTGGCCTGGGCACTGTTGGCGGTCGCCGGCCGCTCGAGCGCTTCGAGGAGCTTCGTCTCCGTCACCCTCGCGTCGCCCAGGTAGGTCTGTCGGCGCAGCTGCTCGACCTCCAGCCAGGTGGCGTAGAACTCGCCACCATCGCGGATCTCCGCCTGCGTCTCGTCGTCGAATTCATCCCAGCTTCCGAGCCGGAACCTCGTGTCCAGCGACGACGCGACCGCGTGGACGACCCACGCGCGGATGCCGAACTTGCGGGCGATGTCGCGAACCTCATCCGCGAGTTGGAGCGTCCGATGGAGGTCGGTCCACTGCAACAGGACCCGAAGGTTGTTGCGAGAGCGCAGCGAGGCGGCGAGGTTGGACCGGGCGTCCGAGATCGCGATCGCCCCGCGGAGCAGCGCCTCGGCCTCCAGGACCCGACCGAGGCTCGTGAGCGCGGTGCCCTTCGTGATGAGCGTCTCGAGCAGGACGTCCGGCGGGGCGACCTCGGGATGCTCGAGGACGCGATCGCACCATTCGACGGACTCCTCGGATACGCCCGCGAGCATGAGGGCCCGGGCCAGCTCCGATTGGGCCGATGCGATCTCGGGGCGGGGGCCAAGGTCGTCGGCGCCGGCCAGGATCTCGCGCAGTTTCGCGATCGCAACCTGGTCGTGGTGCTCCATGTGCAGAACGGTTGCATGGCCCGCGCGGACCCGGATGACCCCGAGACGATCGCCCGCTGCTTCGTAGATCGCCGCCGCGGTGTCGGCGTGCTCATACGCCCGGGGGAACCGCGCGACGTCGCCGGCCACCACCATGGCCCGCTCGTGGAGCCCGGCACGCTCGAGCTGGTCGGGCGTGATCTCGATCGCCTGCTCCAGCGAGGCCAGGGCGCCGAGCAGGTCGTGGAGCGCGGCCGCCCGGTCGGCTGCCGCCCGGAGGGCCACCCGCGCCTGGGCGGCCAGCGCATCGGCTTCCGGGCCGGCCGGCGTTGCCCGGAAGGCGGCGAGGTAGTGACTGGCCAGCACGCCGGCAAGCTCGTCTTCGCCCAGCGACTCGAAATACCGGGCCGCGGCGAGGTGCTTCGACTGGCGGCTTCGCCGGGCCAGTGAGCCGTACACGATCTCGCGCACCACGCCCTGGACGAAGCGGTACTGGCCCCGGTCGGCCAACCGCGGGTCGACGTCGAGGACCAGGAGCTCGCGCCGAATCAGCCGCTCGACCAGCGCTGTCACCGACGCCTCGGCGTCGCCGGTCACCTCGACCAGCGCCGGCAGCGTGAAGCTCATGCCCAGCACCGAGGCGTACGTCAGCAGGCTGCGCTCGTCGGTCGGGAGCGCGTCGAGGCGCGACGCGATCAGGGCCTGGAGCGTCTCCGGGATGGCCAGCTCCGGCAGGTCGCCGCACAGGGCGAAATGACTGCCCTCGGCCTCCAGGACCCCCTGGTCAAGGAGCATTCGCAGGGTTTCGACGGCGTACAGCGGCACGCCCTCCGCTCGGTCGACGATCCGGCGCATCGCCTCCGGCGGGAGGCCGGGCACGAGACCTTCGAGCAGCCGCTGCATGTCCGCCGCGGCCAGGGGCTCGAGGTGCATGAGCGTCGAGCTGCGCTGCGCGCGGCCCCATTCGGGCCGGCGGTCGAACAGCTCCGGGCGGGCTTCGGCCAGCACGAGGATCGGCGACGACCGGGCCCAGCCGAGGAGGTGCTCGATGAAGTCGAGCATCCCTTGGTCGGCCCACTGGATGTCCCAGAAGCCGAGGACGACGGGCGACTCGGCGGCCATCCGCTCGAACAGGGTCCGCCACGCGGCGAAGAGCTCGTCGCGGCTCTCGCTCGGCAACGGCTCGAGGCCGAGGAGGCCGGCCACCCGGGGCTCGATCCAGCGCCGCTCGGCGTCGTCGGCGACGAATCTCGCCAGCGTCTCGCGAACCTTCGCCCGAGCCGTCGGCGGATCGTCGGCCTCGACGATGCCGCAGCGGGCGCGAACCATCTCGACCAGGGCCCAGTAGCTGATGCCCTCGCCATAGGCCGGCGAGCGGCCGGCGTGCCAGAAGACGTTGACGACGACGCCGTCGAGGTACTTCTCGAGCTCCCACAGCAGCCGGCTCTTGCCGATGCCGGCGACGCCTGAGACCGTCACGAGCCGGCTCTTGCCCTCGCGCACGGTCGCGTGGAACAGGTCCTTGAGGAGCTGCAGCTCGTCCTCGCGACCGACGAACGGCGGCTCGATGCGCCCGGCACGGCCCTCGCCGCCCCGCCGCCCGACGACGCCCACGGCCTCCCAGACTTCGACCGGCCGCTCCTTGCCCTTGAGGACCCGCTCGCCGGCCGGCTCGAAGGCGATCGCGGCGGTTGCGGCCCGGACGGTCGCCTCGCCGACGAGGACGCTGCCCGGATCGGCGGCGGACTGCAGCCGCGACGCGGTGTTCACGAGGTCGCCGGCGACCATGCCCTGGTTGGTCGCACCGAGCGTGACCGCCGCCTCGCCGGTCAGCACCCCCGCTCGCGCCTGGAGGAGGTCGCCGGCCCCCTCGAGCCTGGGCACCGCGGCGATGATGTCGAGGGCGGCCCGGACCGCCCGCTCGGCGTCGTCCTCGTGGGCGGTCGGCGTGCCCCACACCGCCATCACGGCGTCGCCGATGAACTTCTCGATCGTGCCGCCGTAGCGCGCGATGATCGCGCGCGCCGCATCGTAGTAGCGGGTCAGCAGCTCCCGGGTGTCCTCGGCGTCGCGACCCTCCGACGCCGTCGTGAAACCGACGAGGTCGACGACCAGCACCGACACGAGCCGCCGCTCGGTGATCGGTCCGACGCGAGCGATCGCAGCAGCCAGTTCCGCAGCCGGGGGTGTCGCCGCGTCCGCCGCGACGAGGTTCGTCCCGCAGTTGCCGCAGAACTTGGCCGCCGGCGGATTGATGGTCCCGCAGGTCGGGCAGGGGCCGCCCAGGCGCGTGCCGCATTCGAGGCAGAAGCGCCGCTCGGCGTCGTTCTCGGTGCCACAGCTGGGACAGGTCTGGAGCGCCATCGATGCCGAGGATACGAGGGCCGCGCCAGTCGAGACGGCCACGAGAGGACCCGGTGCTAGACTCCCGGCCGTCGGGCTCCCCACCGTGCACGGAAGGCGATGGTCGATCTCCTCGTTCGGGCGATCCTGGTCGGCCTGGCGTACCTCGCCGGGTCCATCCCCTTCAGCGTCCTGGTGGCCAGAGCAACCGGTGGTCCGGATCCTCGAACCGTCGGCTCTGGCCGGACGGGCGGGACCAACGCCCTTCGGGCCTTCGGGCCTCGCTGGGCGGCCGTCGTCGTCCTCGGAGATCTCGCCAAGGGAGCCGTCCCGGTGCTCATCGCTCGCTGGCTGACCGGCGGCGACGCACTCGTCGAGGTTCTCGTCGCGGCAGCGGCGGTGGTCGGCTCGATGCGCTCGGTCTTCCTTCGCTTCGCGGGCGGCGGGCGCGGGGTGGGCACCGGCGTCGGGACGATGCTCATCCTCCAGCCACTCGCCGTGCTGCTCGCGCTGCCGGTCTTCGTGCTCGTGATCCTTGCCACCCGCTACGTGTCGCTCGGCTCGCTCCTCGGCTCGGCGGCGATGTTCCCGGCGATGCTGCTGATCTGGGCCGTGGCGTCGGGCGCCGTCCCGCCCGCCTACCTCCTCTGGGCCGGGGTCGGGCCGATCCTCATCTGGATCGCCCACGCCGACAACATCGAGCGCCTCATCCGCGGCACCGAGCGCAAGTTCGACCTGGGCCTGCTGGCGGGACGTCGCGGCGGCAGCGCGTAGCCGCGCGAATCGAACGACCCGGGGCGGCTGACAACCCGGGTCGTGGAGCTGGCTCTGGTTCCGCGACCCTCAACGTGGGGTCGCGTGCCGAGAGGAGTCTGGTGATTGGCTCGGTAGGGTGCTCCCCTAGCCCCGCATCGAGCGGAAGCAGTCGGAGCAGTAGACGGGCTTGCCGCTCGTCGGGCGGAACGGGACGCGGGCCTCGTTGCCGCAGTTGGAGCAGGTGGCGCTGAACATCTCGCGGGGGCCACGGTCGTAGCCGCCGGAGCTGTAGCTGCCGCCGGACGAATAGCCGCCGCCACCACCGTAGCTGCCGGCCTCGCCGTAGCCCGACGAGTAGCCGGCGCCCGACGACTGGCGAGCTGCCTTGCGGGCAGCGCGATCAGTCGGACAGCGGCGCGGCTCGGTGAAGCCACGCTGGGCGTAGAAATCCTGCTCGGATGCGGTGAAGACGAACTGCTGTCCGCAATCCGCGCAGGTAAGGGTCTTATCCGTGTACAACGAAACTCCTCTCGTCGACCGCCGCGATCCCGCTCGGGTCTCGCGTCAGCCGTGAGAGGAGTCCGGTTCGAGGTGGTCTTCGCATATGCAGTCGCGGCCGCGCCGCGACATTGGGCGAGTGGAGGATACGCGGTCCCCGGAGATCTGACTAGCCCCGCGTTTCCTTGCAGTCTCCCCAACCCCTTGACGGGGCAACGACCATGTGATTCGCGATTCGTGTTCCGGCTGGCCCAAGCGGGTGGAGGGCACATGAGCGGGCGGTTCCTGGTCGCGTCCGACGGCCGGTATCTTGACGCCGACGACGAGGCACTCTCGATCCTCGGTCGAACGCGTGACGAGGTCCTGGCTGCCAGGATCGGGGACTTCGCCGGACCGCATGCCGAGCTGGCCAGGACGGTCTGGGCCCGGCTCGCGGGCGAGGGCCAGCCCATTCCGACCGGCGAGGCCAGCGTGTTCCGAGCGGACGGCGGCGCCATCCGGGTGCGATACACGCGAATCGAGCGTCGCCCCGACGGCAGCTACGAGCTGGAGCTCGAGGAGATCGGGCAGGGCGCGGGCCCGCCACAGGTCGACAAGCCGAGCGCCGTGCTCGACGCCTGGCGGGCGGCAGAGCGCGAACGAGAAGCGGTGGCCGCCCTCGATGGTAACGGCGATCCGGCCAGCGAGGCGCTTCGAACCCTGTACCAGCACGGCGTGCGACGCCGCTCCGGGCAGGCCGAGCCCTAGGGCGTCGGGCCTCGGTCGGAGGAGGCCCAGCGCAGCGAGCGCTCGCCCGCCCGCCGCCAGCCGCGCAGCCTTGCCTCCCGCGACTCGCTCGACATCGCTGGCTCGAACCGTCGATCGAGGGCCCACTTCGAGGCCACGTCGTCGAGGTCGCGCCAGTAGCCGACCGCGAGACCGGCCAGGTACGCCGCGCCGAGGGCCGTCGTCTCGAGCACGATCGGACGTTCGACCGGAACGCCCAGCACGTCGGCCTGCAGCTGTAACAGCAGATCGTTCGCGGCCGCGCCGCCGTCGACGCGCAGCTCGACGAGCGGCTCACCCGCGTCGGCGACCATGGCCTCGAGCACGTCCGCCGACTGGAACGCGATCGCGTCGAGGGTCGCCCGGGCGAGGTGGGCGATGGTCGTCCCGCGAGTAACACCGACGATGGTGCCGCGCGCGTCGGGATCCCAGTGCGGCGCGCCGAGGCCCGTGAACGCCGGCACGAGGTAGACGCCGCCCGAGTCGTCCACCTCGGAGGCCACGGATTCCACGTCGGCCGCGTCTTCGAACGCCCGGAGCCCGTCGCGGAGCCACTGGACTGCCGAGCCGGCCGAGAAGATCGAGCCCTCGAGGGCGTAGGTGACCGGACCGCCGGGTTCGAGCTGCCAGCCGACGGTCGTCAGCAGGCCGTTCGCCGAGTGGCGAGGCTCCGTCCCGGTGTTGAGCAGGAGGAACGCGCCGGTGCCGTAGGTGTTCTTGGCCTGTCCCGGTTCGAAGCACGCCTGTCCGAAGGTCGCGGCCTGCTGATCGCCGGCCAGCGCCGTGATCGGGATCGGGCGGCCGAACAGCTCCGGGTCGGTCTCGCCGAAGCGATCCGAGGTCGGACGGACCTCGGGCAGCAGCTCGACCGGCACGCCGACGAGGTCGAGCAGGTCCTGGTCCCAGGCGAGGCGATGGATGTCGAACAGCAGCGTTCGGCTGGCGTTTGAGACGTCGGTGGCGTGGACTCGACCACCGGTCAGACGCCACAGCAGGAAGGTGTCGACGGTGCCGAACGCCAGCTCGCCCCGAGCGGCCCGCTCGCGGAGCCTGCCCGTCGGGTCGGCGTCGAGGATGTGCGCGATCTTCGGACCGGCGAAGTAGGCATCGAGGGGCAGGCCGGTCCGCTGGCGAAAGAGCGGCTCGTGGCCTTCGGCCCGAAGTCGTTCACAGGCCGGGGCGGTGATCCGGCTCTGCCAGACGATCGCGTCGGCGACCGGCCGGCCCGTGGCGCGATCCCAGACGAGTGTCGTCTCGCGCTGGTTGGCAATGCCGATCGCGGCGATGCGCTCCGGGCCGCCAACCTGTGTCACGACGCGGCGCGCGACCTCGAGCTGGCTCGCCCAGATCGCCTCGGGGTCGTGGGTCACGTGGCCGGGCGTCGGGAACTGCTGCTCGAACGGCTGCTGGGCCGCGGCGACCGGCCGGCCGTCCCGCCCGAACGCGATCGCGCGCGAGGAGGTCGTGCCCTGGTCCATGGCCAAAACCAGGTGCCCGCCCTTCATACCGCCGCGGCCTCGGCGCCCTGCGTGCCGCAGGGCCCAGCCCAGTCGCGCCGTCCCCTGCCAGGGGTCAAGGCGTCGGCGGCGAGCGCGGGGGCAGGCGCAGCGCTCACTCCAGCCTCGAACGAGGAACGGCGTACTCGCGCCGAGCTGTCGAACGGTAGGCCGCGACCTCGCGGTCCTGGCGGTGGGCATCCCAGCCGAGCTCGTCGCCGAGGAGCTCGGCGACACGCGGGGCGAGCGACGCGGCCCGATCCGGCAGCTCCTGGGCCAGCCGCATCCGTCGGGCCAGCACGTCATCGACCGACAGGGCCAGCTCGTGGCGGGCGGCCCAGGCGACCTCGGCCTCGAGGTGGTCGATGCCGAGCCCGAGCGGGGCGGCCAGGTCCAGCTCGCTCGCGAGCGCCATCACGTCGACGGCCTGGCGGCCGTGCCGATCGGCGAGGCGGCGGGCAACCCGCGGCGGCCAGGGAGCGCGGGTCTCGCCACGGGCCGCCGCGGCGTCACGCAGCGGCTGGACGAGGCTGTCGGCGATCTGGTCGAGCTCGCTCCGTGGCGCAGCCCCGACGAGCGGCAGCTCCTTCGTCCGCGACGGCCGGCGCTTCGCGGCGCGCCTGCCGAGCGCGGCATCCACGACGTCGCGGGCCATGACCCGGTAGGTCGTGTACTTGCCGCCCGAGATGCGCACCAGCCCACCGGCCTCCCCGCTGACGTGGTGCTCGCGCGACGTCTTCACGCTCGAGCGGCCCGGGTCGCCGACCAGCGGTCGCATGCCGGCGTAGGTGCCGACGATGTCGCCCCGCGACAGGTCGATGTCGAGGCGGCGGTTGACGACGTCGAGCAGCTCGTCGACGTCCTCGCCAGGCGCCGAGAGCCCCTCCGGCGGTCGCGAATCGGGGTGGTCGGTCGTGCCGATGATCCAGTGGCCGGGCCACGGGATCACGAACACCACCCGACCTCGCGTTCGCAGCGTCAGCCCAACCTCCGATTTCAGCCGATCGTGCCGGATCAGCAGGTGGGAGCCCCGGCTCGGGACGAACCGCTCCTCGGCATGAACCTCCGCGAAGCGGGTCTCGGGCCGGGCGGCCCAGACGCCGGTGGCGTCGATGACCCGGTCGGCCATGACATCGAACTCGTTGCCGGTCAGCCGGTCGACGACGTGCGCCCCGATGATCCGCTCGCCGTCGAACAGCGGAGCCGTCGCCCGGACCCGCGTGACGGCGAGGGCATCGAGCCGGATCGCCGTGCGGATGACCGCGAGGGCCAGGCGGGCGTCATCCTCGACCGCATCGTGATAGAGGATCGCCCCGTTGAGGCCGCGGCGCCGCAGCTGGGGCGCGAACTCGAGCGCCGTCGAGGGTCGAAGGTGTCGCGCGAAGCCGCCGTCTCGACGGGCCCCGAGGAGGTCGTACAGGAAGATCCCGGCCCCGTAGAAGGCCTGGTGGACGAGCGGGATGCCGTAGACCGGGAACAGGAACGGCTGGAGGGTCACGAGGTGCGGGGCGAGTCGGAGCAGTCGCGAGCGCTCGCCGAGGGCCTCGGCGACGAGGCCGAAGCGCAACTGCTCCAGGTAGCGGAGGCCGCCATGGATCAGCCGCGACGATCGGCTCGAGGTCCCCGAGGCGATGTCCTCCTGCTCGACGAGGCCCGCCCGGAGGCCCCGGCGCGCCGCGTCGAGGAGCGCCCCGGCCCCGACGAAGCCGCCCCCCACGACCAGCAGGTCCAGGCGTTCGTCGGCCAGCCGCCCGAGGGTCGCCGCCCGCTTCGCAGGGCCAGGGAGCGACGCCGGCTCGCCGCCCGCGACGAGGTCCAGCTCCCAGCTCGCCGGATCCCAGTCCCGCACCACGGGTCAGCGCCTCGTCGCGCTCAGGGCTCGGGCGAGTGGCGGCTCGCGACCCGCCACAGCACCAGCGCCGTGACCGCGATCAGGATGCCGATGAGCAGCGGCGTGTGGAAGATGACGCGCTGGAGGTCGAGGGGCAGCACGGAGGTGAGAATCGCCGCTCCCAGCACGACCCCGACGGCCGCCGCCGCGACGATCAGGACCTCGCGCCAGCCGACCTGGCGACCGGGGCGTCGCTCAGCCACGATCGGCCTCGCGGGGGATCCCGATCGGCGCCACGAGGACCTTGCCCGCGAGGGCCGCGCCGCGCCTGGTGAGCAGGCCGGTCTTGGGGCGGTGGAACGTCACCGTCAGGTCGGCTCGAACGACCGGCTCGGTCGCGTCGCCCGATGACAGGTCGACCGCGGTCGGGGTATCGACGGCGACGACCGGGACGCCCTTGGTTCGAGCTCGAAGGAGGAGCTCCACCGCCGACCGGATCGGATCCCGAAGAACGCCACGGACGCCGGTCCCGAGCAGGGCATCGACGACGACCGGCGCCCGCTCGATGTGCTGGGCCAGCATGCTCAGCTCGCGAGGGCTCGACGCCTGGACTCGGTTGACCTTCGGCTCGGCGTCCAGGCGGTCCCAGTTTCGAGCCGCGTCGGGGGTCGAAGGTCGGGCCGCGGTCGACACCAGCACCGCCACGACGCTCGCCCCGGCGCGAGCCAGCTGGCGGGCCGCGACAAACCCGTCGCCGCCGTTGTTTCCCGGGCCGGCCAGGACGAGGATCGGTCCCCTGCCCCACCGCCCGGTCGCCTCGGCGAGGGCCTTCGCCGCCGCCGCGACCGCGGTCCCGGCGTGCTCCATCAGCTGCCGCCCCGGCACGCCCAGCGCCTGGGCCCGCTTGTCGGCGCCGGCCAGCGCCTCGGCGCCGATCGCCCCGCGGGCGGCGGCGGAGGCCCAGCGCCGGCGGAGGCCACGCAGGTCCAGCTCGAACAGGCCGGAATCGTCGGCGGGCAGGGGCGAGGTCTCGTCGGCCGCGGCCGGCGTCGAGGTCGTGCGCACGGTTGGAAGCGTAGCCGAGCGCCGCGCCGAGGCGGAACGCGGGAGCGCCCTCAGACCCGGGTTGGGATGCGGTACAGGAAGATCGTGACGAGGACGCCCGTCCCGAGAAGGACGGCGCGCAGCACGAGCTCCTCGACGATCAGCACGGTCGAAGCGCCGATCGTCAGGACGACGAGCGGGATGGCCGTCCACTTCGCCCGCGGCGAGATCGTCCGGCTGGTCTGCCAGCGCTCGATCGCCGGGCCGAAATAGCGATTGCGCAGGAGCCAGCGGTGGAGGCGCTCGCTGGCTCGGGCGTAGCACGCCGCGGCGAGCAACAGGAACGGCGTGCTCGGCAGGACGGGCAGCACCAGCCCGATGACCGCGAGGCCCAGGCTAACTGTGCCGACCACGATCAGGCTGCCCCGAACGAGGGTGTGATCGAACGCGGAGCTTCCCTTCACGGCGCCATGATCGCGCCGCGGCGAGCCGGGCCGAGCGTGCCGAGCGTCACGCCCTCGCCGGGCCGCCTGGACCGTCTGGCTGGCCGGTTCTTCGATCAGGCGACGAGTCGCGCGGCGGCGGCCTCCTCGGGATGCCGCTCCAGCAGCCCGTCGCGGGCGAGCCGGTCGAGCTCGCGGTCGATGGCCTCGGCCCCGTGCTGCCCGATCGGGCCATCAAAAGCCACCCATGCGCCGTCGGCGGCGTCGCGCAGCTGATCGATGATCCGCCCGCGGAGCCAGCGGGCGCTGGCCTCGAACCGCGGCTCGGGCCGGCGAGACGCGGCCGCGGCGCCAGCGATCGACCGCGCCGACCGGCATCGGGACATGAGCGGGCAGGCATCGCAGCGCGGCAGTCGCGGTCGGCAGAGCTGGGCGCCAATGTCCATGAGGGCATGGCTCCACGTGCCCGGGTCGCGCTCCGGGACGATCTCGTCGGCGAAGACCTGGAGCTCGCGGGCACCCGGTGACCCGTCGAAGAACGCCCGCCCGAGCACCCGTCTGACGTTCGTGTCCACGGGGCCGACCCGTCGGCCGTAGGCAAGGGCGGCAACCGCCCGGGCGGTGTACGGACCGACCCCCGGGAGCACCTCGAGCGCTTCGACCTCGGCCGGCACGACGCCCGCATGTCGCTCGACGATGCGCACGGCTGCATCGCGCAGGGCGAGGGCGCGGCGGTTGTAGCCGAGACCGCGCCACGCCCGGACGACGGCGGCAGGCGAGGCGGCGGCAAGGGTGATGGGCGTCGGGAAAGCGGTCATGAAGCGAGACCACGCCTCGGCCGCCCGCGCCGCCTGGGTCTGCTGGGCCATGACCTCGGACACGAGGATCGCCCACGGATCGCTCGTGGCCCGGAAGGCCAGCGGGCGACCGTGCGCCGTGTACCAGTCGAGAACGGCGGCGTGGAGATCGGCGCGCGATTCGGGCACGTCGGCGAGCCTACGATACGAACGTGAGATTCGGCGCGGCCTTCTGGATCCAGCGGACCGGCTGGCCGGCGCTCCGGGACGCCGCGCTGGCCGCCGAGGCGGCCGGCTTCGACACCCTCTGGTTCGACGATCACCTCCTCTCGGACGAGGGCGACTGGCGAGCCGCCAAGCTCGAAGGCTGGACGGCGCTCGCGGCGCTCGCGCCGCTCACCAGCCGCGTTCGCCTCGGCCATCTGGTGGCCGCCAACACCTTCCGCAACCCCGGCCTCACGGCCAAGCTGGCGACGACCCTCGACCACGTCTCAGGCGGGCGGTTCATCCTCGGCCTCGGGGGCGGCTGGTTCGAACGCGAGCACGAGGCCTTCGGCCTGGACTTCGGGACCGGTTTCGGCGAGCGCCTCGCCCGGCTCGAGGAGGCAGTCGGCCTGATCGAACGACTGCTCGCCGGCGAGCGGGTGACCCACGACGGTCGCTTCTACCGGATGGTCGACGCGATCTGTGAGCCGCGGCCCGTCCAGGCTCGCCTGCCGCTGCTGATCGGCGGCTCGGGTCGCAAGAAGACGCTTCGAACGACGGCTCGCCATGCCGACCTGTGGAACGGCTACGGCAGCCCGGATCGGATCGCCGAGACCTCGGCCGTGCTCCGCGAGCACTGTGACGAGATCGGCCGGCCGTTCGAGGCCATCGAGCGAACGGTGACCATGGACGTCGTGGTCCGCGACTCCGTGTCGGCTGCCCACGTCCAATTCAACAGCCTTATGGAGTCCCAGGGCCTGCATGGTCCGTTGGACTCCGCCGACGACGAGCTGGACGTCGACGCAGCGGGGCCGCCGCAGCTCGTTGCCGACTACGTCCGGACGTTCGAGCGCATCGGTGTCGCGGAGGTCATCTGGATCTTCCGGAATCCGTTCGACGCGGAGACGATGCGCCGGCTGCCGGAGGTGCGGGCGGCGCTGGCGGCGTGATCGGCAGCGCCATCGCCGCGCCTGCGGCTGCCTCCCCGACGCTCGGACGGGGCGCAAAGGCCACCGTCTCGATCGGGCGCAGGTTGACGGTGACCGCATCCCCGATCCGGAGACGCCGGACGCTCGGTCCCGCTTCGGCCCATAGCCGCAGCCCATCACCGGCCATGATCTCGAACAGGATCTCCGAACCCGTGAACCGCCGACCCACGATGCGCCACGCTTCGGGGCCCGACGGCCCATCGGGCGCCTCCATGAGCTCGATGTGCTCCGGTCGGATGACGGCGAACCCCCGACCGTCGAGACGGCTCGCCTGACCCACGATCCGAACCGGCCCCAGCCGGGTGAGCCCGTGACCACCTCGGCACTCGGCGTGGACGAGGTTGGCCGTGCCCACGAACGTCGCGACGAACGGGCTCGCCGGCTCGCCGTAGATCGCCTCCGGCGTGTCGAGCTGCTCGATCCGGCCGCGCACCATGACCGCCATCCGGTCGCCGAGGGTCAGGCCCTCGCCCTGGTCGTGGGTCACGAAGATGGCGCTCGCCCCGGCGCGTCGCAAGATCTCACGCACCTCGCCTCGCAGCTGCGTGCGCAACGCGGCATCGAGATTGGAGAACGGCTCGTCGAGCAGCACGAGGTCGGGCCGAGGAGCCAGCGCCCGGGCGATGGCGACCCGCTGCTGCATGCCGCCCGACAGCTCATGCGGCATGCGGTCCGCGGCGTCGGGCAGGCTAACGAGCTCGAGCAGCTCGCGTACCCGGACGTTGCGATCGGGATCGCCACGCAGCCCGTAGGCGACGTTCTCGCCAACGGTCAGGTGCGGGAACAGCGCGTAGTCCTGGAAGACCATCCCGACGCGCCGCCGCTCCGGCGGCACCGCTGCGCCGGTGCCCGCAACCCGCCGTCCGGCGATCTCGATCGTGCCGGCGTCGGGCCGCTCCAGGCCGGCGATCAGCCGGAGGATCGTGGTCTTGCCGCAGCCCGACGGGCCGAGCAGCGTGAGGATCTCGCCCGGTCGGACCTCGAGGTCCACGCCGTCGACTGCAGCGACCGGGCCGTACGTTCGGCGAAGGCCGGTTGCCCGAAGGGCCGCGGCGGTCACCTGGCGTTCCGTTCGTCGCGCAGCAACAGCGCCACCGACGCGGCCGACAGCACCAGTAGGACCGCGGCGGGCGTGGCCGCCCGGGCGTAGAACCCCTCGCTCGCAGCGCCCCAGATCTGTGTGGCCAGGGTCTCGAACCCGATCGGGGCCAGGATCAACGCCATCGGCAGCTCCTTGACGACCGTCAGGAAGACCAGCGCCGCGCCCGACAGCAGCGCCGGGCGCAGGATCGGCAGCGTGATCCGCCAGAACGCGCGGGCGGCCCCATCGCCGAGCGTCCGCCCGGCCTCCTCCGCCCGAAACCCGACGCGCAGCAGCGACGCGCGCACTGCGCCGAGCGCCTGCGGCAGGAAGCGGATCGAGTAGGCGCCGACGAGCAGGAAGAGCGTCTGGTAGATCGCCGGAACCAGCGACGTCGCAAGGAACACGACCGCGAGGGCCACCACGACGCCCGGCAGCGCGAACCCGACGTACGTGGCCCGCTCCACGAGACCCGCCAGCGTGAACGGATGACGAGCCAGCAGGAGCCCGATCGGGAGGGCCAGGGCTGCCGCCGCGAGCGCAGCCCCGCCGCCGACGAGGAGCGTCTCGAGACCTGCCGCTCCGAGCAGGTCGCGCCGCTCGCCCTGCGCGATGCCCCGGAGCGACCAGAATGCGATCGTCCCGGCCGGCAGGACGAGGGCAAGCCCGACGACCGTTCCGAGGAAGGCCAGCGCCGGCCAGCGCCAGGGGCCCAGTTCGATCGGCTCGACGGGATGTCGCGGCGGGCGGCCGGAGGTGACCCGGGCGCGCGCCCGGAGCCGCGCCTCACCCAAGGTGAGCAGGAGCGTCAGCGCGACGAGCAGGAGCGCCAGGACCGCCGCCAGCGAGCGGTCGAACGCGGCCCGGTACTGGACGTAGATCGCCCGGCTGAGGCTGTCGAACTGGAGCAGCGAGACGGCCCCGAAGTCGGAGACCGCGTACAGCACGGCGAGCATCGCGCCCGCGGCGATCGCCGGGCGGAGCATCGGGATCGTGATCCGCCTCACGATCGAGCGCGGTTCGTCCCCCAGCGTCCTCGCGGCGTCCTCCAGCGAGCGGTCCTCCGAGAGCAGGCCGGCGCGAACTGACAGGACGACGTAGGGATACGTCGCCAGGACCAGGACGAGCACCGCGCCGGGCAGGCCGTAGATGGCCGGCAGGCGCTCGACCCCGAGCGGCTCGAGCAGCGACTGCAGCGCGCCCCGCGGCCCGAAGGCCGAGATGAACGCGAATCCCGTCACGAACGACGGGACCGCGAGCGGCACGACCGTGAGCACGGACCATAGGCGTCGGCCCGGAACGCGCGCCCGCGTCGTGAGCCACGCCACTGGCAGCCCGACGAGCACGCTCCCGAGACCCACGAGCACGGCCAGGAGGACCGTCTGCGCAACGACCCCGAGCGTCCGCGGCCGCAGGACGAAGGCGAGGGCATCGGCGTCGGTCCCGACGGCGCGGATCGCGAGATACGCGACCGGCAGCAGCGACAGCAGCGCGACGGCCAGTCCGAGCGCGACGAGGAGCCACGGCGTCCGGCCCACGGCTGCGCGCGACCCGCCGACCCCGTGGAGGCGGCGGATCGGGCTGCCGAACGGGACGCGGATCGAGCTCATCGCCGGCTTCGGCTACAGGACGCCCGCCTCGCGGAGCAGGGCCAGGGTGCCCTCGAGGTCGGACAGGTCAGACAGGTCGATGTCGGGCGACTCGATGTCCTCGAGGGGCACGAGCCGCGAGTCTGCCGGGATGCCCGGAACGAGCGGGTACTCGAACGTCTCCTCGGCGAAGTAACCCTGGCTCTCGTCGTTAAGGAGGTACTCGATGAACGTCCTCGCGGCATCGGCCTGGTCGGCCGTGGTCAGGATGCCGGCGCCGGCGACGTTCACCAGCGCTCCGGGATCGCCGGCCAGGAAGAAGTGGTTGCGAGCGCTGATCTCGGCCTCCTCGGCCAGCCGGCGCATCAGGTAGTAGTGGTTGATGAAGGCCACGTGCACCTCGCCCGCGGCGACGGCCGAGAGCGCCGGGTCGTTGCCCTCGTAGACGCGCGGCTCGTTCGCCTGGATGCCTTCGAGCCACGCTCGCGCGGCGTCATCGCCCTCGAGGACCCGGAGCGCCGAGACGAACGCCTGGAACGAGCCGTTCGTGGGCGCCCAGCCAAGGCGGCCCTTCCACTTCGGGTCGGTGAACTCGAGGATCGACGACGGCAGCTCGGTCTCTCCCACGAGGTCGGGGTTGTAGGCGGCCACCCGTGCTCGACCCGAGACGCCGACCCACACGCCATCAGGTGAACGGAATCGCGAATCGACGCGCTCGAGGAGATCCGGCGGGAGCGCCGCGAGCCGACCTTCGTCGGCGAGCGCTCCAAGCGCACCGGCATCCTGCGCAAAGAACACGTCGGCTGGAGATGCGTCGCCCTCCTCGAGGATCGTCGAGGCCAGCTCCGCAGTGTCTCCGTACTTCACCTGGACGTCGATGCCGGTCTCAGTCCGGAAGCGCTCGATCAGGGGGGCGACGAGGGACTCGCTCCGCCCGGAGTAGACGGTCAGGCTGCCGGAGGCCCCGTTCGTCGGCTGTGCTCCGGTCGCCGGCGCGGACGTCGTGCCCGGCGAGGCCGGGGTGCAGGCTGCAAGAACGGCCAGGGAGAGTGATGCGAACAGGGCGAGCGGACGAGCGCGAAGGCGGGACGCCATGGAAACCTCCAGCGTACAGCGTCGGATTTCCGGCTGATGCTAGTGGCACCTTCGCACAGGAGTCAATGGCCCCTGATACGCGGCTTCAAGTCATCTTGAGTTACCTGGGCCGACGATTGCCTTCGGTGTGGACGAGCTCCACAACCCGTCGGAGCACGTCGGGATCGGTGGCCGGCAGGACGCCGTGCCCGAGGTTGAAGACGTGACCGGGGCGGCCACCCGCCTCGGCGAGGATGCGCTGGACCTGCGCCTCGACGTCATCCCAGGGACCCAGCAGCACGTCGGGGTCGAGGTTGCCCTGGACCGACCGGTCCGGCAGGCGGGCCCAGGCCGCATCGAGGTCGACGCGCCAGTCCAGCCCGATGACGTCGCCGCCCGCCTCGGCCATGACCTCGAGCAGCCCCGCCGTGCCCGTCCCGAAGTGGATCGTCGGGACGTCGAGGTCTCCCAGCGCCTCGAACAACCGTCGGACGTGCGGCAGGACGTGGGCCCGATAGTCGTGGGGCGACAGCGCCCCGACCCACGAGTCGAATAGCTGGAGCGCGGATGCGCCGGCCGCGGCCTGGGCCCGGAGATAGGCGACGTCCATGTCGACGAGCCGCTCGAGCAGCGACGCCCAGGTGCCGGGGTCGGATCGCATCAGGACCTTCGTCCGCTCGAGGCCCCGCGGCGAGCGGCCCTCGATGAGGTAGGCGGCGAGGGTGAATGGAGCGCCGGCGAAGCCGATGACCGGTACCGGCGACGCCGCAGCGAGCTTGTTGATCGCGTCGAGCAGCGGCCGCACGCTGGCGTCCGGGTCGAAGGCATGCAGGCGGGCGATGTCGGCTGCGGCACGGATCGGGGCGTCGATGATCGGCCCGATCCCCTCCTCCAGCCGGACCTCGACCCCCGCGCCCGGCAGCGGCGTGGTGATGTCGGCGAAGACGATGGCCGCGTCCACGCCGAGGCGCGCCACCGGCTGGAGGCTGACCTCGGCGCACAGGTCGGCGTCGCCGACGATGTCGGTGAGGCTCGCTCGCTCGCGGACCGCGCGGTACTCCGGGAGCGAGCGGCCGGCCTGGCGCATGAACCACACCGGCGTGACATCGACGGGCTGCCGACGGCAGGCATCGAGGAAGCGGGATCGGCGAGGGTCGGCGGTGGGGGGAGTCATCAGCCGAGCAGCGCGACGAACTCGTCGATCGACCGCCGCACGCCCAGCAGCAGCGGCTTGTCGTTGATCGTCGAGCGCCGGCCCTCGGTACCCCGAAGCTCCCGCACGAGCTCACCGAACGCGGCCAGGTCGTCGGTGTCGTAGGCGACCAGGAAGTCGCCGTCGTCGATCCCGAACGAGTACGCCAGCAGCTGACGGACGGTCGGGTAGCCCCGGCCGACGCGCATGTGCTCGTTCATCACGCCCTGCCTCGCCTCGCGGCTGAGGAGGTACCACTCGGCCGACTTGGTGAACGGGTAGACGATGAGGTAGCGAGCCGGCTGGCCGTCGAGCACCGAGCGCTCCTGCTCGGTCGGCTTCCTGACGTACTGCGAGGCCGAGATCCGGCCGAGGATGCTGTGGCGCACGACGAGCCAGCGTCCGAGGCCGCTGCGGGCCAGGCGAGCCCCGGCCTCCTCGAGGGCATCGATGGTGGGTGCGAGCCGAAGGAGCACGAGATCGACGCCGGGCTCCAGGCCGACCGATGAATAGGTCAACGTCCGGACGCCCGAGGCCGTCGTCTCGGCCTCCGCGGCGGCAAGCTCACGCCCGTCCGCCGCTCGCTCCTCGGCAGAGCGATGCCGCCACCCCGGATCGAGACCCAGGCCAACGGCCTGGACGTACTGGGACGCTTCCTCGCTCATCGGGTGGCACGCTCCTCGGCGAGCCAGCGGGCCACGTCGGCGGCCGCGTAGGTGATCACGATGTTCGCGCCCGCCCGGACGATCGAGGTCAGCGCCTCGAGCATCACGCGGCGTCCGTCGAGCCAGCCTCGCTCGGCGGCGGCCTGGATCATTGCGTACTCGCCACTCACCTGGTAGGCCACGATCGGCAGGTCGAAGCGCGCCCGGGCGGCTGCCACGAGGTCGAGATTCGGAAGGGCCGGCTTGACGAGCAGCAGGTCCGCGCCCTCCGCGACGTCGAGGGCCATCTCGCGGATGGCCTCCCGTCCGTTCGCGGGATCCATCTGGTAGCCGCGGCGGTCGCCGAACGCCGGCGCGCTGTCGGCCGCCTCGCGGAACGGGCCGTAGAACCCCGAAGCGGTCTTCGAGGCGTAGGCCATGACCGCCGTCCCGGCGTGGCCGTTCTCGTCGAGCGCGGCACGGATCGCGGCGACCTGGCCGTCCATCATCGCGCTGGGGGCCACGATGTCGGCGCCCGCGTCGGCCTGGCTGACCGCCGTTTGGGCGAGCCGGGCGATCGCCGCGTCGTTGTCGACCGAGCCATCTGCGGCGAGCGGGCCGCAATGGCCGTGGTCGGTGTACTCGCACAGGCAGGTATCGGCCACGAGCGCGAGCGGCAGGTCCAGGCGGCGAATCTCGCGGATTGCCGCCTGCACGACGCCGTCGTCCGTCCAGGCGCCGGTTCCAATCGGGTCCTTGTCCTCCGGCAGCCCGAACAGGATCACGCCGCCGACGCCGAG
>VEOW01000252.1 GCA_012026785.1 Chloroflexota bacterium | reverse complement strand
CCGGAGCCCCTACGCCCACGCCAACATCAAGAAGGTCGACACCAGCATCGCCCGCTCGATGCCCGGCGTCGTCGACGTCCTGACCGGGGCGGACGTCCCGTACAACCCGCTGCCGATGGCCTGGCCGGCCGGCGGCTCGGCGGGCATCCAGAACAACGTCAACACGCCGCGTGCGCTCGCGACCGACAGCGTCAAGTGGCAGGGTGAGGGGGTCGCCGCGGTCATCGCCGAGACGGCCGAGCAGGCCGCCGATGCGGCCGAGGCGATCATCGTCGACTGGGAACCGCTGCCGGCGGTCGTCGACGCCGAGGCGGCCACGAAGCCCGGCGCCCCCCAGCTGCACGAGAACGCCCCCAACAACGTCGTCTTCGAATGGTCGGTCGGCGACCGGGACGGGACCGCGAAGGCCATCGACGGCGCCGACGTCGTCGTCAAGCAGCGCCTCGTCAACCAACGTCTGATCCCGAACCCGATGGAGGTTCGAGGCGACATCGGGCTCTACAACCCCGGGACCGACGAGTACACGATCTGGATGTCCAGCCAGACGCCGCACATCCAGCGCCTGCTGCTCGCCGCGTTCGTGATGGGCGTGCCGGAGCACAAGATTCGCTGCATCAGCCCCGACGTCGGCGGCGCCTTCGGGACGAAGATCTTCTGCTACGCCGACTACGCGCTCGTGCTGCTCAGCTCGAAGCGCCTGGGCGGCCGGCCAGTCAAGTGGGTCGAGAGCCGCCGCGAGAATTACCAGGCAACGATCCACGGCCGTGACCACATCACCTATCTCGAGGTCGCCGGCAAGCGCGACGGGACGGTCGATGCGATCCGGGTCAAGACCTATGCCAACCTCGGCGGCCGGCTGTCGACGAGCGGCCCCGGCATCCCGACGACCCTCTACGCGCGGGTCCTGTCGGGCTGCTACAAGATCCCGAACGTCTACGCCGAGGTCGTCGGCGTCTACACCAACACCGCGTTCGTCGACGCCTACCGTGGCGCGGGACGCCCCGAGGCGACCTACGTCGTCGAACGGGCGATGGACCTGTTCGCGAAGGAGATCGGGATGGACCCGGCGGAGCTCCGCCGGCGTAACTTCATCCCGCCCGACCAGTTTCCCTACGAGAACCCCTCGGGGCTCGGGACGGCGAGCGGCGGAGCCAAGATCTACATCGACTCGGGCAACTACGAGCCGGCCCTCGACAAGGCCCTCGCGGCCGCCGGCTACGCCGACATCGCCGCCGCGAAGGCCGAGGCGAAGGGCCGCGGCAAGCTCCTTGGGGTTGGCCTGTCGAGCTACATCGAGGTCTGCGGCGTCGCGCCCTCGAAGTGGATCGGCGCCGTCGGCGAGGGCTGGGGCGCCGCGATGTGGGAATCGGCCAATATCAAGGTCCATCTGACCGGCAAGGTCGTCGTCACCGCGGGAACCCAGCCGCAGGGCCAGGGCCACGAGACGACCTACGCCCAGGTCGTGGCCGACGAGCTCGGCGTGCCGATGGAGGACGTCGTCGTCCAGCACTCCGACACCCAGGGCACGCCGTTCGGGTACGGGAGCTACGGCTCGCGGACGAGCTCGGTCGGCATGACGGCCGCGATCAAGGCCGCCCGGAAGATCAAGGACAAGGCCCGCCGCTACGCCGCTCACATGCTCGAGGCGTCGCCCGACGACATCGAGGTCGAGGGCGCCGAGTACCGGGTCAAGGGCTCGCCCGACAAGAAGAAGACCATCCAGGAGATCGCCTTCGCCCTCGACCTGGCGTTCGATGCGCCGGAGGGCATGGAGCCGTATCTCGACGAGACGGCCTACCACGACACCCCGAACTGCACCTGGCCGTTCGGCACGCACGTCGCGATCGTCGAGGTCGACGAGGCGACCGGTGTGGTGGATCTCAAGCGCTACATCGCGGTCGACGACGTCGGGGCGAAGATCAACCCGATGATCGTCGACGGCCAGCTCCACGGCGGCATCGCCCAGGGCGTCGGCCAGGCACTCTGGGAGGCCGCGATCTACGGCGAGGACGGCTCGCTGCTGTCGGGCTCGATGCTCGACTACGCCGTCCCACGCGCCGAATGGTTCCCACCGTTCGAGCTCGACGAGACCGTCACCCCGAGCCCGGTCAACCCGCTCGGCGTCAAGGGGGGCGGCGAGGCCGGGGCGATCGCGTCGACGGCCGCGGTGGCCAATGCCGTGAACGACGCGCTCGCGCCGCTCGGGATCCGGCACCTGGACATGCCGCTGACCGCCCCTCGGGTCTGGAAGGCGATGCAGGCCGCCAAAGCCGGCGGCTCGAACGGCCACTCGGCCGGCAACGGGAAGGAGGCCCAGGCATGATCCCGGCCGCGTTCGAGTACGACCGCGCGTCGAGCGTCGAGGAGGCCCTCGGTCTCCTTCGAACCCATGGCTCCGATGCCAAGCTCATCGCCGGCGGCCAGTCGCTCCTGCCGCTCATGAAGCTCCGCCTGGCGAGGCCCGATCGGCTGATCGACATCGGCCGGATCGAGGCGCTCAAGGGCATTCGAGTCCTCGACGACGGCCGCAGGGCGGTCGGCTCGCTGACGACCTACGCCGAGCTGATCGCCTCGCCGGAGGTGCCGTACGGGCTGTTCAAGGACGCGCTGCCGACGATCGCCGACGTCCAGGTTCGCAACCGCGGCACGATCGGCGGGGCGATCGCCCATGCCGACCCGGCCGCGGACATGCCGGCGTTGCTCCTGGCGCTCGATGCCGAGCTGGTCTGCCGGTCCGCACATCGCGGAGAGCGGACGATTCCCGCCACGCAGTTCTTCCAGGGCCCGTTCACGACGGCACTTGACCCGGACGAGCTCCTGATCGAGATCCGCCTGCCGGGTCCGTCGCAGCATCACGCCTCGGCGTACCGGATGCTCGAGCAGCCAGCCTCGGGCTTCGCGATCGCCGGCGTCGCCGTGGTGATCGGCCAGACCGGGGCCGCGGCCGACGACGTCTTCGACGACGTCCGGGGCGCGGTGACCGGGGTGGGGGACCACCCTTACCGGGCTGGCGCCGTGGAGGCGGCCCTCGTCGGGACGCCGATCGATGGGCCGTCAATTGCATCGGCCGTTGGGGCGATCTGCGAGGGCGTCGAGGTCATGAGCGACATCCATGCCGACCGCGAGTACCGCGCGGCGATGGCGGCCGTCATGGGCCAGCGGGCGCTCGAGGGCGCTCGGGCGAGGCTCACCTGAAGGTCGTTCGAATTCGGCCCGGCGGCGAGGTGCCGCCGGGCCTCGAGGGTGGCGTCCTGGCCCGGGATCTGAAGGTCGCCGGGTCGCGCTGGTCGAAGGGTCGGCGGCTCTCGGCCGCCGACCTCGCCGCCCTGGCGGCCGAGCCGCCGGCGGACCGCGCCGTCTCCGTGCTCCTCGCCGAGCCAGGCGAGATCCACGAGGACGAGGCGGCGCTCCGACTGGCCGCCGCGATTCGACGAGACGATCCGGGCACCACCCTCCGCGGGCCTTCCGAATCGCGGGTTGATCTCGTGGCGGCCGTCCCCGGGGTCGTCGAGATCTCGCTGCGCGACCTCGAGCGGCTCAACCGACTCGATCCGCTCGAGGTCTTCACCGTCTTCGACGGCCAGACGGTCGCCCCGGGCGACCTGGTGGCGAGCGTCAAGGTCGGGCCGCACCTCGTGCCGGAATCCATCGTCGCTGCCGGCGAGGCGCTGGCACGGCGTGCGAATCGCATCGTCCGGGTCCGGCCGTTTCGGCGGGACTTGCCGATCGCCGTCCTCGTTCGAGAGTCGATCTCGGGGACCGCCCGCGAGCGGTTCGAGACCGCGGTCCGCGACAAGATCGAGGGCCTCGGCGCGAGGCTCCTCTCGATCCAGTACCTGCCCGATTCGGCCGACGCGGTTACCGCGGCCCTGCGCGACCTCACGACCGGTCGTCGGCGCGCCGCGATCGTCCTGACCGCCGGCGGCGGTACGACTGACCCGGCCGACCCGTTCTTCGTTGCCGTCGAGGCCCTCGGCGGTCGGTTCATCCGCCACGGCGTCCCGGCGCACCCCGGTTCGATGGGCTGGCTGGCCACCATCGGGCGAACAGCGGTGGTGGGCCTGCCCTCGTGCGGTGCCTATTCGAAGGCAACCGCCGCCGACCTCCTGCTGCCGCGTCTCGTCGCCGGCCAACCCGCCTCGGCCGGCACCGTCGCCAAGCTCGGCCACGGCGGCATCCTCAACCGCCACCAGCGCTTCCGCTTCCCCGCCTACGCTCGCTCCCTCGAGGCACCCGAGGGATAGAGGCAAGGATGGTGGTAGGCATGATGGTAGAATTCTGCCATGCGAACCACCATCGACAATGCCGGGCGGATCGTCGTTCCGAAGGCGATCCGCGAGGAGCTGGCCCTGTACGGGGGGCAGGAACTCGAGGTGGCGGCGCGCGACGGGAGAATCGAGATCGAGGTCCCCCCGACGCCAATGCGGCTCGAGGATCGCGGCGGCATCCTGGTGGCGGTCACGGATGTGCCGATGCCGACGCTGACGCAGGAGCTCGTGCGGGAGACCTTAGAACGCGTTCGGCGATGAACGCCGTCGACAGCAGCGTCATCATCGCTGCATTCAGCACCTGGCATGGAGGCCATGCCGCCGCTGCTGCCGCCCTGCGAGAGAAGCCGCATTTTCCCGCTCACGCGGCCGTCGAAGCCTACTCGGTCCTGACCCGCCTCCCGAACCCATTCCGATCATCGCCGATGATCGTGCACGCCTCGTTGGTCGAGAACTTCGGCGAGCGGAGCCTGGAGCCCCGGACATCGATGCTCGAGCTCATTGGCGAGCTGGCCAATCTGGAGATCTTCGGCGGTGCCGCGTACGACGGGCTGATCGGAGTCACGGCACGCGACCACGACGCCACGTTGTTGACGTTGGATCGACGCGCTCTCGCGACCTACGATCGCCTCGGTGTTCGAACGCGTGTGGTCACATGACGTAACCGCGAGTGACGTGAGCGGGCACCACACGCGTATGCGGCGCGACGTCCTACGAGCGTGAAGCGTCGGCAGCGCCCAGCGCCCGGCCATCGCTACCTCTCGATCCTCGCGATGGCCGTGATCCTGGCCGGCTGCGACGCGACCCCGATCCCATCGGTTCCTCCCTCGTCCGTTCCGACCGTGAGCGCCGAGCCGACCTTGGCAGCCACGCCCAGCCCCCGACCCAGGTCCACGATGCCGACACCGGTGTCCACGCCCGAACCCACGGAGGCGACTTGCCCCAAGCTCGATGCGGCGTACGTCCCGCCCGACATCACCCTGGACACGACCGGTGGCGGCGAGGACATCCGGATGAGGCTCGGTGTGGAGCGTGCCGCGGCGTTCGCCGAACCGGACTCCGTATGGATAGGGCATCCCGCGACATCGCTCAACGTCGGGGCCAGCGTGTTGGTAGGCGGCGGCGAGGTCGGGCTTGGTCTCAACCTCCACGGCATTGGCTTCGAACCATACGCAACCATCCTGGGTCTCACGGGCGTCCTCCGGCTCGACGGACAGCGGCCACGGCCCCTCGCCGTCCGCTTCGTGCCCTCTGCCGATGGGTCGCACGAGTTTCCCAAGGTGCGCATCCCGGACGTCGACGGGCCGGCGACCATCGAGTTTCGGGTCGAATGGGTCGATCGATGCTTTGGGTACGCCGCGACGGGTGGCGCGGACTTCTGGATCGTCAGCAGCGCCACGGCCCGGGCATGCCCGAAGGGCAGCGGGTTCCTCGACTACGTCGATGCACGGCAGCCGGATGCAGAAGTGAACGGGACTCCGATCCGGCTCCGGCTGACCCATCAGGTCTCGCGGTTCTCGGTTGGCGCCATCGCGGCAGATGGGCCAGCCCTCTACAGCTGGCAGCGCACCGCTCCCGCCGTCTCAGGGTCTGCGGGAACGAACGCCCGACTCACGATCGGGAGCACCGGCTTCCTGCTCAATCACATCGTCGCGCAGTTCTACCGGCGTCGCGACGTGACCGAGCTTCTGAACGGCGGGGACTATCCCAAGCCGCTCTTCTACGAGGAAGCCACGACCACGGCAGCCGGCGCGCTCCGTCTCCGAGTCCCGGCGGATGGGCGGTACGTGGTAGCGCTGTCATTCCGATGGGAGTTGCCTTGTGCACTTGGGAGCGGGGTGTCCGTCTTCTCACTCGACGTCGAATGATTACGTCGCACGGCCTCCAACTCGCCGTGCGCATCAAGGCCGGGTGACGTGTACATGGGTGTGAGCCTGGAAGGCCTCGCGGTGGTTCCGCTCGAGACCGCCTACGAGCGCGCTTACGAGGCTCACTGGCCAACGGTCTTTCGATTCGCCTTGGCCTGGACGAACGACTGGGGAGCGGCAGAGGACGTGGCGCAGGAGACATTCACCCGGCTGTGGCGGAACCGCTCAAGCGTCGAGTGGGACCGCGATGTCCTCCCGTGGCTGCTCGTCACCGCGAGGCACCTCTTGACCGACCGGTTTCGAATGCTTCGACGCCGCCTGCTCCGGTTCACTCCACCGGCGACGCTCGACGAGGCGACGGCGGATCGCTGGCTGGACGTCCAACGCGCCATGAGCCGGCTCTCCGCCCTGGAGCGGAGCGCCCTGTTCCTCGTCGCGCTCGAGGGCCGTGACTCGACGGACGCCGCGCACCTCATGGGGACGACGCCGGGCGCGATCAGGGCGGCTGTGTCTCGCGCTCGTGACAAGCTCGAGGCCCACCGATGACCATCAGTCGTCGGCCTTCGATCCTCGACTCGTGGGACGAGTTGACCCGTGGCGTTCGGCCGCCCACCATGCGCCGTCGCACTGCTTCCCGAGTCAGCCCGCCCCTTGGGGCGCTCGTCGTGGCGACGGTGGCCATTGCGATGGTCGTAATCCTGTCGCCACCGAAGGCCGAGGCTCCCGCAACGGGCAACGACCCCTCCGCCTCCGCGACAGCGACGGCAACGGCAGGCCCATCCGAAACGCAGGATGGCGGCCTGATCCGACTGCAGCTCACCAGGATCCGGGCCGTGGCGTTGAGCGGCGACGGGATGGTCCTGCACGTCGAGTACGACGCGGACACGTGCGCCGACGGCTACGAAGGCAGCGCCCGCGACGTCGATGGGGTCTTGGAGGTCGGCATCTACGAGTACCGTGACCCGGCGCGCGATCATCCCTGGGACGATCCGTCCGGCCGCTACGTCTGCGCCGGCGTCGGCATCGATCGGTCGATGGACCTGATCCTCGAGGCACCATTCGCCGGAGATGTCGTCCGGGACCTTTACGGGCAGCTGCTGTGGCTCCGCGCCCCGCATTGGCTGGCCGAGGTCGAGGGCCTACCCGATGGCTGGATCCTCCGACGTGAAGGCAACGTCCTGGGCACCCCGACCCCACGCTGGCAGCGCGTCTGGTCGCCCGTACGCGACCCCGACCCGGCAGATGGCGATCCGATCCTGACGTTGACGCAGTCCTTCGGCGGGCCGATCAACACCGAAGGAGGAGGCGAGCGCTCCGTGGTCGAGGTCAATGGTCGGCCGGCGACGTTGTGGGTCGACCGATACCCGTTTGGCGCGGGGCTTGTCCTGATCTGGGCCAACGGCGATAGCGAGTTCGCTCTCGTCGGGTGGGACCACGACTTCAGCCGCCGCGAGTTCATCGAACTCGCCGAGTCGGTCACGCTGCCATCCGCGGTGCAGCTGGAGGGCCGCTACGTCCGGGACCAGGTCATGGCTCGATTCAGGGCACCACCGACTGACAGCGATCTCGCGGAATTCGCCGCGCGGCATGGTGTGGAGGTCCTCGACTATGTCGGGCTCGGGACGCCCGAGGGTCTCGGCTGGTATCGCTTCCAGGTCGGCGCTGGCGTCGATGTCATCGCCGTCCGCGACCGCCTCCGGCTCGACCCTGTCATCTGCATCGCGGAGCTCATCGCGCTCGGGCAACGGGACGCCATCGGGGCCGAGGATGACGAGCAAGCCAGCTGTGTCGTGCCGAGTTGAGGTAGGCCGAGGCACCGGCGGCCTACGGGCGCCATCCCCTCCAGCGACAACTCAGTGTCGAGTGACATTGATCAGATTGAGCGAGTTCGTCGGATGTCACGAACGGTTCGGCCGTTCGCTCTTGAAGCTGAACATCGAACCTCTGCGTCACGATTGGCACCCCGGGGACGTCCGGGTGGGCATGAAGCGGCGGCTCGCGATCACTGTCGTCGTTGGCTTGATGCTCGCTGGCTGCGGCGCCGACGCGAGCGACCCGCCGAGGCGACGGCAGCGGACCCAATGCCCGCGGCAACGAGCTCGGCGCCACCGCCCTCGGCGAGGCCGACTGAGTCCGCCCTTCCGTCGGCTGAACCAAGCGAGACCGCGATCGGGGACTGCGGCCAGGCCGTCGCAGCCACGGCACCCAACGGATCGCTGACGCAGTCGCTGGCGGTCTTCCCAACCGCGGACGGCCTGTCACTCTACGACGTCGAGGCCGACTCGGTTTCCATCCTCGACCCGGCGGCCACGCGGCTCGGGATGAGGCCGCAGTTTCGAACTTCCGGGCTGGTGTCGTTCGTCCGCCAACGGGAGCTGCCCGATGAGGGGCACCTCTTCGGACAGGATTCGCTCTGGGAGTTCGACCTGGAAAGCGGGAGATCAGAGGAGATCCTCCGGCTACCGAGCGGCCTGCTCGGTTTCGACTGGAGCCCCGATGGAACCCGGCTCGCGTACCTCGTGCAAGGCCATTCCGCGACGACAGAGATGCCGGTCTCACTGTGCCTGTTCGACACGCGGACCGCCTCCGCCAGGCTCCTTCGATCACTTGAACCGTGGATCGGGCGCGGCGGCAATCAGCGGGACGAGGTCGTGGTGACGTGGTCGCCGACGGTCGACCAGGTCCTCGTCGTCGACACGCTGGAGTATCCCACCGTGCTCGTCGTCGACCTGGATGGTCGGGATGTGGTTCCGCCGCAGTTGGGAACGTTCGGCCGCTGGCTATCGAACCAACGGGTGCTGTTTCAGAAGCACCCCAATAACACGACGCTGCCCTGGGACTGGATCTCGATCTCGACGACAACCGGCGACGCCCGACGGTTCGACCTGCCGTCGGATGCCTATCGACCCGCGCTGTCGCCGTCCGGCGAGATGATCGCCTTCGATGACGGGGACGGCGGAGCACCGTCCATCTACGTCTTCGATCGTGTGCAGGGGACGAGTCGAAAGCTGGCCAGCGGCTATGTCGCACCCGTCTGGCTCGGCCCCGAGCTGCTTGCAGCCACGGCCGCGGTCCCGTGCCCGCCCGGCTACTTCTGCGTCATCCCGTGGCTGGCCACGGACGCAACGCTCGCGATCGACGTCAGGAGCGGTGAATCACACCCGATCGCGCTCGGGACGACGATGCAGGGTTGGCCATTCGGAACCATCGACGTCCTCGTGGCCCCTGAGTAGCCGCAAGCGCCGGCCGCAGCAGGCGGACATCGTCAGCGAACTGCAACGGCCGGGGTAGGCGTGCCGCCGCAGGCTCGAGCACCTCGCAGTCAATGCTGGCGGCATGACAGACGAACGTGAGCGGTCCCCAGGATTGCGCGAGGAGTTCGAAGGGCCGGACGAGGCCGGGCACACCACTGCCGTGACGGGCGCCGGCGCCGGCGGCCATCCGGAGCGTGGGGCGCTCGACGAGGCGCGGCGTGACCTCGAGGACGACCCGGACACCAGCCCCCTCGACAACGATGAGGCCGTGGTCGCCCCCGCGGGCACGGGCGGCGGAGGCCCCGGTGTGGTCGCGCCGCCGCCGGGCACCGAGTGGCCGGATCCGATGGGCGGCGACGACGAGGAGCGCGAGCTGGAGCGTCGCACTCGCTAGCGACAAGCGCCCGGGGCCTACCTGCCGGTGCCCGCGTTCGGGCGGAACTCACCTACGCGGAGGGCGCGTAGTAACCCTCGCTCGTCGGCCCAGTGGTGGCACTTACGCGCCCACCGCGTGATATCCACCACGTGAACCGAGCTCCCGGGCGACTTCTTCCCGAGCCGAACGCGGCCCGGGACGAACACGCGCTGGAAGACAGGCGCGGCGATGCAAATGGCGAGATATCACGCAGCTCTTGCGTAAGCGACAGGTGACGCTGTCGGGCCGCGCCTGCCGCGGCCCCAAACGGGAGGCGGCGCGTACACTCCCCGGCGTGACGACGACACCCACCCTCGACTCCACCGACGCGATCGTCGCGGCGTTCCGCGAGCGCGGCTACATCGCCGACCGCTCGCTCGCGACCGCGGTCTTCCTGGGCCTGCGACTTGGCCGCCCGCTGCTCCTCGAGGGCGAGGCCGGCGTTGGCAAGACCGAGCTGGCGAAGGTCCTCGCCGCGTCCCTGGACGCGCCGCTCATCCGCCTCCAGTGCTACGAGGGCCTCGACGTCAACACGGCGGTCTACGAGTGGAACTACCCGCGCCAGATGCTCGAGATCCGGCTCCTCGAGGCCCGCGGCGCGATCGCCCAAGCGACCGCCCACGACATCTTCGGGCCGGAGTTCCTGATCAAGCGCCCGCTGCTGCAGGCCCTCGAATCGAATGACGGGGTGGCGCCGGTCCTGCTGATCGACGAGATCGACCGGGCCGACGAGGAGTTCGAGGCGTACCTGCTCGAGATCCTCTCGGATTTCCAGGGCACCGTGCCGGAGATCGGCACGATCCGCGCCGACCGCCAGCCGCGGGTGATCCTGACCTCCAACCGGACGCGCGAGGTCCACGACGCGCTCAAGCGGCGCTGCCTGTACCACTGGATCGATTTCCCGACAGCGGCCAAGGAGCTCGAGATCGTCCTGACACGGGTCCCCGGTGCGCCGGCCCAGCTGGCTCGCCAGGTCGTCGACTTCGTCCATCGGCTGCGCCGGGCGGAGCTGACGAAGGTGCCCGGCATCGCCGAGACCCTCGATTGGGCGGCGGCGCTGATGGCCCTCGGTGCCGCGGAGCTGACGCCCGACCTCGTCGACGAGACGCTCGGCGTCGTCCTCAAGTACGAGGAGGACGTTCGACAGGTCCGTGGCCAGACGGCCCGGACGTTCCTCGCCGAGACGGCGGCGGCCGCTGGCGGGTCCTGATCGAGCGAGTCGTTGGAGGGCGTCCCGGAATGGTGAGTCGATGCTGACCCCGCCGGTCGCCGTCGATGGGCGGCGACTCCTGGAGCAGTCGGTGCGGTTCGGGCGGGCCCTTCGACGGGCCGGCCTCCAGATCGACCTCGGCGCCGAGATCGACTTCGCCCGGGCGCTCCAGATCGTCGACCTGGCCGACCGGCGCGACGTCAAGGCCGCGGGCGCAACGGTGTTCGTTCGACGCCGCGACGACCGCGAGGTCTACGACGCGGTGTTCGAGCGCTTCTGGCGGGCCCGCCAGGCGCTGCCGCCCGAGTGGGCGCCGTCGACGCTCGAACGGCCGGAGGACGCCGAGGCCGAGGAAGCCGGCGCCGAGGAGACGATTCCCGGCGACGAGCGCCTCGGCGGGCTCGACGACGCCCTCGCGACGCTCAGCCCGACCGACGAGGGCGAGGCCGAGGAGGCGGCCGAGGACGACGTCGCGATCTCGCCCGAGGCGTACAGCAAGTCCGAGGTCCTGCGCCATCGCGAGTTCGATCGGATGACCCCCGCCGAGCTGCGGGACGCGGAGCGGCTGGTCGACCTCCTCGAGCCGCGCCTGGAGCTGCGCCGGACCCGCCGCTACGAGCTCCATCCGCACGGCCGGCGGATCGCGGCCCGGGCGATGTTCCGGCGCAGCATCGCCAACGGCGGCGAGATCGTCTCGTGGGTCTGGCGCCGGCAGCGCCGCCGCCCCCGGCCGCTCGTCGTGCTGTGCGACATCTCCGGCTCGATGGAGCGCCACTCGCGCCTGCTGCTACGGTTCGTCCAGGCCCTGTCCCAGTCGTCGGCGGTTCGAACCGAATCGTTCGTCTTCGGCACGCGGCTGACGCGGGTGACGCGGCTGCTGCGGGATCGCGATCGTGACCGGGCGCTGGCCCGGGTGGCCGATTCGGTCAACGACTGGGCCGGCGGGACACGGATCGGGGAGTCGTTCCGCGAGTTCAACATGAAGTGGGCACGGCGGGCGCTCCGAAGCTCCGGCATCGTGATCGTGGTGTCCGACGGCTGGGATCGCGGCGACCCGGCGCTCGTCGAAGCCGAGACGGCGCGCCTCCGGCGGTCGTGCCATCGCCTCGTCTGGCTCAATCCGCTGGCCGGCACGCCCGGCTACCAGCCCCTCGCCGCCGGGAGGCGGGCGGCCTATCCCTACATCGACGACTTCCTGCCGGCCGGGTCGGTCGCGTCGCTGGAGCGCCTCGGCGAGATCCTCGCCGGCGTGCGGGCCAGCGATACCGATCGGGGGCGCGAGGCGGCCGCGCACGTCGCGCCCGACCTGGCGGCCGCGACGGGCCCCACGCCCCCGACGCCGCTCGGCACCCGCCTTGATCCCACCGTCGCGAGGCCGCTGACGTGAAGGAGCTGCTCTCGATGCTGGATGCCTGGGGTTCGAACCTCGACGGGGTCGGCCGGGCGGTCGTCGTTCGAACCTTCGGCTCGGCCCCCCGGCCCGAGGGCGCCGTCCTTCTGACGACCCCGGACGGGCGGATCGCGGGCTCGGTCAGCGGGGGCTGCGTCGAGGGCGCCGCGGCCGAGGAGATCGAGAAGGCACGGGCGACCGGCCACTCACGCGTGATTCGCTACGGGATCAGCGACGAGGAGGCGTGGGACGTGGGGCTGGCCTGCGGCGGCACGATCGACGTCCTCGTCGAGCCGCAGCTGCCGGCGGCCGCCGGCGATGCGGCGCGAGATTCGCTCGGGACGGGCGCGCGGGGCACGGCCGTGGTCACGCTCCTGCCGCCCGATTCGCCGCCGCCACAGTTCGGCGAGCATCGACCCGGCGAGGGCGCGCCGCCCGAATCGAAGCTCCTTGTCGACGACGATGGCACGCTCCACGGCTCCCTCGGCGACCCCGAGGCCGACGCCGCGCTCGTCGCCCACGCGCTCGATGCCCTGCGCCGCGGGGCCTCTCGAACGGTCGAGCTGGCCGGCCGCTCGGTCTTCATCGAGGCCTTCCCGGTTCGACCGCGCCTCGTCATCGTCGGCGCCGTCGAGGTCGCCCGGGCCCTGGTCTCGATCGCCCGCACGCTCGGCTACGAGACCGTCGTCGTCGATGGACGCACGGCCTTCGCGACGCCCGAGCGGTTCCCCGACGTGGACCGCCTCGTCGTCGGCTGGCCGGACGAGGTCGCCGACGAGATCGGCCTCGGCCCGAACGACGCCGTCGCGGTCCTGAGCCACGACGTCAAGTTCGACGAGCCGGCCATCGTCGAGGCCCTCCGCCGTGGCTGCCGTTACGTGGGCGCGGTCGGCTCCCGCAAGACCCAGGCCGACCGTCGCGCGAGGCTGAGCGAGGCGGGTGTCCCGGACGAGGATCTCGCGCGCCTCCATGGCCCGATCGGACTCGATCTCGGTGGCCGAGCCCCGGCCGAGACGGCCCTCGCGATCATGGCCGAGATCATCGCCGACCGGTACGGCGCGACCGGCCGGCCGCTGCTGGAGAAGGTGAGCGCCCATGCCTGACCTCGACGCAGCGACGCCGGCGGTGCTCCGCCAGGCGGCCGACTACGCCATCGACTACCGCGCCTCGGTGCCGACCCGCCGCGTCGGTGCCCGCCCCGGGCTCACCTCCGATGAGCTCCGGGCCGCCCTCGGTGGACCGCTGCCCGAGGCGCCTCGCGACCCACGGCAGGTCGTCGACGAGCTCATCGCCGCGGTGGAGCCCGGCCTCGTGACGATCGACTCGCCGCGCTACTTCGGCTTCGTCATGGGCGGCTCGGTTCCGGCTGCCCTCGCCGCGGACATCCTGACCACCGCCTGGGACCAGAACGCCGGGCTCTACCTGGCCACGCCAGCAGCGGCGATGGTCGAGGAGGTCGCCGGTGAGTGGCTCGTGGAGCTGCTCGGCCTGCCGGCCGGAACGGCGGTCGGCTTCACGACCGGCGCCACGATGGCCCACTTCGTGACAATCGCCGCGGCCCGACACGCGGTGCTTCGGAACGCCGGCTGGGACGTCGAGGAGCAGGGCCTCCAGGGCGCCCCCGAGATCCGGGTCGTCCTCGGCAAGGACGCCCATGTTTCGCTCTTCAACGCCCTTCGCATGGTCGGGCTGGGGCGCGGGCGAGCGATCCGCGTGGCGACCGACGACGAGGGCCGGATGATCACCCGCGAGCTGCGCGCTGTCCTCGCCGAGCTGCCGGCCGGCCCGACGATCGTGTGTGCCCAGGCGGGCGAGGTGAACACCGGCGCCTTCGCCCCCATCGACGCGATCGCCGACGCCGTGGCCGAGCGCCCCGGCACGTGGCTGCACGTCGACGGCGCCTTCGGGCTGTGGGCCGCGGTCGTGCCGTCGCTGCGGCACCTCGTGGCCGGCGTCGAGCGAGCCGATTCGTGGGCCACCGACGCCCACAAATGGCTCAACGTGCCGTACGACTCGGGGCTCGCGCTCGTCCGCGACGTCGCCGCGCTCCGGGCCGCGATGGGCGTTGCGGCCGCCTACCTGCCGCCGGCCCCGGGCGCCGAGCGCGACCCGTTCGACTACGCGCCCGAGATGAGCCGCCGGGCGCGCGGCTTCCCCGTCTATGCCGCCCTCCGCTCGCTCGGTCGGGCCGGGATCGCCGAGATCGTTGAACGCAACAGCCGGGTCGCTCGCCAGATCGCCGACGGGCTTGCCGCGATGCCCGGCGTCCGGGTCATCAACGAGGTCGTCCTCAACCAGGTCCTCGCCCGGTTCGACGACTCCGACGAGGTCACCCGCGACCTCGTCAGGCGGATCCAGGACGAGGGCACGGCCTGGTTCGGTGGCACGACCTATCACGGGACGGTCGCGATCCGGATCTCGGTCTCCAACTGGGCCACGACCGAGGAGGACGGCGCACGGACGCTCGACGCGATCGCGCGCTGCCTGGCGGAGGCTCGCGCCGCCCGGGACGGCTGAGATCGTGCGGGTCGCCGGGGTCGTCCTCGCGGCCGGTGCCGGCTCGCGCTTTGGTGGCGCCAAGCTGCTCGCCCGGATCGACGGTGCCCCGATCCTCGCCCGGGTCGTCGAGACGGCACGTGCCGCCGGCCTCGCGCCGCTGATCGTCGTCGTCGGACCAGACCTCGAGGACCAGGCCCCCACGCTCGGGTTCGAATCCGGCGAGCTCGTCGGCAACCCGGAGCCGGAACGGGGCCTGGCGAGCTCCGTCAGGATCGGCCTCGCGGCCGCGGCGGCCGTCGAGCCGCCGGTCGATGCCGCGGTCGTGTTGCTTGGCGACCAGCCCCTGGTTCGAACGTCGGCGGTCGAACGGCTGATCGAGGCCCTCGAACGCGCCCCCGCTCCCGTCGTGGCCGCCGTCCCGCGCTACACCGAAGGCGGCGCGCCGAACCCCGTCGTGCTGCGCCGCGCCGGCTTCGAGCTCGCGGCGGAGACGGATGCCGACCGAGGTCTCGGGCCCGTCCTCGATGCGCATCGCCGCATGGTCATCGAGGTCGAGGTACCGGGTCGAAACCCCGACGTCGACACGACGGCCGACCTCGCCGCCGTCGCCGAGCTGGCCTGGGCGGAGCGGGTTCGAGCCAACCGCGAGCAGGTCGAACGGCTCCGCGAGGTCGCCGACGGCCCGGACTTCTACGCCAACGTCAGCGCGACCTTCCGCGATGACCCGGATCGAACCGGGGATCTTGTCCTTGAGGCGCTACGAGCCCACGCTCGGCCCGACGACATCTGGCTCGACATCGGCGCCGGCGCCGGTCGGTACGCCCTGCCGCTGGCGCGCCTCGTCCGGGAGGTCATCGCCCTCGACCCGTCCCCGGGCATGCTCGGTGCGCTCGGGGAGGGGATGGGGGAGCATGGAATCGCCAACGTGCGGGCCGTCGAGGGTCGCTGGCCGGAGGCGCTCGACAGCCTGGGTCAGCCGCCGGTGGCCGATGTGTCGCTGATTGCCCATGTCAGCTACGACGTCGAGGCGATCGGGCCGTTCCTCGACGCGATGGAGCGGGCCGCTCGGCGGACCTGCCTGGCGGTGCTGATGGAGCGCAGCCCGGCCTCGCTCGCCGAGGCGTTCTGGCCGGCGGTCCACGGGGAGCCGCGAATCGCGCTCCCGGGCCTGCCGGCGTTCGTCGACCTCCTCGCCGCCCGCGGCCGTGAGCCGGCGGTCGAGATCCTCGAGTCGCGGCGCCGAACCTGGGCCGACCGCGACGAGGTCCTCCGCAACCTCCGCCGGCAGACCTGGGTCGAGCCGGGGTCACGGAAGGACCGGCGCCTCCAGGCGCTGCTCGATGAGACGCTCGTCTCGAACGAGGAAGGGACCGTCGGGCTGTCGAACGCTGCCCCGCTGACCGTCGGCGTCGCAACCTGGCAGCCCCGCTAGGATTCGAGGATGCAGTTCTCCGGCACGACTGAGATCAACGCCCCGCGCGAGAAGGTCTGGGCCTTCGTCATCGACCCGCAGCAGGTCGGCTGGTGCGGGCCCGGTGTCGAGTCGATCGAGGCCGTCGACGAGACCCATTACCGAGCCAGGGCCAAAGTCGGCATCGGCGTCATCGCCGCGCGGTTCAACGTCAACCTCGAGATGACCGAGCAGCAGCCGCCGGACCGGGCGGTCATCAAGGCCAGTGGCCAGGCGCCGGGCAGCGCGGTGGACGCGAGCGGCGAGATGCGCCTCGTCGGGCCGGCCGAGGGACCGACGACGATGGAGTGGACGGCCACGGTCACGATCTCTGGCACGCTCGCGTCGGTCGGCGCGCGCCTCATCGAGGGCACCGCCAACAAGATGATCAAGCAGACCTTCGACTGCATGCGCGCGAAGCTGGAGGCCTGACGCTGGAGCGGCTCCTGCGCGTCGTCGGGCCGCTGGCGACGAACCTCCACCTCCTCGCCGACGAGCGGTCGGGCGAGGCGATCGCGATCGACACGGCGATCCCGTCGCTGCCGTGGCTGACCGACGAGCTCGCGGCGCGAAGCTGGACGCTGAAGCTGATTGTTTCCACACACGGCCACTGGGACCACATCGGCGACAACGCCCGGGTCGCGCAGCACACGGGCGCGCAGATCGCGGCCCACCCGCTGGACCGCGATCGGCTCATCAACCCGTCGGGGATCTGGGCGCCGTTCGAGATCCCGCCGTCCGTGCCGGCGGTCGACCTGGCCGAGGGCGGCGAGGTCCTCTTCGGCTCGATTCGACTCGAGGTCCTCCACACCCCCGGTCACACCGAGGGCTCGGTCTGTCTCCTGGCGCGCGACGAGGGCCTGCTGTTCAGCGGCGCCACGCTCTTCGCCGGGTCATTCGGGCGAGTCGATCTGCCCGGCGGCTCGCCCGAGGCGATGGCCGAATCCCTTGCCCGTCTCTCGCGCCTCGCCGACCCGATTTCCGTGCTTCCCGGCCATGGCCCCGAGACCACGATCGGCCGGGAACGGGCCTGGCTGGAGCTCGTCGCCCGCGAGGGCCGCCTGCCGATCTGAGCCGCGGGCACGATCTGCGCGGGCGCATCAGGGCGCCTTCCATCGGATGCTCGTCAGCCGAGCACCGTTGCCCCGGCCAGGGTCCGTCTTAGCTCAGCTGCCTCTTGGGCGCGCAGGCGAGAGAAGGTGCGGCCCGCGTCGCGACACGGTGCTCTCCATACGGGCAGACGAGAGGAAGCAGCGCTTTGCGAGCGCGCGGGTCGGCCCGTCGGTGGGGGATGGCGTACGTGCCGCGATGGGGCCACGGGCACCGGGACCAATGTCCCGTAGCGACGCCCGCTCCGCCCGGGTTCCATGGTCCCACGCGTCTGTCGCGCTCGCGCTGCGCGACCGCGTGACGACCTACCGCGCCGAGGAGCCTGAGCCGTGGCGCCCCGCCGAGCCGCCGCCCCCGGCCGCCCCGCCCCACCCGCCGCCGCTCCGATCGCCGCCACGCTCGTCGCCGTCCTCCTGGCGCTGCTGGCCATCGTCCCCGGCGGCCCCGCGCCGAGCGACGAGGCCGTCGCCAAGGCGCCCGATGGCCGGCTCGTCGTGCTGTGGCGCGACGACGCGCCGAGCGCCCTGGCGGACGCCGGCGTCGCCGAGCTGCACCTCTCAAAGACGAACGCCCGGCGCTCCGTCGTCATCGCCAAGCCCGGGCAGGCGGCCGCGGTTGCCAAGCGCCTCGAGAAGGACCCCCGGGTCAAGGCCGTTGTGCCCGATGCCGTCGGGTCCGTCGTGGCGTGGCCGGAGGACGCCGCCCCGAGCGACGAGCTGTGGTCGGCCTACCAGTACGACATGCGGCTCATCGGGATGCCGGCGGCCTGGCAGTACACGATCGGCTCGCCCGACGTGGTCGTCGCGGTGGTCGATACCGGCTACGAGCTGACCCACCCCGATCTCCAGGGCATCCCCGTCGTGGACCCCTACAACTCGCGCGCCGGCTCGACCAGCGTCAAGGACGGTTACGGTCATGGGACCCATGTCGCCGGCACGATCGCGGCGGCGACGAACAACGCCATCGGCGTCGCCGGGATGGCGCCGGGCGTCACGATCATGCCGGTCAAGGTCCTCGACTCGAACGGCTACGGGTACTGGAGTGACTTCCTCGAGGGCGTCGATTGGGCCGTTGCCCACGGCGCCGACGTCGTGAACATGAGCCTCGGCAGCGGCCTGTCGGCCTCGCAGGTCGCGGCCTTCCAGCCGACGTTCACCCGCGCCTGGGCGGCCGGCGTCATGGTCATCGCGGCCGCCGGCAACAACAGCAACGACACGCCCTTCTACCCGGCCTCGTTCGCGAACGTCATCTCCGTGTCGGCCACCAACAACAGCGACACGAAGGCCAACTTCAGCAACTACGGGCCGATGGTCGACGTGTCCGCGCCCGGCGTGGGCATCACCTCGGCCTTCAAGGACGGGACCTACCGGACGATGGGCGGGACGAGCATGGCCACGCCGCATGTCGCGGGGCTCGTGGCGCTGATCCGCTCGCTCCACCCCGAGTTCACCCTCGAGGAGATCGAGACGGCGATCAAGGCGACTGCCAAGGACCTCGGCGCACCCGGTCGCGACGACCTCTACGGCGCCGGTCGGATCGTCGCTCCCGCCGCCCTGTCCTGGACGCCGCCGGACATCACCCCGCCGGTGGCCACCCTCGCCAGCCCGCTCTCCGGTTCGAAGGGCGTCTCGGAGTCCGTGACGCCGGTCGTCGCGTTCGACGCGGCCGTGACCGGCGTTGACGGCGCGTCCGTGACCTTGGTTGACGGTGCCGGCCAGGCCGTGTCGGCGACGGTCGTGTACGACGCCTCGCGAAAGCGGGCCAGCGTCGATCCGACCGCCAAGCTGGCGTCCCGGACCCAGTACCGGGTCCGCGTTGCGGGCACGATCCGCGACCTCAACGGCAACCCGGTCACCGCGACGTCCTTCACCTTCACGACCGGTGACTCGATCCGCCCGACCGTGACCTCCGTCCGGCCGAAGCCCGGCAAGACGGGCGTCTGGCGCGGCGTGACGATCCGGCTGACATTCAGCGAGGCCGTTAAGAACGTCTCGAAGGTCACCCTTCGCCTGAAGAACCTCCGGACCGGCTACCGCGTCTCGGTCACCGTCCGCTACGACGCCGCGACCAGGACGGCGTATCTCGATCCCACGTACCGGCTGATGGCCAAGACCTGGTACCGGATCAAGGTCCGCGACGGGATCGTGGACCTCGGCGGCAACGCGCTCGCGCGCGGTCGATTCGACTTCAAGACCCGCTGACGTTCCTCAGAGGCCCTTGCGGTAGATCCGGAAGGCCCGGTGACGGGTGAAGCCAAGTCGCTCGTAGAGGGCCAGTGCCCCGGTTGGGTTCTCGGCATCCACGCCGAGCATCGCCTCGTTCATGCCCTGCTCGCGGAACGTCCGCAGGGAGGCCGCGATGATCGCCGCGCCGAGGCCGCGACGCCGCCACGGTCGACGGACCGAGACCTGCTCCAGCCAGCCGGCCCGGATACCGAGGCGCTCGTTCTCCTCCGCGTAGATGGTGTTCATCGACAGGCCGGCGACCTCGTCGCCGTCCCAGGCGACGCGCCACAGCGTCGTGTCCGTTTCCGGGTCGGCGAACCAGGCGTCGTAATCGGCCTCGGTTCGCTCGGCCGCCTCCCAGTGATCGCGGAAGGCCTCGACATTGGCATCCCAGATCCGGCGATGGTCCTCGGCTCGAACCGGGCGAAACTCGAGGCCCGTCGGTGACGCCAGGTCGGGGATCGGCTCGCCCAGATCGCGCCGCATCTCGAACGTGTAGCGGATCAGCCGGAAGCCGAGCGCCTCCGCGAACGCGGCCGACCCGGCATTTCGATCGTCGCAGAAGCCCGACAGCTCGTGGACCGCATCGGCCGGCGCGAGCGTGGCCCCGGCCGCCACGCGCCGGGACCGCTCCTCGGCCCAGGCGACGAGGGCCGTGCCGATCCCTCGGCGACGCCAACCCTGCCGCGTCCAGAGGTCCATCCGATGGACGACCTTCCGCTCCGGTCCGCGGATCCGCGAGTAGACCCGGACGAATCCGACGGGCGTGCCATCCAGCTCGGCGACACGGGTATCCCGCTCGGGATCGAACTGCCCATCCGGGGCGATCTCGTGGCGCAGGGTCGCAGCGGTCATGACCCAGTCGAGATCGTCGGCCAGGTTGGTCGACGAGATGAGCTCGGCGATGGGCTCGTAGTCGCGGGCCGGATCGAGCGGCCGCAGCTGCAATCCCTCGATCGCGGCTCCGTGCCGCGAACCCGTCATCGTCATCGCTGGTCTCCGTACTTGGCCTTCATGTGGACGTCCACCGAGCGGCAGATCGCCGACCAGCGTTTCCGTTCCGCGCGCCGCGCGACGGCATCGGTCTCCAGGGCCGCCCGGCGCGCCTCGCGCCGCAGCTTCCGATAGCCCTCGAGACGCGTCGCTGGCAGCCTGCCCTCGGCGATGGCCGCCCGGACGGCGCAGCCGGGCTCGGAGCCATGCTCGCAGTCGACGAATCGGCAGCCGGCCGCGTACCCCTCGACGTCCCCGAAGGCGGTCGCCACGCCGTCCTCGTCGAGGACGCCGAGCTCGCGGAGCCCCGGCGTGTCGATGACGAGGCCGTCGGCGAGCCGGAGCAGCTGCCGGCGGGGCGTGGTGTGGCGGCCCCGGGCATCGTCCTCGCGGATCGCCGCGGTGACGAGCAGTGGCGCGCCGGCGAGGGCGTTGACGAGGCTCGACTTGCCAACCCCTGACGAGCCGACGAAGACGACGGTCCGCCCGGGGGCGAGGTACGAGCGGACGCGGTCCAGGCCGTCGCCGCTGACGACCGAGACCGGGACGACCTCGACGCCACCGCCGACGGTCTCCACCTCGGCCACCCGGCCCGCCACGTCGTCGCCGAGGTCGGCCTTCGAAAGCAGGATGACGGGGGTCGCGCCGGAGTCCCAGGCCACGGCCAGGTAGCGCTCCAGGCGACGGAGGTTGAGCTCGCCGTTCAGCGAGGACACGATGAAGACGCTGTCGACGTTGGCCGCGAGGACCTGGGTCGGGCTTCCGCGGTCCGATGGGGCCCGCCGGACGACGGCGCTCCGCCGCGGCAGCACGGTGTGGACGAGTGCCTCGCCGGCGCCCGCCGACGGCTCCAGGCCGACCCAGTCGCCGCCCGCCGGCCAGTCGACCGATGCGTCAGCCTCGGCGGCGTAGCGGAGCTTCCCCGAAGGGCTGCCGGCCTGCTCGCCGCGGGCCGTGCCCACGAGGTATCGGCCGCGGTCCTCGGCGAGGATCCGGCCCGGGTCCAGGTCGGGCGCGATGGCGGCATGCAGCCCGGTCAGGCGATCGTCCCACCCGAGTCGCGCGAGGGCCGCCCCGGCTTGATCCATGCCTACGTGATCCATGCCTGGAACGCCTTGCGCCAGGCGGTGGCGCGGTTCTCGACCTCGAAGCCGAGGGCTTCGTACAGCCCCAGCGCCCCGCTCGGGTTCTCCGCGTCGACGCCGAGCGCAGCGCTGGTCATGCCGCGCTCGCGCAGCGCCTCGAGCGAGCGCGCGATGATCGCCCGGGCCAGGCCCTGGCGCCGCCATGGACGGCGGGTGAAGACGCTGGCCAGCCAGCCCCGGCGATGGCCCATCAGCTCGTTCTCGGCCTCGCTGATGGCGTTCAGCGAACCACCCGCCACCTCGTCCCCGTCGAACGCCACGACCCACAGTGAGAGGTCCGTGGACGGATCGGCGAGCCAGCGCTCGAGCTGCTCATCGGAGCGATCGAACCCGCCCCAGTGATCTTCGAAGGCTTCGACGTCGGCCCGCCACACCTGGCGCGCCAGCTCCGGCGTGATCGGTCGGATCTCCAGCTCGTCCGGGAGCGGCAGGACCGGGAGGTCGTCGAGGGTCGGCCGGACCATGTGGAAGAACCACCGAACGGGTTCGAACCCCATCGCCCGGACGATGGCGGCGTGGCCCTGCTGGCCCTCCCAGCCCCACGACCCCAGGACCCGGCGCTGCGGGCCGTGCTCCGCGGCGAGATCTCGCAGCCGGCGCTCGTTCTCGGCGGCGATGGCGGTTCCGACGCCCCGGCGGCGCCAGCCCGGGTCGACGGCGCCATCCATCCGGTACTCGCGGTAGCCGTCGGTGGTGTCGACCCAGGTGCGATGGCCCATCCCGACCGGGAGGCCGTCGAGCTCGGCGATCGTGACGTCGCGCCCCGGGTCGAAATGCTCGTTGGGATGCCGGTACTCGGCCGCCAGCCCCTCCACCGAGAAGCGGTCGGGAAGGTCATCGGCCGCCGCTTCGGCGTTCAGGATGCGCGTGATGGCGGCCAGGTCCGGCTCGCCCGCATAGGGGCGAAGCCGGAGCCCGGCCGGGGCGGTTCGAGCGGCCGTCGTGGTTCGAGCGTCCATCAGCCGACTCGCTTCAGCTTGCCGGTGCGCTTCGCATATCGCTCGGCGCGACCGAAGGCCCACAGCCCGAACGGGATGAGGATCGCGCCGGCCACCAGCAGCGGCCAGACGTCGGCCCACAGGGCCGCGAGCGGCACGCCGTCGATCAGGCCGGCCCGCACGCCGTGCAGGGCATAGGTTGCGGGTGAGAACCACGAGACGACCTGCATCCAGCCGGGCAGGACGTCGATCGAGTAGTAGACCCCGCTGACCAGCAGGAGGACCGACTGCAGAACGAACGTCATCTGCGCCCCGCGCTCGACGTACAGCAGCGGCAGGATGGCCGCCAGCATCGCGATGCCGACGAAGCTGAACGAGCCGAGGACGAAGAACGCCCCGACCGTCAGCGGATCGGCGTGGCCGAGCGACAGGTCCGGGAAGAACAGCATCACGGCCAGGAGGATCGCGGCCGTGTGGATCAGCCCGTAGATCATCGCGTAGGCGACCGCACCGAACAGGTGGGTCGAACGGCGGACGGGCGCCATCATCGTGTACTCCAGCGTCCCCTCCCAGCGCTCGATCGCGATCGTCTCGGCGATCCAGCTGAAGACCACCGACAGGTAGTTCCAGAAGATCGCGCCGACGACGAGCGTCAGGATCAGGCGCGGATCGCCGGCCTGGGCACCGATCAGCGAGATCGACAGCGCCCCGGCCGCGGAGTAGACGAGGAACGCGACCTCCCAGCCCCAGTAGCGCCGGGACAGGAAGAAGTTCCGTTCGATGAAGGCGTACGACGCCTTGAGCTCGTGCGTCAGGAGTGCCATGGGATTGGGCCTTGTGGTGATGGTGGTTAGGGCTGGCCCGGTCATGCCGACCGGGCCAGCCTGGGCTGCGGCTCCGCCGCCAGCCGGGCGCCGATCTTCATGATCGACAGCCCGATGACGCGGCGGACCGACGGGGACGAGGCCTTGAGGCCGCGGACTCGGATCGCTGCCGCGATCTCGCGCTCGCGCTGCGCCTGCATCGCCTTGACGTACATCATTTCCTGCATCTGGTTCTCACCTCCTTTCCATCATTCGTCGTCGTGGTCGTCGTCCTCGACGTCGTCGTCGAGCGATCGACCGGTGTAGGTCATGAACACGGCGTGCATCGTCGGGGCCTGGCCGTGGCGCTCCGCGACGAGTCGCTTGAGCGCGGCGGGGGTGTCCTGGACGACGACGCGGCCGTCGTTGAGAACGGCGATCCGGTCGCACAGCCGCTCGGCCTCGTCGAGGTCGTGCGTCGTGAGCACGATCGAAGCGTCGTGATTCGTCCGGACGTCCTCGATGAACGCCTGGACCTCGAGCTTCGAACGCGGGTCGAGCCCCGTCGTCGGCTCGTCGAGGAGGAGCAGCGCCGGGCTCGTCAGCAGCGCTCGCGCGATGGCGACCTTCTGCTGCATGCCCCGGCTGAGCTGCTCGACCGGCCGGCTCAACCGCTTCTCGGCGATGCCCAGCCGCCCGCAGATCACGACCGCCTCGCGCCGTGCCTGGCCGGCGTCGATGCCGTACAGGCGGGCCGCGAAGAGGAGGTTCTCCATCGGGCTGAGCTTCTTGAAGAACGCGGCGTCCACGCTCACCCGGTTGATGAGGCGCTTGACCGCCATCTCGTCGCGGACGATGTCGTGGCCGAAGACCTCGACCCGGCCCTCGTCGAGGGTCAAGAGACCCGAGACGAGGCGGATCAGCGTCGACTTGCCCGAGCCGTTCGCGCCGAGGATCCCGATCGTCCCGCCCCGCTCGAGGCGGAGGGACACATCGTGGATTGCGGTGACGGGGCGGCGCTTGCCACCAACGTGGAAGCGCTTCGTCACGCGCTCGACCGCCAGGGCCGGGATCGTCGCGGGCTCCGGCCGCACCTCGGGCTCGGTCACGAGATCGCGCTCGAGCAGCTCGAGCGCGACCCGGACCGCGGCCTCCGGCGAGGCGACCGACCGGTGGGTCGTATTCGGTTGTTCGAGCGTGGTGGTCATCGTTCGAGTCCTTCAGGTGTAGGCGCGAGAAACAACAAAGCCGCGATCCTCATCCGGCGGTGCGGGCGGGCTCGCGGCTCGTCGTCGGTCCTCGGTGTGCAGCCCCGAGGACAAACAAATAACCGTGGGCCCGATCTGGCCCACGGTCCGGGTGGTCCTGGAGGGCGGTCCTACCGCCCGGCGGCTACCTGGAAGTGGGCACAAATCTCCCGCGAACGGCGACGCCATCGGGCGCCGTCGTGCACCGAATTCGAATAGCGGTGTTGTGCATTGCACACCTCCGGTAGCCAGCGGCGCAGTGCGCCGGCCGCGAATGCTAGGGGCGCGACGGAGGCGCTGTCAACCTGGACGAATGACGATGGTCGGCCGGGGCGCCGATCCCCGCGGAGTTGGTTGTTCAGCCCTTGCAGGCATTGCTAGAGTGCGGGCACGAATGCCGGACGAGGGAGCCGGCAGGATCGAAGGGAGAGGGTATGGCCAACCAGTCAATGGCACGACCAACCGGCGTGACCATCCTCGCCGTGCTCGCCGCCATCGGCGGCGTGTTCGCACTGTTCGGCGGGCTGCTCGCGGTGACGGTGGGTGGGATCGTCGGGGCCGCCGGGGGTGGTCTCCTGGGCGGTCTTGTCGGAATCTTCGGGCTCCTCCTGCTGGTCCTCGGCGTCGTGGAGCTGGCATTCGCCTACGGTGCCTGGACGCTCAAGCCGTGGGCCTGGACCCTGGGGATCATCGCGGCCGTCTTCGGCCTCGCCCTGGCCGTGCTGAACGTCCTCGGCGGCGCCGATCTGGGCAGCCAGATCATCTCGATCGCGATCAACGGCATCATCCTGTACTACCTGTACACGCCGCAGGTGAAGGCCGCCTTCGGCCGCGCCTGAGACGGCAGCCGCCAGCAGACTCGGGCCGGCCGGGAGCCCTCCCGGCCGGCGCATTCATTCGTAACGGGTCGTCGACCGTCCGCGGTGTAGGCTCGCGCGGTGCCGTCGCCGTCGCCTCCCCAGCCCTCGCCGCCGTCGCTGACCGAGCTGATCTCGCGGGGCGTGCTCGACGCGGAGCTCGCGGCGCTGCTGTGGCTGCTCGTGGAGGGTGGCGTGCCGCTGGTCATCGCGGCACCCCACGGCCGCATTGCCGCCGGGGGCCAACTCCTGTGCGGCATCCTCGCCTCCATTCGACCGAACGTCGAGCTCGAAGGGCTGGCCCGGCCCCTTGGCGCCTCTGGGGCGTCGAGCCTCGTTCGCGGCAGGCGCCCCGGCGGGGTTCTGGAGGCCGGTTCGCTCGAGGAGGTCCGGCAGGTGCTCGGGTCCGGGCCGTTGCCCCTGACGGACGACCAGCTGTCCTTCCTCGGCGCCGTGCTGGTGCTGGGCGCCGATTCGGGCACGCCGCGCGATCAGGCAGGCGGCCGGCTTCGGGTGACGGCGGCGCACTACGTGCGGCCGCTGGCGCGTGACGCCCACGGCCACTCGCAGCTGCTGCCGCCGGCCGTCCTGGCGACCTGGGACGGGCGCCTCGAGCGCTACGAGCATTTCGCCTGGGGAGTTCTGCCGGAGATCGCCGCGCGACTCGGCCGTCGAACCGGCGACCTGGAGCGAGATCTCCATCACCGGCGCGACGACCTGGCCGGCCTCGTATCGGCGCGGGTCACGGCCCTCGCCGAGGTCCAGCGCCTCGTCGCCGGCTATCGCGTCGAGTACGGAGACCATCACGAGGGTCGCCAGCACTGAATGCGTCGCCGGGCTGCGACGCGGATCGAGAGTGTGTACGCTGCCGAGCCGAGGAGGGACCGGATGAATCTCGTTCCGTGGCTGCTGTTTGCCCACGTGCTGGGCGCGATCATCGCCTTCGGCGCGTCGTTCAGCGCGCTGCCGATCCTCGGGGCCATGGGCGGCCGCGAGCCGATGCACGGCAACTTCGCCGTCCGCGTCAGCAAGACGGTTTCACAGCGGGTCATCATCCCGTTCGCGATCCTCCAGGGGATCACCGGAGTCGCGCTCATCCTCGCCCTTCAGCTCGACCTGCTGAACACCCGCTGGCTGCTCGTGGCCATCGTGCTGTACCTGGTTGCCCTGGGCTTCGCGATCTTCGTCCAGACGCCGGCAGCCGTGCGGATGATCGAAATGACCTCGGGAGGGCCGCCATCGGGCGCGGCAGCCGGGGCGGCTCCCGGTGGCCCTCCTGCCGGTGGCCCGCCACCGGAGCTCCTCGCAACCGCCCGCACCCTCCGCCGTGGCGGGATCTTTCTCGCCGCCCTCATCGCGGTGATCGTCTTCCTCATGGTGATGAAGCCCTTCTGAGCTCGGGGCCGCCATGCCGTCACACGTGTCCCCTCCGAGGGGCCAAGCTGGGCGCCGGGCCGCGGCAGGCCGGGCCGCGGCAGGCCGGGCCGGCCACGCGCCACGCCCCGACCCCGGATGCTGGAACGGGTCGGCAGGGCGATAATCGATCAGCGACACCGCTCGACTTCGGCGCGGATCACGTCCATCCGGCACCGGTAACGGTCGACCGGCCCGCTCGACAGGAGACGCCCAGCCATGCCACACGTCGCCACCTCCGCCGCCGATCTCCTTCGCGAGCTCGAAGGCGCGCTCCACGTCCAGGACGGCCGCCTGGTCATCGACGACACGGCTGCTGCCAGGCGCCGCATCGCCGACGTCGCCTGGACGGCCGCGTTCAGCCAGGACGACGGTGCCGTCGCTACCGCGCAATGGCTCGCCTGGGAGGTGGCCCAGGCCCTCGGCGCGCGCTCGGCGAGCATCCAGGAGCTGTACCTGGCCCGCGGTCGAGGCGAGGTGGGCGGCTTCACCGTGCCGGCCATCAACCTCCGCGCCCAGACCTTCGACATGGCCCGGATCGTGTTCGAGCAGGCGGCGGCCCAGGACGTCGGGGCGGTCATCCTGGAGCTGGCTCGGAGCGAGCAGACCTACACCTACCAGCGGCCGATCGACTACGCCACGGCCTGCTTCGCCGGCGCGGTGGCGGCCGGTTGGCAGGGCCCCGTCTTCGTCCAGGGCGACCACTACCAGTTCAACGCCAAGAAGTACGCCGCCGATCCCGAGGCGATGACCGAGGAGATCCGGCGGGCCTGCCGCCTCGCGATCGACGCCGGCTACCGGAACATCGACATCGACGCCTCGACGCTGGTCGACCTCTCGAAGCCGACCGAGGACCAGCAGCAGCGCGAGAACTACCTTCGAACGGCCGAGATGGCGGCGCTGATCCGGTCGCTCGAGGAGGACGGCGTCACCGTCTCGATCGGCGGCGAGATCGGCGAGGTCGGCAAGTCGAACTCGACCGAGGGCGAGCTGCGGGCCTACCTCGACGGCCTCGCCCGCGAGCTCGGGCAACGGGCGCCGGGAGCGCCCGGGATCAGCAAGGTCAGTGTCCAGACCGGCACCTCGCACGGCGGGGTCGTCCTGCCCGACGGCTCGATCGCCCAGGTCGCGCTCGACTTCTCGGTCCACGAGCGACTCGGGCGCGTCGCCCGCGAGGAGTACGGGCTGGCCGGGACGGTCCAGCACGGGGCGAGCACCCTGCCCGAGGAGATGTTCCACCGCTTCCCCGAGACCGAGACCGCCGAGATCCACCTCGCGACCGGCTTCCAGAACGCGCTGTACGACCATCCCGAGTTCCCGGCCGAGCTCCGCGACGAGATCGACGGCTGGTGCTTCTCGAACGCCCTCGACGAGCGCAAGCCCGACCAGACCGACCAGCAGTTCGTGTACACGACCCGCAAGAAGGCGATCGGGCCGTTCAAGCGCCAGCTGTGGGAGTTGCCGAGCCGGGAGGCGATCCTCGCCGACCAGGGCCGCAAGCTGGAGTTCCTGTTCCGCGAGCTCGGCGTCGTCGGCAGCCGCGCGATGGTCGAGCGCTACGTCGGCCCGGTCGAGCTGCACCGCGAGGCCCCGCCGGCCGTCGCGGAGGCATCGGCAGCGACCTCCCGCTGAGCCCGACGTTCGCCGCAGCGATGGCCGACATCGCCACGCCCGATCCCGTCGCGCGCCTGGCCGAGACGCTGGCCGCGGCGCCGACGGGCTACGGGTCGGCCTGGAGCGCCGGGTTGCGGCGGGGGACCGACCGCGAACTCCGAGGCTGGGTCGAGGCGGCCGTTGCGTGGTGCGACCAGGCCGATTCGATCGCCATGAACCACTTCCGCCTCGAGCTGGGCCTCCAGCGGAAGCCCGATCGGACCTTTGTCACGGCCGCGGACACCGCCGTGGAGCGGCTCGTCCGCGAGCGGATCGCCGAGACGTTTCCCGGCCACGGTGTCATCGGCGAGGAGTACGGCGTCGAGGGGGTCGGAGCCTCGGTCCGGTGGATCGTCGATCCGATCGACGCGACCCACAACTTCATGCGCGGCATCCCGGTCTTCGCGACGCTCCTGGCGGTCGAGCGCGATGGGGAGCTGCAGGTCGGCGTCGTCTCGGCCCCGGCGCTCGGCGAGCGCTGGTTTGCCTGGCGCGGTGGCGGCGCATGGGCTCGGCGGACGGCCGGCGGTGACCCCAGGCCGATCGCCGTGTCGCGGATCTCCGACCTCGCCGACGCCCAGGTCCTGTACGGGTCCCGGAGCGACCTCGAGCGCACGGGGCTCGTCCCCGGGCTGGCGGCGCTCCTTCGGGACGCCTGGCGGGAGCGGGGCTTCGGCGACTTCTGGGGCTATGCGCTGGTGGCCGAGGGCGCCGCCGAGGCGATGGTCGAGGCCGAGCTGTCGGTCTGGGACGCCGCCGCGCCACTGGTGATCGTCGAGGAGGCGGGCGGCCGGGTGACCGGCCTCGATGGGGTCCGGGCGGCCGGCGGGCCAGGCTATCTCGCCACCAACGGCGCCCTCCACGACGAGATCCGCCGCCGCCTCGTCGCCGAGCCGACCCGCCCGGCCGCGCGCCGACCGATCAGGCCCGGGCCGACCGCCGCTGGAACACCACCGACAGCGCGACGAGCCCGACCGCAATCAGGAAGATCAGCGTCCCGATCACGTTGACCTGCGGCGGGATCCCGATCCGATACGAACCCCAGATGAACATCGGGAAGGTGACCGTCCGGCCGGCCGTGAAGTTGGTGATCACGAAGTCGTCGATCGACAGGCTGAAGGCCAGCAGGGCCGCGGCGACGATGCCCGGCAGGATGAGCGGGAAGGTGACCTTCCAGAAGGTCGTCCACTCGTTGGCCCCGAGGTCCATCGCCGCCTCCTCGAGGTTCCGGTCGAGGCCCGCCAAGCGCGCCCGAACGGTCACCACCACGAAGCTGATGTTGAACATGATGTGGGCGATCAGGATCGTGAACTCGCTGAGCGGGAAGAACGGCGGCTCGCCGATCGAGACGAACATCGTGAGCAGCGAGGCGCCGAGCACGATCTCGGGCGTGGCCATCGGCAGGAAGATCAGCAGGTTGGCGCTGCCTGCACCCCGGAACTGGTAGCGGACCAAGGCCAGGGCGATCAGCGTCCCGAGCGTCGTCGCGATGAGGGTCGACAGGAACGCCACGCGGAGGCTCGTTGCGACGGCGTCGAACAGGCCGGGCACGCCGAACGGCGACAGCCAGTGGTCGAGGGTGAAGGCACGCCAGGCGAAGTTGCTGCGCCCGATCGGGTCGTTGACCGAGAACAGCGCGATCACGACGATCGGCAGCATCAGGTAGGCGACGGCCAGGATGACGTACAGCCGCAGGACGTAGCGGTCGAGCAGCCGGCGAACGCTCACCGACAGTGCGGGCGCCTTGGCGGCCGTGGCGGCAACAGCGGTCATGTCAGAGCCGCCGCCCTTCGGTCAGGGACTCCGTCCCCAGCAGCCTGGCGTAGATCGCCACCGCGACCAGGATCGCGACCATGAGGATGAAGCTGAGCGCCGACGCGGTCGGGTAGTCGTTGTTCACGAGGAAGCGGCTCTGGATGACGTTGCCGATCATGTTCGTGCCCGGGTTGCCGAGCAGGGCGGCGTTGACGTAGTCGCCCAGGGCCGGGATGAACACCAGCAACGACCCGGCAAAGACGCCCGGCAGGGACAGTGGCAGCGTCACTCGAATGAAGCCCTCCGAGAGGAAGAGCGTCCCGGCGACCGCCCCGATGACCGCGCCGGCGGCAGCCATGATCGGGACCGAGTAGCCGAAGGCCACGCCGAGGAGGGCGAACAGGAGGCCGCTCGCAATCGCCCCGGCGATCGTGCCACCCGGACGCCACGGCCCGGCATACAGGTCCTCGGCCGCCTCGCCCAGCCGCTGGTCGCCCTTCTCGAGCGAGACATAGATCGGCAGGACCATGAATGGCAGGAAGTTGTAGGTGATGCCCGAGATGACGGCGATCGGCGTCGCCAGGACGCGGAAGCTGTCGTCGACGAAGCCGAGCGTCTTGAGCGGTCCGAAGACGAGGCCGTCATCGCCGAGGATGATCTTCCAGCTGATCGTCCGGAGCAGGAAGCTGGTGAAGAACGGCGCGACGACGAGGAACAGCAGGAGGTTCTTCAGCCGCCCGCCGCGGAACGCGATCGCGTAGGCCAGGGGGTAGGCGATCATGAAGGTCAGGATCGTCGCCGCCCCGGCGTACAGCACCGAGCGCTGGAACTGCGTCGAGTAGCGGTCCAGGGCGTCGGGATAGGTCGTCCAGTTCTCGAGCGAGAAGGTGAAGCCGCGCTCCACGCTGCCGCTCCAGAACGAGCTGACGAACATCTGGACCGCCGGCCACACGTAGAACGCGGCCAGCCACAGCAGGCCCGGGGTCAGCAGGGCATAGGGGACGATCCAGCGATGGCGACGCAGGAACATCCCCAAGCCGCGGCTCCTCTCGAACGACGTCTCGCCCGGCGGTGCGTCAGACGCCGATCAGCGCCGAGAACTGGTCGTTCATGTAGGACTCCTCCTCCTCGGTAAGGGTCCGGAAGCGCTCCACCTTGGCGAGGGTCGCGTCGCTGGGGAAGATCAATTCGCTCGCGGCCAGCTCCTCGTCGATCTTGGCCAGCTCCTCCTGAGCGCCCTTGACCGGGCAGATGTAGTTCACCCAGGCCTCGATCTGGGCCGCGATTTCCGGCCGGTAGACGAAGTCGATCATCAGCTCGGCCGTGTACTTGTGCTGGGCCCCCTTGGGGATCAGCATGTTGTCGTACCACAGCGTCCCCGTCTCATCGGGGACCGTGAAGCGAAGCGACTCGCGCTCGTACTGCTTCTGGATGATGTCGCCCGACCAGGCCATCGCCAGGACGACGTTGCCGGACACCAGGTCCTCGGCGTACTCGTTGCCGGTGAAGGCTCGTACGATGTTGGCGTCGACGGCCTTCTGAAGCTCGGCGATGGCCTCGTCGTACTGTTCGGTCGTGACATCGGTCCGCGAATAGCCGAGGCGGGCCAGGGCCATCCCGACGCAGTCCCGCATCTCCGACAGGAACGTGACCCGCCCGGCCCACTGCTCATCCCAGTAGGCATTCACGCTGGTCAGCTCGCCGGTCACGTCTGCGTCGTAGCCGAGGCCGGTCATGCCCGCCTGCCACGGCGCGTGGTACTCGTTGTTCGGGTCGAAGTCGGGGCCCTTGTACACGTCGACGAGGTTGTTGACGTAGTTCGGTACGTTCCCGAGATCCAGCTTCTCGGCCCAGCCGAGACGGACGATGCGGCCGGCCATCCACTCGGTCAGGACGATGATGTCCCAGCCGGTGTCCTGGCCCGCCTCGAGCGGCGCCCGGATGGTCCCGAAGAACTCGTTGTTGTCGTTGATGACCTCGCTGTAGTTGACGACCGTGCCGTACTCGGCCGTGAAGTCCTCCAGCGTCTTGTGCTTGGTCTCGTCCTCGTCGTCGGTGTCGATGTACAGCGGCCAGTTGGCGAAGTTGAGCTCGGCTGCCGGACTCGGCTTCTCGGTCGGCTCGGCGCTCGGACCCTCGGTTGGCGCCTCAGTCGGGCCGGTGGTCGCGCCGCCGGGTGTCGGCGTCGCCGCACCCGGAGCGTTGCAGGCCGCGAGGAACGCGGCGAAGCCGGCCATCGACGTGCCGGCCAGAAACGCCCGGCGTGTCACGGCGTGTTCGAGAATGGGTCGGTCGGTCATCGCGGTCCTCCTCGCGCGGTCAAGCGACCGCGACTGACTCGTCCACCGATGGTTCGGTGGCGCCGTTCTCCTCTTCGACGACGAAGCAGTGGTCGGGCGACCAGGCCATGACGACCTCCTCGCCGCGAGCCCACAGCTCGGCCTTGGTCGCTCGCTCGACGTTCTGTTCGTAGACCGTCACGCGACTGCCGTCGCGCAGGGCCACGATGTACTGGGTGCTGACGCCGAGATAGGACGCATCGACGATGGTGCCGGCCGCCCGATTCATGCCGGCGGGCACCTCCTTGTCGACCTCGATGAGACGGATCTTCTCCGGCCGGACCCCGAGCGACACCGCGTTCCGGCCCGTCTCGATCAGGCCGGCCGGAACCCGGACAGTCGAGCCGTCGGACAGCCGGAAGGCAGCGTGGCCGTTCAGGGATTCTGCCGCCGTCGCGGGCAGCAGGTTGCTGACGCCGAGGAAGCCGGCAACGAAGCGCGTCTCCGGCCGCTCGTACAACGCCTCCGGATCGCCCAGCTGCTCGTATCGGCCGCGGTTCATGACCGCGATCCGGTCGGACATCGTCATCGCCTCTTCCTGGTCGTGGGTCACGTAGATGAAGGTGATGCCGACTTCCTTCTGGATCCGCTTGAGCTCGACCTGCATCTGCTTGCGCAGCTTGAGGTCGAGCGCCCCGAGCGGCTCGTCCAGCAGCAGGACGGCCGGGCGATTGATGAGCGCCCGCGCGAGGGCGACACGTTGTGCCTGTCCGCCAGAGATCTGGCTCGGCTTGCGACGCTCGTAGCCCGGCAGCTCGACGAGCTCGAGCATCTCGAGCACGCGCTTGCGGATCTCCGAATCGGCCACCTTCCGGCGTCGCAGGCCGAACGCGACGTTCTCGTAGACGGTGAGATGGGGGAACAGGGCGTAGTTCTGGAAGACGGTGTTGACGTTCCGGCGGTAGGGGGGCAGCCAGGTCACGTCGACGCCCTGGAGCTCGATCCGGCCCTCCGTCGGCTGCTCGAACCCGCCGATCATCCGCAGCGTCGTCGTCTTGCCGCAGCCGCTCGGGCCCAGAAGGCTGAAGAACTCGCCGTCGTTGACCTCGAGATCGATGTGGTCGACCGCCAGGAAGCCCGAGCTGGGGTTGGCACCCTCGACGTACTGGGCGACACGCCGACCGGTGGCATCGCCACCGAAGCGCTTGGTCAGCTGGACGAGGCGGACGGCCACGTCGGCCATGGGCAGGTAGCGCTCCTCGTTCGAGGGGTTCCTCCACGCCGACCCTGGGTTCGGGCGACGCACGATGGCGGGAGGATAGTCACTCACCGCCGTTCGCGCAAACCACGGAATTCGTGGCCTCGTTGCCCGGCACACCCGCGAGAATCGCACGCTATGGCCGGCATGCGAACGAATCACACCAGCCACCGCCTGCTCCAGGCCATGACCGCGCAAGTGTCACCTGCCAGGGGACAGCGGCGCCAGGCTGCCGTCGTCTTGTCCCTTGGTGGGTGACACGCCGACGGCAGAGGACGCTTACCTGCCCGGTTTTCGGTCGAACTGTCCCCTGCGAAGGGACGCTTCAACGCGACCCCGCGATGGGTGTCACCTGGGAGGGGACGGAGAGAGCCCTGGTCAAAGGCCCAGTCCCCAGTGGACGATGTTCGGCGTGGGCGAGGCGCCGCGGCGGCTGATGAGACGCCACGGCGGCCCGATTCGGCGGCGCGGCCTACGATATCGACGCGTAACCCCCCGGAAATTCAGGCAGCCCGACGAAGGGATGAAGTACCCGATGACCACGATCACCGAAGCCGCCGTCCTCGATGCCCTGCGGACCGTCCAGGAGCCCGAGCTGGGCGGCGACCTGGTGACCCGGAACATGGTTCGGGACCTGCGGATCGATGGCTCGAAGGTCGCCTTCCAGATCGAGCTGACGACGCCCGCCTGCCCGCTCAAGGACGAGATCGAGGCGCGCGTCCATCGGGCCCTCGATCCGATCGGCGTCGAGGCGGTCGAGCTGACCTGGGGCGCCAGCGTCCGACGGGCCACCCCGCGAGCGCCGGAGCAGCTGCTGCCCGGCGTCAAGAACGTCATCGCCGTCGCGTCCGGCAAGGGCGGCGTGGGCAAGAGCACGGTCGCGGTCAACCTCGCGGTCGCCCTGGCCAACGACGGCGCGGCCGTCGGTCTTCTCGACGCCGACATCACGGGGCCCAACATCCCGCTGATGCTCGGCCTCGACGGCCAGCCGACCAAGACCGACCAGAACAAGATCTCGCCGCTGAGTCGTCACGGCGTGAAGGCCATCTCGATCCAGTTCTTCGTCCCGCCGGGCCAGCCGATCATCTGGCGCGGCCCGCTCGTCGGCGGGGCGATCACCCAGTTCCTGAGCGACGTCGACTGGGGCGAGCTGGATTACCTGATCGTCGACCTGCCGCCGGGAACCTCCGACGCCCAGCTCACGCTGGCCCAGGCGGTCCCGATCTCGGGCGCCGTCCTGGTGACGACGCCCCAGGAGGTGTCGCTGCTCGACGTCGAGAAGGCCCTCGCGATGTTCAAGCGGATGAGCGTCCCGGTCCTCGGCGTCGTGGAGAACATGACGGCCTTCGTCTGCCCCCACT
>VEOW01000025.1 GCA_012026785.1 Chloroflexota bacterium | reverse complement strand
TGAACGTCGGAAGCACGGCCTCTGATCCTGCAGAGATGAACGCGACACCGGGGGGGCTGCGGTGTCAATGCGAGGGACGGCCGGCCGAGGGCCGATGTGACGGGGCCGGGCGCCCGATCGCGGCCTCACCCCGACGCCTCCGCCGGCGCCCCGGCCCGCTCGAGGAGCTCCTCGACGGCCGCTTCGGGCGAGACGGGGTTGACGGGCAGGCCGGTCCCGAGCTCCAACCCGGCGATCTCCCGAAGGCGGGGATGGATCTCCCAGTGCCAGTGGTACGTGGCGTCCACGCGCTCTCGCAACGGCGCCGTGTGGAGGACCAGGTTGTAGGGCGGGCCATCGAGGGTCAGGGCCAGGGCACCGAGGGCCCGGCGGAGGGCCCGCCCGATGGCTCGAACGTCGGCGTCGCTCGCCCGGCCGAAGTCGGCGGCGTGCGTGCGCGGCACGACCCAGACCTCGAACGGCGAGCGCGAGCCCCACGGTGCGAAGGCGACGCTGGCATCGTCCTGCCACACCAGCCGGGACCCGTCGCGGACCTCCTCGCGGACGAGCCGGCACCACGGACACTCGCCCTCGCGGATGACGAATCGCGCCGCCCCGCCCAGCTCTTCGGCGACGCGATGCGGGATCAACGGCAGGTCGTACAGGTCCAGGCAGAGGTGGTTCGTCCGGGCGCCGGCCTGGGCACCCCAGTTCTGGACGACCTGCAGGTAGTCGGTCTGCTCGGCCCCGGCGGCATCGCGGATCGCATCGCGGGCCTGGGCCAACATCTCCTCCGCGATCTCGCCCACGGCCGGCAGCGCCCGGTGCTCGCCCGGCGGGGCCGCGATCGTCCGCCAGCTGCCGGCCGCTCGGGCATTGCTGATCGCGACCTGGGCGACACTCCGATCGAGCTCGCGGCGCTCCTCCTCCGTCCCGACGGTATGGAAAGCGTAGTCCTTGAGCATTCGAAGGCGGACGCCCTCCCCGGGCGGGAGACGGCAGTTCTGGCAGTCGCCGCCGTCATCGACGGGCCCGGCGGGCAGGGCGAACCGTCGCCGATCGAAGTCACGATCGACGATCGTCGCGACCCACCACGCGGTGATCGGGTCCTTGCGAAGCTCGAACAGCCCGGCGCTCACGCCGTGCCGGCGGCGGAGGTGATCGCCTCCGCGGCCGCCTCTCGGACCGCTTCCGCGGCCTGCCACTGCAGCGGGGCGCCGAGGGCGTCTGCGAAGGCCGCGGCGAAGTGCCGGCCGGCCGCCTCCACGACCGCCGTCGACGGCGGCTCGGCCGACCGGCCCAGCTCCTCGGCGATCGAGGTCGACACGAGCCCCGGCATGCCGCACGGGTCGATGAGGTCGAAGTCGCGCAGGTCCGGATCGACGTTCAGGGCGATGCCGTGGTAGCTGACCCCCCGCTCGATTCGAAGGCCCAGGGCCCCGATCTTGCGGGGCGGCCGGCCGCGGGCGCCCTCGATCCAGGCGCCCGGGTGCCCCGGCCGGGGAATGGCGGTCACGCCGTACGCGGCGCAGGTCCCGATCATCGCGCCCTCCAGCGCCTCGACCAGCGGCCGGACGAGGATGCCGCGGTCGCCGAGGCGCAGGATCGGGTAGCCGACCAGCTGGCCCGGCCCGTGATACGTCACCTCGCCGCCCCGCTCCACCCGGATCAGCTCGATGCCGCGCCGCCGCAGCTCTCGTGACGAGGCCAGCACGTGGCCCTCGTCGGCCTGGCGGCCGAGCGTCAGGACGGCGTCGTGCTCCAGCAGCAGCAGGACGTCGTCGATCTCGCCGGCCGCGCGACGGTCGCCGAGCGCCTTCTGCAGCACCCAGGCGTCCCGATAGGCGATGCGGCCGCGCCACGTCGCCGTGAGCGGGCGGCGCGGCCGTTCACGGTCGTCCACGGCCGGACTCTAACAGGGGTCGCTCGATCAGCGGTTACTCGCGTCCAGGGCCTCGGCCATCGCTCGAAGGTGGGGCGGCGTGCTGCCGCAGCAGGCACCGATGATCGTCGCCCCAGCGTCGCGGAACCGGACGGCGTAGTCGGCCATCGCCTCGGGGGTCGTGTCGTACTCGACCGTCATCCCCACGAGCAGCGGCGGGCCGACGTTGGCCTTGGCCACCAGGACGGCCTCCGGGACCGCGGCCCGCATCCGTTCGATCACGGGGACGAGCTCGTCCGGACCGTTGCCGCAGTTCCCGCCGACGGCCGCTGCGCCGGCCTCGAGCAGCGCGACTGCCGCCCGCTCCGGTGTCACCCCCATCATCGTGTGGCCGCGCGTGTCGAAGCTCATCGTGGCGATGACCGGCAGTGCCGGTGCGGCCTGCCGAGCGCCCTCGATCGCGGCCACGGCCTCGGCGAGATCGCTCATCGTCTCGATCCAGAGCAGGTCCACGCGGCCCGCCGCCAGGGCGGCGGCCTGCTCGGCAAAGGCCTCGCGAGCCCCGTCCGGCGTCAACGTGCCCCCGATCGACGCCATGAGCTGGCCGCTGGGGCCCATGTCGCCGGCGACGAGGGCGCCGCGATCGGAGGCGTCGGCCTCCACCCGGGCCAGCAGCGCGGCTGTCCGGTTCAGCTGGTCCACCCGGTCCTCGTTGCCGTGCAGCTCGAGCCGCAGCCGGTTGCCGCCGAAGGTGTTGGTCAGGATGACCTGGGCGCCGGCGTCGAGGTAGCCGCGCTGGATCCGCCGGATGACGTCGGGATGCACGAGATTCCAGACCTCGGGCGGATCGCCGAACTCCAGGCCGTTGGCCATGAGCATCGTGCCCATCGCCCCATCGGCGACGATCGGCCGCCCCGATTCGAGGAGGTCGTTCCAGGTGCTCACGCGATGAGGATATGCGGGCGCGGCCGCGCGCGCGGCCCGTCCATTCGCTGAACGGCCGAGATTGACTGACGGTCGCGCGCGGCGTATTCTCGATTATCGATGATCTTGGCGGACCCGGGCCCCGCCGCGACGAGGGTGCCGTGCCGGGCCACGAGCGACTCGTTCCCGAGGAGACAAGCATGCCTGCCACCGACGCACAAGCGGGCGCCCTGACCGACGAGGTACCCGCGGACGACCCCCTGTCGCGATTCCGGCTCGATGGAAAGGTCGCGCTGATCGCCGGGGGCGGCGGCGCGATCGGATCGGCCATGGGGGCCGCCTTCGCCGGTGTGGGGGCGACGGTCGTGGTCGTCGATCGAACCCCGGAGCGGGCCGCGGCGTCGGCCGACCGAGCGTGTGCCCTCGGGGGGATCTGCAAGGGCGTCGTCGCCGACCTGACGCTGGAGGATGACGCGGAGCGGATCGTCGCCGAGGCGCTTGACGCCTACGGCCGGCTCGACATCGTGGTCAACGCCGTCGGCGGCGGGGCCGGCAAGGTCCTCTACGACGCGGAGGTCTACCCCCGCGATGCCTGGGACTGGATCTTCGAGCTCAACGTCCGGAGCACCCTCGTGGCGACGCAGCCGGCCGTGCGGGCGATGATCGCCGGGGGGCGTGGTGGCCGGGTCCTCAACATCAGCTCGGTTCGCGCGTCGCTCGGGATCAATGCCGGCTACTCGGCCTACGTGGCCGCCAAGGGCGCGGTCAGCTCGCTGACCCGGCAGTGGGCGACGGAATGGGCGAAGCACGGCATCACCGTCAACGCCATCGCCCCGACGTTCGTCGACACGCCCCAGGTGGCGATGCTGCTCGACGATCCGAACTTCAAGACCGGCGTCGTCAACCGGATTCCCCTCCGCAGGGTCGGCACGACCGATGCCCTGACCGGGGCGGCGATCTTCCTGTGCTCGGATGCCGCGAGCTTCATCACCGGCCAGATCCTCGGCATCGACGGCGGCCTGACCGCCACCCAGTAGGCTCGGAGGCAACGCCAGATGGTCGAGGCCGTTTCGATGATGGAGCGAGTCACGGCGAACGTCTTCACGAACACCAAGCTGCGGGGCTGCAACCCGAGCTTCGTGACGACCGCCGACGGCGTCGTGGTCATCGACACCCCACAGCTGCCCACGAAGGCCGTCGCGATGCGCGCCGAAGCCGAGACGCACGGCCCGATCCGTTACCTCATCAACACCGAGCACCACGTCGACCACATCTTCGGCAACTACTTCTTCAAGGGCGCCGGGATCGTCGTCAACCATCGCGAGCTGTACGAGCGATTCATGGTCGTGTTCCCCGAGCTCGATCCGTTCGCGTATGCCTATGAGTCCATTCCCGGCGAGACCGCCAAGGGCACCGACCTCGACGCCCCCGAGGCCCTCGCGCTGTGGCCGGATCGGGACGAGTACTACCGCGACCCGAACAAGGGCGCGATCGTCTTCACCGGCGACCTGATGCTGCGGGTCGGCGACCACACCTTCCACTGCCTTCACACGCCCGGCCACACCCCCGGGCAGCTCGCGGTCCACGTGCCCGAGGAAGGTGTCGTCTTCACCGGCGACACGATCTTCTCGGGCTGCCAGACCTGGCTCATGACCTCCAACGTCGACCAGTGGCTCGAGGCCCTCGAGCGGATCCGGTCGCTCGACTTCGAGCGCATCGTGCCCGGCCATGGGCCGGTCGTCCCGAAGTCCTACCTGGACGTCCAGCGCTCCCACCTGCTGGAGTGGAAGGCCGCCGTGGCGACGGCCATCGCCAACGGTTGGAGCCGCGACGAGACCGTCGCCCGGGTGAGCTTCCGGGATCGCTTCGGGCCGGTCGACATCGGCCAGGGCTACATGCTCGACTACATTCAGTCGCGCAACGCCGCCGCGCTGTACGACCGGTTGACGGGTGGCACGCCGCAGCTCACCGCACCCGACGGGCGGCCGGCCGAGGCAGCCGCCGCGCGCTGACGCCGTGCCGCGGCCGCGCGGCGAAGGAGACTTCTCGATGCCCATGGGGACCGCCGAGCCGCTGCCCGAGACGATGACCGCGCTGGTCGTGCTGGAGCCGAACCGCTTCGAGATCCGCGAGGTCGCGGTCCCCCGGCCGGGCCC
>VEOW01000040.1 GCA_012026785.1 Chloroflexota bacterium | reverse complement strand
GCTCTTTGTTCTCGCCGCGTGCGCGGTCGGGAGCCGTCTCTACCTTTCCGGGGAGCCCTCCCGGCCCGGGGGCCCGCGGAGCCCCGCGGCGGCGCCCCAGGCGGTGGTCCTGGATTTCGCCTACGTCGCGGTGGGGCCGGGCGTCGGTGCGGTGGCGCCGGGTCCCAGAACCGCGAGCGCGGTGAGGACCACCATGACGAGGATGGCCGCGGCCGCGACCAGCAGCGGCCCGCGGGCCGTCATCGAGGCGCCGTGGCCAGCGCGCGCTGGCCGGCCACGACGAAGGCGCGGATCGCCGCGAGCCCGGCGACGACCATGCCGCCGAGGAAGAGCGGCCATCCGGACCACGGCGCCAGGTCACCGGCGAGGAACCGCTCCGAATCGACGAGGAAGCTGACGATGACGAGGGCCCCGCCCACCAGCCCGCCGGCGATTTCGGTCGGGCCGATTCGCAGGCTGCCACCGGCGCGCAGCCGCCGCGCCGCGGCCAGTCCCACGCCGATCAACGCGGCGCTGACGGCCATCGGTGCCCAGACGGGGCCGACCCAGGCCATCGGGATCAGGAACAGCACATCCCAGGTATCGAGCGCCGGCGGCCAGCCGATCGTCCAGCGCAGGCCGAGGTAGTAGACGATGTCCCAGGTCCCGAACACGACGGCCGACCACGCGAGTCGTTCGAGCCGGCTCCGCCCGGCGAGCCAGCCGACGGTCGCGATCATCGCCACCGTGGCCAGCTCGCGCAGGATCTCGACGGCCTCGAACGTTCCCAGGGTCGCCGGATCCTGGGCCGGCAGGACGGCGCCGGTCTCGATGACCGCACGCAGGTACACGACGACGGCGGCTTCGAGATAGCCGAAGGCGACCCCGAACGCCAGTACGACCAGCGAGGTCGTCCGGATGCCTCCGCGGTCCGGACCGGCGGCGCCCGGCAGCAGGGTCGATGGGCTGTCCATGCCCACATCTTGAACTTCGGCCACGAAAGGCGCGACGTCCGGGCTGCCCCTCGTCGCCAGGCACCTCCTACACTCGCGGCCCGATGACACCTGCCAGGCGGTTGCTGATCCTGACCGAGGGCCATCTCGGGGTCCATGCCGCGAAGACGGCGATCGGCGTGATTCGATACGGCGTGGACCCGGTCGTCGCGGTCCTCGACTCGACGAACGCCGGCCGGAACGTGGCGGAGTGGCTGCCAGGCCACGACATCCCGATCGTGGCCTCGGTCGCCGCGGCCCTCGTGCTGGGGCCCCGCCCGACGACGCTTCTCATCGGCATTGCGCCGACGGGCGGCAAGCTGCCGGCCGCATGGCGACGGACGATCCTCGATGCGATCGCGGCCGGCCTCGACGTCCACTCCGGCCTGCACACCTTCATCGGCGACGACCCCGAGTTCGCGGCGGCGGCTCGGGCCGCTGGCGTGCAGATCGTCGACTTCCGCCGGCCACCGGACCGGCTCGAGACCGCGGTCGGCCGTCCGCACGGCCCGGGCAAGAGGGTGATCCTGACGGTCGGCACGGACTGCGCGATCGGCAAGATGACGATCGGGCTGGAGCTGCGAAACGCCGCCCTCGCCGCGGGCGATTCGGCGACGCTCGTGCCCACCGGCCAGACCGGGATGATGATCGAGGGCTGGGGCGTCTCGGTGGACCGGGTGATCGCCGACTTCCTCCAGGGCACGGTCGAGTGGCTCGTCGAAGAGGGCGAGGCCCGCGGCGAGTGGGTCATCGTCGAGGGCCAGGGCTCGCTCGACCATCCCGCCTACTCGTCGGTCACCCTGGGCCTCATCCACGGCGCCACGCCGCACGCGATGATCATGGTCCACAAGCCCGGCTTGCTGGAGCACGACTTCGTCCATCGACCCGACGTCTCGTTCCCGATCGCCCGGCTGCCCTCGTTCATCCGCCTGCACGAGGCCATCGCGGGCGTCGTCGCCCCGTCCCGGGTGGTCGCGGTGGCGCTGAACACGTCGCGCATCGGTGACGACACCGACGCGCGGCGGGCGATCGAGGCGGCGGCGGCCGAGACGGGTCTGCCGGCCGACGATCCGGTCCGGTTCGGTGGGGCGCGACTGTGGGACGAGGTCCGGCAGGCGGTCGATGCCCTGCCGTGGGTCGCTGGTTCGGCCTCGGTGGCCGAGACGGCGTGACGCCATGACGCTCTCGATCCGCCACGAGGTCCTGCAGCTGCGGCTCGCCCAGCCGTTCCGGATCTCGCGCGCCGATCACGGCACGGGCGAATCCGCGACGACCGTCATCGTCGAGTTGCGCGATTCGCGGTTCCCTGACGTTGTTGGGCTCGGCGAGGGCTGGCCGGCGCGGTTCTTCGGCGAGACGCCCGAGACGATGGTCGCGGTGATGCCCCTGCTCCTCGAGGCCGCCGGCGCCCCGGAACCGACCGCCGAGGGCCTCCGGGGGGCGAGCGAGCGGGTGGAACGGGCGATCCGCTGGAACGGCGCCGCGAAATGCGCCCTCGACAGCGCCCTCCACGACCTCGTCGGCAAGGTGGCCGGGCAGCCCGTCCATCGGCTCCTGGGCCTGCCGGCCGAGGGACCGCCGACCGACTTCAGCATCGGCCTCGATGAGCCGGCGGTCGTCGCCGAACGGGCTCGTCGGGCGGCCGACTTTCCGGCCCTCAAGATCATGGTCGGTGGGCCGGCCGACCTGCCGACGCTCGAGGCCGTCCGCGCCGTCTACGGGGGCGCCCTGCGGGTCGATGCCAACACCGGCTGGACGCCATCGGTCGCGCGGGAGCTGCTGCCGCGACTGGTCGAGCTCGGCGTCGAGCTGATCGCGCAGCCCTTCCCGGTCGCCCGGCGCGACTGGCTCGCCGACCTCCAGGTGGCCTCGCCTTTGCCGATCGTGGCCGACGAGTCATGCGTCGAGGCAGCCGACCTCGAGGGCCTCGTCGGGAGCGTGGCTGGCGTCAACGTCAAGCTCGCCAAGTGCGGTGGGCCCGGACCGGCGGCGCGGATGCTGCGGCGGGCCAGGGAGCTTGGCTTCCGGACGTTCCTCGGCTGCATGGAGGAGACGTCGCTGGGGGTTGCCGCCGCGGCCGCGGTCGCGTCGCTCGCCGAGTGGACGGATCTCGACGGTCCGCTGCTGCTCGCGGCCGACCCGTTCGAGGGCCTGGAGCTCGGGTCCGACCACCGTTGGCGGCTGACCGACCGGCCCGGTCTCGGGGTTCAGCGGAGGGCATGAGGGCCCGCTGAGGGGTCGTTGGGGCCCCGCCGCGGGGCCGTCCGGGCCTGTGGATAAGTTGGTGGACGAAAAGGTGGAGAACCCCCCTTCCGACAGCAGGGGGCCCGGCCGTACCATGTCGGGCATCGGCGAGACCCCTCCGGGAAGCGGATCCGCCGGACACCTGAACCACCGCCAGGCGGCCCGATCCAACACGTCGCGCCCCCTGGTCCAGCCCCGCCATGCCCCCAGACGGGATGAGGGAGGAGCACGATTCGATGGCCGCGCGCACCGCGCCCGCGCGTGGACTCACGGACGATGCCGTGGAGTTCATTCGCTTCTGCTACGGCCGCCGCCGCGTCGGTTGGCCGGAGCTCTACGACGAGATGTGTGCGGTCGCGAGCCGAGGGTTGTTCCGGGGCTGGGGCCCCGACGAGCTCGCCGAGCACGGCATTCGCTTCGGGCTGTTCGAGATGCCGGGCCTGGCCGCCCGAGTCTGCGAGATCGTGGCCGAGGATCGCGCTCGCGCCCGGGCCGCCGGCCATCTGGCTTCCCGCGGCGCCGCCGTCGCCTGAGGCCGGCCGCGCCTCGGCGGCCCCACTGCCCGGCGCCCACGCTACCAGCCGTCGACCGTGCATCCGATGCGCGATTCTTCGGCTGAACCCAGGTCCTGACCGCCGCATCCCCATGGGAGGGCGTTTCCGCCGATGAACCGTGCGTGGAGCCGGAGGAAGGCGGGTCGGCCCCGGGCAGGCGCGGGGAATTACGCGCGAATGCGCCTCCGGGCCATTTCGCCCTCAATCTGGCGCTCTGCATCGACATAAAGGTCGATCTGCTCGCGCAGCTCGTTCGCCTCGGGGGTATAGAGGTGGACCTGCTGCTGGAGGATGTAGCTGAGGCGCCGGCTCGTCATCCGCACGTGATCGAGGTTCTTCATCAGGACCAGCGGATCCATCGCCGCGAGATCCGAGGGGTGATACATCGGCTTCACGTCCGGTGATGCTAGCAGCGGCCGAGTCCGGTCGGCGGATGGGGATGGCCGCGAGCCCCAGGCTTCAGCCCGGGGCTCGCAGTTGACAGATGGCGCGACGAAGGTCAGCCGCCGCCCTTGAGCGAGGCCAGCCGGGCCTCCACCTCGAGCTCGTCCTCGTCGGCCTCGAGGGACGCGAACTGCTCCTCGAGGGACGACGCGGAAACCTCCTCCATGCCGCGGACCTGGGCCTCCTGGCGCCGGATCCGCTCCTCGAAGCGAGAAATCTCGCTCGTCGGGTCCATGACCGAGACGCTCTTCATCGTCCGCTGAACGTCGGCCTGGGCCTGGGCCATCTTCGCCCGGCTGACGAGCTCGTCTCGCTTCTGGACCAGCTCCTCGCGCCGCGCGCGCAGCTTGTTGAGACCGTCCTTGAGCTTGTCGGCGAGCTCGGTCTGCTGGGCCGCCTGTTGCTCGAGCGTCTTCGCCTGGCTCTCGTAGCTGATCTGCCGGCGGATGGCGATCTTGGCCAGCTCGTCGAAGCGGTCAGCCTCCTTGGTGTTGCCCTCGCCCCGAAGCTCGTCGGCCCGCCGGGATGCCGCAGCGGCCTTGCCGCCCCACTCGGACACGGCCTCGCGGGCCTCGCGAGCGTCGTCCTCCACGAGCCGGAGGTTGCCAACTGTCTGCGCGACGGCCTCCTCGGCCTCGGCGATGTTGTTGGTGAAGTCGCGGACGAGCTGGTCGAGCATCTTCTCGGGGTCCTCGGCGCTGTCGAGGATCGCGTTGATGTTGGCTCGAACCAATTGCCCGATGCGACCGAGGATCGATGTCTGCGCCATTGAGCTCCTCCTTCAGGACCGTGCCTGCCGATTATCGATGACCTGCCTGATCGGGCCGGCCCGGCTCACCACCGGCCGCCCCTCCAATGACCACCCCCCCCGCCAGACACATATACACATCAGACGCTGCCGACGAACATACGCG
>VEOW01000067.1 GCA_012026785.1 Chloroflexota bacterium | reverse complement strand
CGGCGGCGCCGCCGGTCCGTATGCGCTGCAGGCCGCCATCGCCGCGTGTCACGCCCGGGCGGCGACGCCCGAGGAGACCGACTGGGCGCGGATCGTCGCCCTGTACGACGCCCTCGCGGCGCTCACGCCGTCGCCGATCGTGGAGCTTAACCGCGCCGTAGCGGTCGGGATGGCGTACGGACCGGCTGCGGGCCTGGAGCTCGTCGATGCCCTGGCCGACGAGCCAGCGCTTCGGGCCTATCACCTGCTGCCCGCGGTTCGGGGCGACCTGCTGGCGAAGCTGGATCGCAACGAGGAGGCCTCGGCCGAGCTGGCCCGGGCGGCATCGATGACGCGTAACGTCCCGGAGCGAGAGCTGCTGCTGCGGCGGGCCGCGGAGGCGAGCGCGCGGGCCGTCCGCTAGCTGTGATTCCCACTCACGTTGCTGACGAGGACCTGCATCGGAGCCTTGCCCTCGAGCGCGGAGTGGGGCCGGTTGTGGTTGTAGTGGTCGAGCCAGGGCGGGAGGGCGTTGAGCCGGGCGTCGTTCGTCGGGTAGAGGCGCGCGTACGCCCACTCGGCGAGCATCGTCTGGATGAACCGTTCGGCCTTGCCGTTGGTCTGGGGCCGCCGCGGCCGGGTGAGCTTGTGCTTCGCCCCGATCGAGTGGACAGCCTCGGCGAACGCCCGGCTGTCAACGTAGTTGCGGGCGTTGTCGGTCATCACCCGCTCGATCCGGACGCCGCGGCGAGCGAACCACGCGGCCGCCTCGACGAGGAACCGGGCACAGGTCGGCCCCCGCTCGTCGTCGCGCACGGCGACGAAGGCCACCCGCGTCGCGTCGTCGACGGCAACGTGGACGACGTCGTAGCCGGCGCCCGAGGTCGGTGTGCCAAGCCGTCCGCGGAAGCGGTGCCCGCCGCCATCGGGGATGCGGCCGAGCTTCTTGACGTCGATGTGCAGCAGCTCGCCGGGCCGCTCACGGACGTACCGGATCGGGATGCCCGACGCCCGATCCAGGTCGCGCAATCGGGACAGGCCGTGGCGGCGGAGGACCTCGCCGATCGTCGACCGGGGCATGCCCAGGATCGGCGCCAGGCGATGTGGCCCGAGGCGCAGCGTCATCCGCGCCTCGATCACCCGCTGGACCTGTTCGGCCGGCAGCGCCCGGGGCATCCGGCGCGGCGCGGAGCTGTGATCCTCGAGACCGGCCAGCCCGTCAGCTCGAAATCGGTGGACCCACTTCGTCGCCGTCTGGCGGCTCACGCCGGCCGCCTCGGCGGCCTTGGCGATGCTCCAGCCCTCGACCTCGACGCGCTCGGCCACGAGCCGCCGACCGAATACGGTCAGCTTCGCCCTACGATGTCCCACGAGAGCCTCCCCAGGGTTTGGATCGTCAACAACCCAAACCGTGGTGCGGGGCTCTCGCTTGTCAATAACGCTGCTGTGAATCACAGCTAGCCGGGCCTAGAAGGCGCGCCGCAGGATGATGAGGCCGACGAAGATCGCACCGACGAGGAGCGCGAGCTCGACGGTCGAGAGGCTGCCGACCCAGGCCGCGGCCCCGTCGACCGTGTGGCGGATGTTGGCGAACGGGTCCCCGCCGCCGAAGTCGGGGGCCGTTCCGACGCCGCCACCGCCGCCGCCGACCTGGCCCGCCGGTCCCTCGCGAATCCCGCCGCCGTACTCGATCACGGCGTGATCATCGCACCCCCTGCAAGCGGCCGCTATCGTTCCCGGCCATGAGCCAGACCTACCGCGGGCCCGGCGTCGTCCTGACCGAGCGCGATCACGTCGTGCCACTCGATCATGCCGACCCCAGCGGCCCCACGATCACCGTCTTCACCCGCGAGGTCGCCGACCCCGACGGCCTCGACAAGCCGTACCTCGTCTTCCTCCAGGGCGGGCCGGGCGGTGAGGCCACGCGGCCCACGGCGCCGACCGTTGGCTGGTTGAAGCGAGCCCTGAAGGACTACCGCCTGCTGCTGCTCGACCAGCGGGGGACCGGTCGCTCGACGCCGGTCGGGGACATCCCCGGCGAGACCCCCGAGGAGCAGGCGGCCTACCTCACCCACTTCCGGGCCGATTCGATCGTCCGCGACGCCGAGCTGATCCGCCAGGAGCTTGGCGTGGATCGCTGGAGCACCCTCGGCCAGAGCTTCGGCGGCTTCACCTCGATGACCTACCTCTCGTTCGCCCCCGAGGGCCTTCGCGAAGTCTTCATCACCGGCGGCCTGACGCCGATCGGCCGCCCGCCCGACGACGTCTACGCCGCGACGTACAAGCGCCTGATCCAGAAGAACGAGGCCTACTTCGATCGCTACCCGTCCGACCGGGAGCGGATCGCGGCGATCCTCCGGCGGCTCGACGAGGAAGACGTCCGGCTGCCCACCGGCGACCGGCTGACGAGCCGGCGCTTCCGGCAGCTCGGCCTGAAGCTTGGTGCGAGCGACGGCTTCGAGGCCATCCACCACCTCGTGGAGCTGCCGTTCGGCTCACGGGCGTTCCTGTTCGACGCGATCGACGTGGGTGGACGGTTCGAGCGCAACCCGATCTACGCCACGCTCCACGAATCGTCATACGCCGACGGCTTCCCGACCCGCTGGTCGGCCCACCGCCTCCTGCCCGAGATCGTCGAGGAGCGTGGCTACCTGACCGCCGAGCACATCTTCCCGTGGATGTTCGAGGACTACGGCCGGCTGCGATCCCACCGCGACGCGGCCCAGCTGCTGGCCGAGCAGCCGTGGCCCAAGCTCTACGACGCCGACAGGCTGGCCCACAACGAGGTTCCGGTGGCGGCGACGATCTATTCGAACGACCTGTACGTCGAACGGGACTTCGCGGTCGAGACGGCGCGTGCCATCCGGGGGCTTCGAACCTGGGAGACCGACGAGTTCGAACACAACGGCCTGCGGGCCGACGGCGAGCGGGTCCTCGGCCGCCTCATCGACCTCGCTCGCGGGCGAGCCTAGCCAGGCGTCGCGGCCCGCATCGTCGGGCTCTCCTGGACGGCCCAGCCGTTGCCGTCCGGGTCGCGAAAGAAGAAGAACGAGTTCCAGTCCTCGCCCTTGCCGTCGACGAAGCCGGTCCCGTCGTGGTGCTGGATCGGGCTGACGGCGACGCCGCGCTCAGCCAGCTCGGCGTGCGCCGCCTCGATGTCCGCGACGCACAGCTGCAGGCCTTCGAGCGAGCCCGGCGCCATCTTCGTGAGGCCCGTGCCGATCGTGACCGAGCAGCCCGAGCCCTGCGGCGTCATCTGGACGACGCGGAATCCCGGTGAGGGGCTGCTGTCGACATCGACCGGGAAGCCGAGCTGCTCGGCATAGAAGGCCTTGGCCCGGTCCACGTCGGACACCGGAACGACGACGACCTCGAGCTTCCAGTCCATGGTGGTGGCCGTCTCAGCGCTGGGCGGCCGGGGCCGCCGGGGGGAGGGAGACGAGGACCTCGTCGAGCCGCTCGTAGGCCTCGCGGACGCCGTCGCCCATGCCCGCGGTGACCATCGCGTCGCGGGCTTCGACGGACTCGAACGCGGAGTGGGCATGGATTCGAGTCCGCCCGTCGCCGAGGTCCTCGAGCGACAGTCGATCCAGTGATACGTGCCCTGGCGCCCCCTCGAACTCGAAGGTCTGGACCATGGCGTCGACGCTCGGCTCGCCGTGGAACACGCCGTGGAAGCCGTACTCGTGCTCGGCGTCGCGGTGGACGTAGCGCCACCGTCCGCCGTCGCGGACCTCGTAGCGGTCGATGACCATCTCGTACTTCCGCGGGCCCAGCCAGCGCTGCAGCAGCGGGGGCCTCGGTGTACGCCCGGAAGACGAGGTCGCGCGGCGCCTCGACATCGCGGGTGATAGTGACAAACGGCAGCCCGCTGGGCGCCTCGATCCTGGTCTCGGACATCACGATCCTTCCTTTCCTGGAGTAGCTGCGTTCGCAGTTGGCGGGCCCTGCAGACCGGCAAGGACCTCGTCGAGGCGCGCGAAGCGCTCGTCCCAGTAGCGCTGGTAGCGGGCCAGCCACTCGGTCGCGTCACGCAGCGGCGCGGCCTCCAGGTGGCTGAGCCGCTCGGTGGCGCGCCGAGTTCGCGAGACCAGGCCCGCCCGTTCGAGGACCTTGAGATGGCGAGAGACGGCCGGCTGCGAGATCGGGAACGCCGCGGCGAGTGCCGTCACCGGCAGATCGCTGCCGTCCTCGGCAAGCTTGGCCAGG
>VEOW01000185.1 GCA_012026785.1 Chloroflexota bacterium | reverse complement strand
TACGGCGTCGATTCGCCCCGAGGGCGGCGTGCTCCGTCGTCGCGCGGATCTCGCCCGCCTCGATGCGGAGGCCGAGGCGGCCCGGACGGCCGCCGCGGCTGCAGTCGCAGCCCAGGATGCCGTCGCGAAGACGGTCGAGGCCGGAGAGGCGCGGCTCGCGGCAGCGCGTGCCGCCGAGACCGCGGCCGGCGCGACCCGGCGGCGGCTCGAGGAGGAGGAGCGCGCCGCGGCCGGAGCTGCCGCGAGCGCCGCCCGCGAAGCCGCCTGGCTGGCTGCCCAGGCCGAGCGCCTGGAGGCCGATGCGGCGCGCTTGCAGGCCGTTGCGGCGGAGCGGGCAGCGGCGATCTCGGCCGAGCCGGTGGAGGATCCGGGGAGGGCGCCCGACGGCGGGGCATCGGGAGCGCCCCTCGCGGCCCTCGAGGAGCGCGTGCGCGAGCTGCGGGTACGCCGGGAGGGGCTGGCCGCCGCCGCCGCCGATGCCGCTGCGACCCGCGCCGAGGGCGAGCGGCGGCGCGCTCGCGCCGAGGCGTCCTCGGCGATGGCGGAGCGGCGGCGCGACGAGCTCGATCGAGCGGCGGCGCTCCTCGCGGAGCGGGAGGCAGGCCTGGCTGCAGAGGGCGAGTCGCTGACCGCCGCGCTCGCCGCCGCGACCCGCGCGGTCTCCGAGGCCGACGCCGCCCTGGCGGTCGTCCTCGGCGAGGACGCCGGCGACCGCGAGCGCCTTCGAACGACCGAAGCCGCGGCCGCCGCGGCACGCGAGGGGCTGCGGGTCGCCGAGGACCGCGCCCGCGGCATCGAGCGGGAGGGGCTGGAGGCCCGGCTCGCGCTCGAGGGTCTGCGCGAGAGCCTGCTCGTCGAGCTCGCCGGCCTCGGCGCGCTCGGCCTTCGTCACCTGGCGCCCGGCGCGTCGATCGCCGCCCCCGACGAGGGCCTGGACGATGTCGAGCCGGAGGCGCTCGAGGCGGCCCTGGCTGCTGCCGCGACCGCCTGGGAGCGCGATGCGCCGCCGGCCGAGGCGCCGTCACCGGGCCGGATCGCCGCGCTTCGCCGGCGCTTCCACGAGCTCGGCGCGGGCAATCCCTTCGCCGTCGAGGAGTACGCCGAGCTGAAGCCCCGCCTCGAGACGCTCGAATCGCAGCGGGCCGACCTGCTCGCGGCGATCGAGGGGACGAGGAGCCTGATCCGCGAGCTGGAGCGGCTCATCGGCGACCAGTTCCGGACGACCTTCGCCGCCCTGGAGCGGGCCTTCGACGAGCGCTTCCGGCAGCTCTTCGGCGGCGGCTTCGCGAAGCTCTCGCTGACCGATCCCGAGGACCTCTCGGCCACCGGCGTGGAGATCACCGCCCGGCCGCCGGGCAAGAAGCCACAGGCCCTCGCGATGCTGTCGGGTGGCGAGCGGGCCCTCACGGCGGTCGCCCTGCTGTTCGCGATGCTCGAGGTCCGGCCGGTGCCGTTCTGCGTCCTCGACGAGGTCGACGCGGCCCTCGACGAGGCCAACATCGGGCGCTTCACCGACGCCCTCCGGGAGCTGTCGGCCCGGACCCAGTGCATCGTCATCACCCACAACCGAGGCACGATCGAGACGGCCGATGCACTCTACGGGGTGACCGTGGGAGACGATTCGGTGAGCCATGTGATCAGCCTTCGCCTCGACGAGGCGACCGAGCTTGCGTCGCGAAACGGGGAGCGCGCCGGGACGCCGCTCGTCGTCGGAGGTTAGGTGGCCGACGACCGCGCGACCGCGCCGGCCGAGCTCGAGGCCGGGCTGCGCCGCAGCCGCGGCGGCTTCATGGCCCGCCTCCGCGACATCCTGGGCCAGGAGGTGCTGCCGGCGGAGGACTGGGCCGAGGTCGAGGAGGCGCTGATCGCCGGCGACGTCGGCGCGGCCCTGGCGATGCGGGTCGTGGAGCGAGCCCGGCCGCGGACCGTCCAGGGAACCGCGACCGAGGCGGTCACGCGCGAGCTCGGCGCGCTCCTGGCGCCACGTGAGCCCGGCTGGCGGCTCGTCGGCGTAGCACGACCGGCGGTCGTGCTGGTCGTCGGCGTGAACGGCACCGGCAAGACGACGACGATCGGCAAGCTGGCCCATCGCGAGCGGCGCACCGGGCATCGGGTCGTGCTCGCCGCGGCCGACACCTTCCGCGCGGCGGCCATCGAGCAGCTGGCCGCCTGGGCCGAGCGGGCCGGGGTGGAGATGGTCGCCCACGCGCCGGGCGCCGATCCCGGGGCGGTCGTGTTCGATGCCCTCGATGCGGCCGTCGCCCGCGGCGCCGACGTCGTGATCGCCGACACCGCCGGCCGGCTCCACACCAAGACGAACCTCATGGACGAGCTGGCGAAGATCCGGCGGATCATCGACCGCCGCCTGCCAGGTACGATCCCGGAGACGCTCTTCGTCCTCGACGCCACGACCGGCCAGAACGGCCTCAACCAGGCCGCCGCGTTCCACGAGGCGGTCGGGCTGACGGGCATCGTCCTCACCAAGCTCGATTCGACCGCCCGCGGCGGGATCGTGTTTGCCATCGAAGAGCGCCTCGGCGTGCCCGTCCGGTTCGCCGGCCTGGGCGAGGGGATCGACGACCTCGTCGAGTTCGACCCGCGGGCCTTCCTGGACAAGCTGTTCGAGGCGACATGAGCCGATCCACCCACCGACCGTCCCTGCTCGTCATCGTGGCGCTCGTCGTGGCCGGCTGCTTCGATGCCGCGGCCCCGAGCGTCGCGCCGACGCCGACCCGCGCGCCCGAGCCGACCCCGACGGTGACGACCTACGAGCTTGGCACGAGCGTCTGGTACGCCGGTCTCGTGGTGACCGTCGAGCGAGCGGTCGCTGTCCTCGACGCGCGTGGCGGCTCGGTGACGGTCGAGGCGAGCTTGCGCAACGAGGGCAGCGAGGAGCCGACCAGCATCGGCGGTCCGGTGCGCCTCGTGATCGATGGGGAGGCGTTCGAGCCGACCCGCGAGACGGTCATCCCCGAGGTCGCGCTCGGGTCGACGGCCGGGACGACGATCGAATTCGATGTCGTCGGACACCGTTCGGCCGATGCGGCGGCGATCGTCATCGGCCGCGAGGACGAGCACCAGCCGCGGATCCCCTTCGGGCCCGAGGGCGGGGAGGTCGCCGCGTTCGAGCCGGTCCGGCTGGAGATCTCCGGCAACGGCACCGCCGGCCAGCTGCGCATCCGCCTTCGCGAGGCCGAGCTGCGCTGGGACCTGCCAGATTGGGCTCAGCAGGCGTCGGCCTCGACGGCGATCCTGACCGTCGTCTACGACGCGACCTACGTCGGCTCGTTTGCGGGCGGCTTCCCGTTCACCGCCGAGAACGTCGCCCTGAAGCTGGCCGACGGCGTCTGGGTGCGACCCCGCCCCGACGGTCGGAGCCAGTCGATCGAGCTGATCGGGGCCGGCAAGACGAAGAAGGACCTCCGGTCGCGGTTCGAGATCCCGGCCGACCACACCGGCAAGATCGAGCTGATCGCGATCGACGGCAGCAAGCGCCGTTACCTGGCCTTCGACCTGCCCGGCTGATCGGGGCTACACTGCCCCCGGCCGGCGTGCCAGAACCCGCGCGCCGCCCCGCGGCGAGCCCGCCGCGACGTCCTGCCGGGTCCGTTGCGGAGCACCGTCCTTCGTCGTGTTCGACCAGCTCAGCGACCGCTTGCGTCATACGCTCGCATCCCTGCCCGGCCGTGGCCGCGTCAGCGAGGCCGACGTGGAGACCGCGGCCCGCGAGATCCGGCTGGCGCTCCTGGAGGCCGACGTCAACTTCCGGGTCGTGAAGGACCTCGTGACCAGGATCCGCGAGCGGGCCGTCGGCGCCGAGATCCTCGGCAGCCTGACCGCCGGCCAGCAGGTCGTGAAGATCGTCCACGAGGAGCTGATCGCGGTCCTCTCGACCGGCGACCGGACGTTCCACCTCCAGGGCAACCCCGCGATCGTCTCGCTCGTCGGCCTGCAGGGCTCGGGCAAGACGACCACCGCGGCCAAGCTGGCGCGGCACGTGGTTCGCCTCGGCCGGCGACCGCTGCTCGTGGCCGCCGACCCGTATCGGCCCGCCGCCGCCGACCAGCTCGAGGCGCTCGGGCGATCGCTCGACGTGCCGGTCCACCGGGCACCGCCCCGGACGCCGACCGTCGAGATCGCCAAGGGGGCGGTCGAGGCCGCCCGGAAGCTGCCCCGGGACACGATCATCATCGATACCGCCGGGCGCCTGAGCATCGACGAGACGCTGATGGCCGAGATCGGCGCGATCGACCGGGCCGTCGATCCGGTCGAGACGCTGCTCGTTGTCGACGCGATGACCGGCCAGGAGGCCGTCTCGGTCGCCCAGGCCTTCGCCGCCGCGGTGCCGGTCACCGGGCTCGTCCTGACGAAGATCGACGGCGACGCCCGCGGGGGCGCGGCCCTCTCGATCTCCGCGGTGACGGGGATCGGCGTCAAGTTCCTCGGCACCGGCGAGAAGACCGATGGGCTGGAGGTCTTCCACCCCGATCGCCTCGCCGGCCGGATCCTCGGCATGGGCGACGTGATGACCCTCGTCGAGCGGGCCCAGGAGGCGGTCGATGCCGAGCAGGCCAAGAAGCTGGAGCAGAAGCTCCGGCGGGCCGAGTTCACCCTCGAGGACTTCCTCGACCAGCTGCAGCAGGTCCAGAAGATGGGTCCGCTGGGCCAGCTGGTGTCGATGATCCCGGGCATGGGTGGGATGGCCAAGGAGGCCCAGGACGCCGTCGACCGCGGCGATCTGAAGCGGACCGAGGCGATCATCCGGTCGATGACGCGCGCGGAGCGTCGGGACCCCTCGATCCTGACGGGCTCGCGGCGGCGGCGCATCGCCGCCGGTTCAGGCACCTCGCTGACCGACGTCAACCGTCTCGTCAAGCAGCACGCCGAGATGCAGAAGCTGATGAAGCAGCTGGCCGGCCGTGGTGGGCGGGGCATGCTCGGCGGACTGCCCGTCGGGCGACGTTGAGATGACGAGCGAGGTACCGGCGGTCCCGACGACCCGCCTGCCGGGCTCAAGCCGCGGCCGCTGGCTCATCGCCCTCGCGGTCGCCGGCGCGGCCGTCGCGCTGCTGATCGCCGCGGTCGTGCTGCTCGGTGGGCGCCAGACCCCGGAGGCCCTGCGCTACATCCCGGCCGACGCGGTGGTCGTCGCCGAGCTGCGGCTCGACCTGCCGGGCGACCAGCTCCAGAAGGTCGGCAACCTGCTGGCCCACTTCCCGGGCTTCGCCGACCAGTCGACGCTCGGCCAGAAGCTCGACGAGGCCGGCGACCGGCTGCTGGCCAACCTCTCGCAGGGCGAGGTCAGCTACACCGGCGACCTCAAGCCATGGGTCAGTGGGCCCGCCTTCGGTGGCATCCGCCTGACCGACGGCGCGGTGGGCGAGGGCGGACTGTTCGTCGCGACGACGAACGGCGCCGCGGGTTGCGACCAGCTGTTCGAGGGTCGGTCGACGCGGGTCGAGTCGCACCGTGGTCTCGAGATCCGTGTGCTCGAGGGCGAGGACGGCGCGTGTGTCATCGATGGGCGCCATGTCATCGCCGGCGACCTCGGGTCGGTCAAGGCGGGGCTCGACGCGCACGCCGCGGGCAACGGGATCGACGCGGAGGAGCCATACCGAGCCGCGCGGGCGGCCCTCGGTGGCGACCAGCTGGGCACGGTCTACGTCAGCGGCGAGGCGATCCGGCGGCTGCAGGCCGACCTCGACGCCGTGCCCGTGACGCTGTTCGCGATGGAGCTGCCTGACTGGTCCATCGCCGGCGTCCGGGCCGAGGACGACGCCCTGATCCTCGACTCGCTCGCCGCGCCGGTCGAGGCGCCGAGTGCCGCGCCCTCGCTCCAGAGCCTCGCCCCGGCCCACCCCAGCGAGATGACCCGGTTCGTGCCGGCGGACGCGATCGCCTACGCCGAGGTCCAGGGTGCCGGGACGAGCGTCATGAACGCCCTCGCGCTGCTGCGGGCGGACCCGGTCCTGGGCGCGTCGCTGGCCGAGCTGGACCAGCTCCTGACTGGGTTCGGCGGCGCGGAGAAGCTGCTCGGCTGGGTCGAGGATGTCGGGGTCGTCATCATGAACGACGGCGGGGACATGGTCGGCGAGCCGGCCGGCGTGGCCCTGCTGCTCGCGCCCGACGAGGCGACGGCACAGGAGCGAGTCGCCAACTACAGGAGCCTGCTGGCGCTGGCGGCGCTCGGCGGGGCCGTGGAGCTCGAGACGACGACCGTCGACGGTGTCGAGGTCACCACGGTGACCGTCGCCGGGGCGGCCGGCCTCCCGGGCGAAGCGCCGATCCAGGTTCGGTTCGCGGTGAACGGTCGGGTCGTCATGCTCGGCACGACCGAGGCGGTCATGAACGCGGTCCTCGCTGTCGATCCAGCATCGTCCCTGGCGGCGAGCGACGACTTCACCCGGACAACCGCGCGGGGCCTGCCGAACCCGCGCACGATGGTGTACTTCAGCGCCGAGCACGCCCTGGCCTTGGAGCAGCATTTCCTGCCGCTTGATCAGAGAGCGGACTTCAGGACGAATGTCAGGCCCTATCTCGAACCCATCGAGGCATTCCACATGAGCGCGACCGATGGCCCCGGCGGACCCCGGGCCCGGATCGTCATGACCGTCACCGAACCAGCGCAACCGTAGGAGGAGGAACCCAGCACATGGCCGTTCGAATCAGGCTGACCCGGGTCGGCGCGAAGAAGCAGCCGAGCTACCGGGTCGTCGTGGCCGACTCGCGAAGTGCCCGCGACAGCCGCTCGATCGAGACGATCGGGCACTACAACCCCCGCAGCGAGCCGATCGAGCTGAACATCGACGAGGAGGCGGCCAAGGCCTGGCTCGCCAAGGGCGCCACGCCGTCGGAGACCGTCGCCCGCCTGTTCCGCCGAGTCGGCGTCCTGCCGGCCGAGAAGGAGACCGCGAAGTGAGCGCGAAGGAGCTCGTCGAATACGTCGCCAAGACCCTCGTGGACGATCCCGACGCGGTCGAGGTCACCGAGGTCGAGGAGGACGGCGAGACCGTCATCGAGCTGCACGTCGCCGAGGACGACATGGGCAAGGTCATCGGGCGCAACGGCAGCGTGGCCAAGGCCCTGCGGACGCTCCTGAAGGTCACCGCCGCTCGCCAGGGCACGTCGGTCACGCTCGAGATCGTCTGACGGAGCCCGCCACGGATCGGATCGTCGTCGCCCGGGTCCGCGGCCTGCACGGCCTCCACGGGCAGGTCCGGGTCGAGGTCCTGACCGACCGGCCCGAGGACCGCTTCGTCGCGGGCCGCGCCCTGCACCCCGAGGGCAGCGACCGGGCCCTGACGATCGAGACGGCGGCGCCGGTGGCCGACGGGCCGGGGTGGTGGCTGACGTTCCGCGAGATCGGCGATCGAGCCGCGGCCGAGGTGCTCCGCGACGCCTACCTGGAGGCCGACGTCGACCGCGCCGAGGCATTGGCGCCCGGCGAGGTGTTCTGGCACGAGGTCATCGGCGCCCGCGTCCTGGACCTTGCCGGCCGCGAGCTCGGGGTCGTGGCCGACGTCTACCGCGCCGGGATCGCCGAGGTCTATGTCGTTCGCGGCGGGCCCGTCGGGGAGTTCGACCTGCCGGCCGTCCGCGACGTCGTCCGGGACTTCGCCCCGGAGCGCGGCGTGATCGTGGTCGACGAAGCCGTGCTCGCCCTCGCCGAGGGGCCCGTCGATGCGCCGGCCCCGCGATCCCGTCAACGCCGGCCGCGGTGGTCTCGCCACGGCAAGGGCGGCCGAGCGCCGGGCGGCGACCAGTCCGCCACGGAGGGCTCGAGGTGACCCTCGAGATCGACGTCGTCTGCTTGTTCCCGGCGATGGTCGAGACGCCACTGTCGGAGAGCATCCCGGGACGAGCCCGGGAGCGGGGCCTGGTCGAGCTCCGGGTCCACGACCTGCGGCGCTGGGGGCTCGGCCGGCATCGCAGCGTCGACGCCACCCCATACGGCGGGGGAGCGGGGATGGTCCTCCGGCCGGAGCCGATCGCGGGGGCCATCGATGAGCTGCGGCGGGCCGACTCGACCGTCGTGCTCCTCGATCCGGGCGGCCGGGTGTTCAGCCAGGCCGTGGCCGCCGAGCTTGCCGCCCGGAGCCACCTCGTCATCGTCTGCCCGCGCTACGAAGGCGTCGACGATCGCGTTCGGGACCTCGCCGACCTGGAGCTATCGATCGGCGACTACGTCCTGAGCGGCGGCGAGCCGGCGGCCGTGGTGGTCGTCGATGCCGTGACCCGCCTGGTGCCCGGCGTGATCGAGGCCGCGTCGACCGACGAGGAGTCGTTCGCTCGGGGCCTGCTCGAGTACCCGCAGTACACGCGCCCGCCGGAGTTCCGTGGCCGGACCGTGCCACCGGTCCTCGTGAGCGGCCATCACGAGGAGGTTCGGCGGTGGCGCCTGGAGGCGTCGCTGCGACGACCCCTCGCTCGCCGACCGGACCTGCTCGCCGGCCGGGCCGTCAGCGACGAGGAACGGCGGAGCCTCGATCGGATCCGCGCCGAAGGGGACGAGGCGGCCGAAGAGGACGGGGCGTAGGCGGAGGTCGTCGCGGCGCTGCTATACTCCGCGGCCGATCCCCGACCACCGACATCCGCGCAGCCGTGCGCTGCGCCAGCCCAGGAACCACCGCCGTGAACGTCCTCGACGAGATCGTCGCCGACCAGCTCCGTACCGACCTGCCCGAGCTCGCGCCCGGCGACACCGTCCGCGTTGCGGCCCGGGTCGTCGAGGGCGGCAAGGAACGCGTCCAGGTCTTCGAGGGAACCGTCATGCGGCTGCGCGGCGGCGGCATCACCCGCTCGATCACCGTCCGCAAGATCGCCAGCGGCGTCGGCGTCGAACGGACCTTCAAGATCAACAGCCCCCGGATCGACAAGATCGAGGTCGTCCGCCACGGCCGCGCCCGGCGAGCCCAGCTGTACTTCCTGCGGAAGCGGGTCGGCAAGGCCGCCACCCTCCGGGAGCGTCGCACCACCCGGTCCTGACGGCGGGCTCTCGGCCGCGAGAAGGGGGGCCGAGGACCACAGAAATCGGGTTCGAGGGTGGTGCAACGGGGGATACCCTAGCGACATGGCGCCTCGTGTCCCGTCGCTGCGCTTCGAACGCGTCCTGTGGCGTGACGGCGCCCAGCGGGTGGTGGGCGTCGACGAGGTCGGCGTCGCGCCGACGTGCGGGGCTGTCGTCGCCGCGGCTGTAATCATGAAGCCCCACGCGCGTCGAATCCCTGGCGTGCGTGATTCGAAGACCCTGTCGGCGCAGCAGCGCGAGCGACTCGCGCCGATCATCCGCCGGCGGGCCGTGGCCATCGGTGTCGGTGCCGCATCGGTGCGGGAGATCGACGCGCTCAACATCTATCACGCCACGCACCTCGCGATGCGACGCGCGATCGCAAGGCTCGGTGGCCACGATCATGTCCTCGTGGATGGGAACCGAATTGCCGGCTTCGAGGGCCAGGTCGGGCCGTACAGCGCGATCGTCGACGGCGACGCCCGCTGCTACACGATCGCCTGCGCCTCGGTCGTGGCGAAGGTCGTCCGCGACCGGATGATGGCCCGGCTTGCGGCCCGGTACCCGGGGTATGGCTGGGAGCACAACCAGGGCTACGCGACGCGTGAGCATCGCGACGCGATCCGGCGACTCGGCCTGACGCCGTTCCACCGGCGCAGCTTCCTGGCCCTCCAGCGGACGCTTGCCGGCGACCAGCTGCCGTTGGACCTGTTCGCCGACGGCGGTGGGACCGACGGGCAGGACGACGTCGACGAGCTCCTTCGGCTCGAAGGTGGACCCGGGCTGCCGGCGGAGGTCCTGCGAGCCGCCGGCCGTCCGCAGCCGCTGCCGCTCGTGGGTCAGGACCAGGGCCGATGAGCCGCCCTGCCGCCACCGCAACGGACCGGCTGCAGCGGCTGCGCTGGGTGGCCGTGCCGGCATTCGCCCTGGTGGCGGCGATCTTCGTCGGGGCCCGGATCGCGGGTGTCTATCCGTGGGTCGATCGAACCTTCGACATGTTCGCGTACTGGTCCACCCGGGCCGGCCTCGACTACTCGACAGCGGTTCCCGGCAACACCGGCGCGTACATCTACTCGCCGGCGTTCGCCCACCTGGTCGCGCCGCTCGTTGCGCTGCCGTGGCCCGTCTTCGCCGGGATCTGGACGGGCATCCTGGCCGTGACGCTGTGGTGGCTCACCGGCCGCTGGGCCCTCGTCGTGGCCCTCGCGCCGACCGTGGCCCTGAGCGCCGGCATCGGCCAGGTCGATGTGTTGATGGCGGCCGCGGGCGTCGTCGGACTTCGCTGGCCGGCAGCCTGGGCGCTGCCGATCCTGACCAAGGTCACGCCCGGGATCGGGCTGCTGTGGTTCGCGGCCCGCCGAGAGTGGCGGTCGCTGGGCATCGCCCTCGCCGCCACCGCCGCGATCGTGTTCGTCTCCGCGCTGATCGATCCGGCCGCCTGGCGGGGCTGGCTGGCGATGCTGCTCCGCCTCCAGTTCCCGAACTCCGAGGTGCTGACCTACCTGCCGGTGCCGCTGGCGATCCGGCTGCCGCTCGTCGTGGCCCTCGTCGTGTGGGGCGCCCGGACCGATCGGGCCTGGGTCCTGCCGATCGCAGCGATGCTGGCCCTGCCGACCGTGTGGTTGAACTCGCCGACGATCCTGATCGGGATCCCGGCCGTGGTCGCCGCCGGGGCGCGAACGCCGGCCGGGGCGTGGCTGCGCTCGCCAGAATCGGAGCCCGCGGTCGTCCGGCGGCGGCTGGCCGCCCGCCTCATCGCCGCCAGCGCGGCCCTCGACGCCCAGGTGGAGGCCGCGGTTCGGGCGACACGCTGGAGCGGCCTGCGGCTCCTCGCCGCCGTCCGGCGCCGGCTGCTGCTGATCGATCGACGCTGGAACCGGAGGGCATCGAGCGTCGAGCGGTAATGCAGCGGCCGTCGAGCGGTGACGCAGCGGCGGATGAGTCGCAGTGGACCCGGCGGTGAGTGGCCGGCGCGATCCTTGACGGGTGCGCACCACGGCCCAGCGCGCCGGTGACCGAGCGGAGGATGCTGTCGCAACACGCCTGGCCGATGCGGGTTGGCACATCCTCGGCCGCAACGTCCGCGTCGGCCGGGCCGAGCTCGATATCGTGGCGGTCGCCCCCGGACCGTCGCCGGCTCTCGTGATCGTCGAGGTCCGCTGGCGGGCGCGTCGCGACTACGGACTCGCCGAGGAGCCCGTCGGCGGCCGCAAGCGGACGCGGCTGCGGAGGGCGGCGTATGCCCTGCGCGAGGCAGCAACCCTGCCGGACGGCACCCCGCTGCCGCGGCTGCCGCTGCGGTTCGATCTTGTCGTCGTCGAGCCCGGCGGCATCGTCCGGCACCACCGCCACGGGGGCTAGGCGGTTCGACCACCGGACGAGAGGTCGAAACGGGAGGTGGTACACTCCGCCGGCCGTGTTTCGGATCACGGCACCTCGACGCCCGGCAGGTGCCGGAGCACACACGCGGGACGTTCCGCCCGGGACGGTGCCGCAGTCCGGCTAGCGGGGCCACGAGCCTCGCCGACCGGGACGGCCCCCGATGCGGACCCGCGGAGGCAATAACCGACAGGAGGTCAGAACGACCGTGCCCTCGATCTCGATGCGGCAGCTGCTCGAAGCCGGTGTCCACTTCGGGCATCAGACCCGCCGCTGGAATCCCAAGATGCGCCCGTACATCTTCGCGGAGCGCAACGGGATCCACATCATCGACCTGGCCCAGACCGCCCAGCGGCTGGAACTCGCCCTGGGCTTCGTCCGCGAGACGGTCGCCCGCGGTGACGTGGTGCTGTTCGTCGGCACCAAGAAGCAAGCCCAGGAGCCGGTCGCCGAGGAGGCGACCCGCGCCGGGATGCCGTACGTCAACAAGCGCTGGCTGGGCGGCATGCTCACGAACTTCGTCACGATCCGGAAGCGAATCGGCCTGCTCGACCAGCTCGAGGCCCGGCAGCAGGCCGGTGATCTCGATCGCCTTCCGAAGAAGGAGGCCGCCAAGCTCACCGATGAGCTGAACCGGCTCCAGGGGACGCTCGGCGGCATTCGGAAGATGAAGCGCGTGCCGGGTGCGGTGTTCATCGTCGATCCCCATCGCGAGCGAATCGCGGTGACCGAGGCGAACCGCCTGGAGATCCCCGTCGTGGGCACCGGTGACACGAACGTCGATCCCGACGAGCTCGACTACATCATCCCGGCCAACGACGATGCGATCCGCTCGATCCGGCTGCTCTGTACGCTCGTGGCCGATGCGGCCATCGAGGGCGCCCACGAACGCGCCTCGCGAGCCGTGGAGCCCGAGCCCGAGACGATGCCCGAGCCCGAGTACGACGATGCCCAGGCGACCGACGAGCTCGTCGCGGCCCTCGCCGGCGGCGGCGCGCTCAGCTTCGCCCCCGACGAGGACGAGGATCTCCTGCCCGGCGGCCCTGGCACGGTCGCACCGCCCGAGGACGGGGCGAGTCCCGAGGAGATCGCCGCCGAGATGGCGCGCGAGGCCGCCGAGAAGGAAGCCGCCGACCGGGGCGCTGCCTGACCGAGGCTGCCCAGACTGCCCACCCAGCCCACCACTCCGGGGTCGAGGCCCCGCAGCGCACAGAACAGGAGCACGAAACCAGGATGGCCACGATCACGGCCGAGGCGGTCCGCGAGCTGCGCGAGCGCACCGGCGCCGGCATGATGGACTGCAAGCGCGCCCTCGAGGAAGCCGGCGGCGACGTCGACAAGGCGATCGAGCTGCTGCGCGAGCGAGGGCTCGCCGCGGCGGCCAGGAAGGCCGGCCGCGAGGCGCGCGATGGCCTCGTCGCCAGCTACATCCACACCGGCGGCCGGGTTGGCGTCCTCATCGAGGTCAACTGCGAGACCGACTTCGTGGCCCGCAACGAGCAGTTCCAGGGGCTCGTCCGAAACCTCGCGCTCCAGGTCGCCGCAACCTACCCGCGATGGGTCGCCATCGAGGACGTCCCGGCGGACGAGCTGGAAGCGAAGCGGGCCGAGATCCTCGGGGCGCCCGACGTCCAGGGCAAGCCCGAGAATGTCCGTGACAGCATCATCGCGGGACGGCTCCAGAAGTGGTACTCGGAGCCGGGCGGCGTGCTGCTCGAGCAGCCCTTCCGGGACACCGAGCAGCGCGTGGGCGAGCTCGTGACGGACGCGATCGCCAAGCTCGGCGAGAACATCCGCGTTCGGCGCTTCGCCCGCTACGCCCTCGGAGAAGACCTTTGAGCGACGGTCGCGGACCGGGGCGCTACGGCCGGATCCTGCTCAAGCTGTCCGGCGAGGCGCTCCTCGGCGACCGCGCGTACGGGGTCGACCCGTCGGTCTGCGCGGCCATCGCCCGCCAGGTCGCCGAGGTCCAGGCCCGGGGCGTGGAGGTCGGCAGCGTCGTCGGCGGCGGCAACATCTTCCGCGGCATGGCGGCGGCGGCGTCCGGCATGGACCGCGCCACCGGCGACTACATCGGCATGCTCGCGACGGTCATGAACGGCCTGGCCCTCCAGGACGCGATCGAGCGGATCGGGGTCACGACCCGGGTCATGAGCGCGATCGCCATGAACGAGGTCGCCGAGCCGTACATTCGTCGCCGGGCGGTCCGTCACCTCGAGAAGGGCCGGGTCGTCATCTTCGTCGCGGGCACCGGCAATCCCTACTTCACGACCGATACCGCGGCCGCCCTGCGGGCCGTCGAGATCGGCGCCGAGGTGCTGTTGAAGGCGACGAAGGTGGACGGCGTCTACGATGCTGACCCGATGACCGTGCCCGATGCCCGCCGGTATGACCGGCTCGAGTACACCGACCTGCTGCGCGATCAGCTGAAGGTCATCGACGCGGCGGCCGTCTCGCTGTGCATGGAGAACGACCTGCCGATCGTCGTCTTCGACCTGAGCGCCCCGGCCAACATCGCCCGCGTCGTCGACGGCGAGCCGGTTGGGACGCTGATCGCGGGGCCAGCCGGAGGCGCCCGATGAGCAACGAGATCCTGACCGCCACCGACCACAAGATGGCCCGGGCCGTCGAGGTCATGGAGCGCGACCTCCAGTCGATCCGCACCGGCCGGGCCTCGACCGGCCTCGTCGAGCGGATCCACATCGACTACTACGGCACCCAGACGCCGCTCAACCAGCTGGCTGGCATCAGCGTCCCCGAGCCGCACCAGATCGTCATCCAGCCATGGGATCGAAGCGCCCTGAGCGCGATCGAGCGGGCCATCATCAAGAGCGACATCGGCCTGACGCCGAACGTCGATGGAACCGTCGTTCGCCTCAACATCCCGCCGCTGACCGAGGAGCGACGTCATGACCTCGTGCGCGTCGTCCACAAGCGGATGGAGGAGGCCCGGGTAGAGATCCGCAACCTTCGCCGCGACGCCGCCGACCAGCTGAAGAAGCTGGAACGGGACGGCGAAGTCGGCGCCGACGAGGGCCACCGCCTGCTCGACACCCTCCAGAAGACGACCGACCGTCACATCGCCGAGGTCGACCGCGTCGGGGCTGCCAAGGAACAGGAAGTCCTGGAGGTCTGACGTGGCGCGTGCGCCGCTCATCCGCCCGACCGATGCGCCGCCGCAGGCGCACGCCGGCGATGCGGGACGCACGGCGGCCGACGGCCCCTCGGACGCCGAGACCCCGGCCCGCTCCGAGATCCCGCGCCATGTGGCGATCATCATGGACGGCAACCGCCGCTGGGCTCGCGCCCGGGGCGCCTCGGAGCTGGAGGGCCATGCTGCCGGGGTCGAGGCCATTCGCGGCCTGCTGCGGCACGCCGTCCGCCGCGGCATCCCGGTCCTGACGCTCTATGCCTTCAGCCGCGAGAACTGGGCTCGCACGGACGCCGAGGTCGCCGGCCTGTTCGCCCTCCTCGAGGACGCCATTCGAAGCGAGACCGCCGAGCTGCGCGAGCAGGGCGTCCGGGTGCGCCTGCTGGGTCGCGCCGACGAGCTGCCGCCGGACACGCGGCGTTCGATCGAATCCGCCCTCGCGGCGACCGCCGGGGGCGATCGGCTGCTGCTGAACATCGCATTCAACTACGCGGGCCGGACCGAGCTCGTCGATGCGGTTCGGGCGATCGTCCGGTCGGGGATCGCGCCCGAGGCGATCGACGAATCGGTGGTCGCCGGTGCCCTTTACACGGCCGGGCTGCCCGATCCGGACCTGGTGATCCGGACCGGGGGCGAGCAGCGCCTCTCGAACTTCCTGATCTGGCAGTCGGCCTACGCCGAGCTGGTGAGCACCGACACGCTGTGGCCCGAGTTCGGGCCGGACGCCTTCGACGCCGCCCTCGCCGAGTACGCCCGGCGAACCCGGCGCTTCGGTCGCTGAGGCGCGCGGACGCGGGCGATGCTCCGTGACCGGGCTCGGAGTGCGGCCATCCTCGTGCCGCCGCTCCTCGTGGCGCTGTGGCTCGGGGGGCCTTGGATCGCCCTCGTCGTCGCCATCGCCGTCGTCCTCGGCTGCGTCGAGGCATTTCGGCTCCTGACCGCCGCGGGTCACCCGTCGTTCGCGGCGCTGGGCACCGTCCTGGCCGTCGTGGTCGCCCTCGGCGACTCTGTCAAGCAGCTGCCAGGCGGCAGCGGCATCCTGCTCGCCGCGCTGGGCATCGTCCTCGTCGGGGTCGCCGCGATCATGCGCACCGATCCCCGCGACGGCCTGGCGACCTTCGCGACGACCACCTTTGCGGCGATGTACATCAGCCTGCTCGGCTTCGTGAGCCGCCTCGCGGCGTCGCCGGCGCCGGTCGACCCCGGCACCCCGCTCGGCGTCCTGGGTCCCGAGCGGGCCTGGGTGCTGCTGCTGGTGCTCGTGGTGTGGTCGTTCGATACCGCCGCCTACGGCGTCGGTCGCCAGTTCGGGCGCCACCCGTTCATGCCCCATATCTCGCCGTCGAAGACGCTCGAGGGCGTGCTCGGCGGGGCCCTGGCCGCGGCCATCGTGGGCGCGGTCCTCGTCGTCCTCCTCGGTGGCAGTGCGGCCCTCGGTGCCGGCTTCGGGCTCCTGGTCGGCGCCGCGGCCCAGGCCGGCGATCTCGCCGAATCGATGCTCAAGCGAGCGGCGGGGGCCAAGGAGTCGGGCCGCCTGATCCCCGGCCACGGCGGCATGCTCGATCGGATCGACTCGTTCCTGTTCGCGGCCCCGGCGGCGTTCTTCTATGTCACCGTCGCCTTCCGCTGAGCTCGGGTCGGGGGCGCGGCGTGGCGTCGCGCTCCTCGGCTCGACCGGATCGATCGGCCGGCAGGCGTTCGAGGTCCTGACCGCCGATCCCGCCTTCCACCTCGTGGCCCTCGCCGCCGGCCGGAATGCCGACCTCCTGGCGCGGCAGGCAGCGCTCGCACGACCGGCTGCCGTGGCCCTCGCCGAGGGGGCGTTGCCCGAGCTGCCGCCGGGGACGACGGTCGAACGGGGGCCGTCGGCGCTCGAGGCGCTCGCGACCCGGGATGACGTCGACCTCGTCGGCGTGGGGACGGGTGGCGTGGTCAGCCTCGGCCCCGTCCTCGCGGCGCTGGGCGCCGGCAAGGTCGTGGCGACCGCCAACAAGGAGACGCTCGTCGCCGGTGGCCACCTCGTGATGCCATTGGCCCGTGCGCGCGCGGCCGAACGTGCGGCGATCGATCCGGGCGACCCCCTGGCGTCGCCGCTGGGCTGGCTGCGGCCGATCGATTCGGAGCACTCGGCGATCTGGCAATGCCTCGTCGGCGAGGATCTCGCGACGGTCGAGCGATTGATCCTGACGGCGTCGGGCGGGCCCTTCCTCGAGGCGACGACCGACGAGCTGGCGGCCGTGACGCCCGAGCGGGCGCTGCGTCATCCGACGTGGCGGATGGGCGCCAAGATCACGATCGACTCGGCGACGCTGGCGAACAAGGGCCTCGAGGTCATCGAGGCCCACTGGCTGTACGATGTCGGTTACGACGCCATCGACGTGGTCATTCACCCGCAGTCGATCGTCCACTCGGCCGTCCGGTTCGTCGACGGCTCCCTGAAAGCCCAGCTCGGCACCCCGGACATGCGCCTCCCGATCCAGTACGCCCTCACCCATCCCGATCGCCGCCCTTCGCCGGCGGCCGCGCCGGATCTCGTCGCGGCCGGGCGCCTGGAGTTCCGGGCGCCCGACGAGGAGCGCTCCCCGGCCCTCCGGATCGCCCGCCACGCGGGCCGCCTCGGCCCCCGCGCCTCGGCGGCCCTGATCGCCGCCGACGACGTGGCGGTGGCGCGCTTCCTCGACGGCAGCCTCGATTTCCTCGGCATCCCACGTCTCCTCGAGGAGGCGGTGGCGAGGTTCGGTACGGCCGGTGGCTCGGATCCGGACCTGGCCGCGCTCGTCGCGCTCGACCGCGAGGTGCGTGCCGCCTTCGCCTCGGGAACGCCGGGCGTCGCCGGCGCGTCGAGAGCCTCATGATCACGCCCATTCGCGCGTCTGCGCCCCACGGAGACCTCGCCTGATGGACCTCGGCCGGATTCTCATCACGATCGCCCTGTTCCTCGTGGTTCTCGGGGCGCTCGTGCTCGTCCACGAGCTCGGCCACTATTTGACGGCCAAGGCCTTCCGGGTTCGCGTCCTGGAGTTCGGGATCGGGTTCCCACCGCGGGCCAAAGTCCTCGGCCGGCGCTGGGACACGCTCTGGACCCTCAACTGGCTGCCGATCGGCGGCTTCGTGAAGCTCGAGGGCGAGGACGGCGACGGGGCCGACGATCCGCGCTCGTTCTCGGCCCAGCGGCTGTGGGTCCGCCTCACCATCCTCGTCGCCGGGGTGGTCATGAACGTCGTCCTGGCGTTCGTGATCTTCGTCGGCATCGCCTGGCTGGCGACGCCCGTCGCCGGCGTGACGGTCCCGAGCGTCCAGCCCGATTCGCCGGCCCTGCGGGCCGGGATCGTGGCCGGCGACGCGATCCTGAAGGTCGACGGTCGGGGCTACGACCTGTACGGCGGCAGCATCCTCGCGGGAATCCGCGAGCGGGCCGGCGAGACGGTCACCCTGACCGTGCGCCACGCCGACGGCAGCGTCGAGGACCTGCAGGTCACGCTGCGCAGCCCCGCCGAGGCCGCCGATCGTGGCGCGCTCGGCATCAGCGCCACGGAGGAACGACCGTTCGAGTCGGTGTTCCTCGACGAGTACGCCAGCCGGCCGCTCGGCGACGCCCTCCAGATCGGCGTGATGGAGCTCGGGCGCTGGGGCAGCCTCATCGTTGGCGGCCTGGGCGAGCTCGCCAGTGGCTTCGTCGAGGACCCCACGGCGCCGCCGCCCGCGGCCGGCCCGATCGGCATCGCGACCCAGATCGGCGACGTCTTCTTCGGCGCCGGTTGGATCATGACCCTGTACGTCGTCGCGCTCCTGTCGGTCAACCTCGCGGTCGTCAACATCCTGCCCTTCCCGCCGCTCGACGGCGGCCGGATGCTGATGATCACGATCAAACGCGTCGCGGGCGAGCGGATCAGCGTGCGGGCCGAGCAGCTGACCTACCTCGTCGGGTTCATCTTCCTGTTCGCGTTCATCATCTGGATCACCGGCTTCGACATCGCCCGCCAGTTCGGCGGGGCGCCCTGACGGGCATGACCGTTCGTCGTTCGACGCCGACGGTCGACGTCGGGGGCGTCCCGGTCGGGAGCGCCCAGCCAGTCGTCGTCCAGTCGATGACGAACACCGACACGGCCGACGCCGACGCGACGGCCCTCCAGGTCGCCCGCCTGGCGCACGCCGGCAGCGAGCTCGTCCGGGTCACCGTCAACAACGATGCCGCCGCCGCTGCCGTGCCGATGATCGTCGCGAAGCTGCGGGACCTCGGCGTCGGTGTGCCCGTCATCGGCGACTTCCACTACAACGGTCACCAGCTGCTGGTCGAGCACCCGGACGCCGCGAGGGCGCTCGCGAAGTACCGCATCAACCCCGGCAACGTCGGCGCGAAGCGGCGCGACGAGAACTTCGCGACGATCGTGCGGGTCGCGATCGACAACGCCAAGCCCGTTCGAATCGGGGTCAACTGGGGCTCGCTCGACCAGGCCCTCCTCACCGAGCTCATGGACGCCAACGCCCGGCTCGCCGAGCCGCGCGATTCGCGCGACGTGATGATCGAGGCGATGGTCCAGTCGGCCCTCCGCTCGGCCGAGCTGGCCGAGGCGACGGGCCTTGGGCACGACCGGATCATCCTGTCGGCCAAGGTCAGCCGCGTCCGTGACCTGGTCGACGTCTGCCGGCTGCTGGCCGCCCGCTGCGACTACCCGCTCCATCTCGGCCTGACCGAGGCCGGCATGGCCATGAAGGGCGTCGTGGCCTCGACCGCCGGCCTGGCCATCCTGCTGGAGGAGGGGATCGGGGACACGATCCGCGTCTCGCTGACGCCCGCGCCCGGCGGCGAGCGCGAGGAGGAGGTCCGCGTCGCCCAGCAGATCCTGCAGTCGATGGGCCTCCGCTCGTTCCTGCCGCAGGTCAGCGCCTGCCCCGGCTGCGGCCGGACGACCTCGACCTTCTTCCAGGAGATGGCCGAGCAGATCCAGGGCCACATCCGAGCGCGGATGCCGGCCTGGCGCGAGGACTACCCCGGCGTTGAGAACCTGACCGTCGCGGTCATGGGCTGCGTCGTCAATGGCCCCGGCGAATCGAAGCACGCCGACATCGGCATCTCGCTTCCCGGCACGTTCGAGGAGCCCGTCGCCCCGGTCTTCGTCGACGGCCGCCTGGACCGGACGCTCCGTGGTGAGGGGCTGGTCGACGAGTTCATCGGACTCCTCGAGGCGTACGTCGATCGGCGCTACGGGAGGGTCGCGACGCCGGCATGAGCGCCGCCCGCCCGTGGCGCTCGCTCGGCGTCACGCGCGCCCTGCTGCTCGCCGCCTGCGTGCCCGCGCCGACGGCGACACCCACCCCGCCCAGCCAGCCGACCACCCCCGGCCCCACCACGACGCCGAGCGCCCCGATCTCGTCGGCCATCCCGTCGAGCGGGGCGGTGCCCGCGCTCGCCACGGCACTGCGAGCCGCGGTCGACCAGGGCGCGATCGTGGCCGACCTCGAGCGGCTCGAGACGATCACCCTCCAGAACGGCGGGACCCGCGCGGCCGGCAGCGACGGCTATGACGTCGCCGCGACCTTCGTCGCCGACGAGCTGCGGGCGCTCGGGTACTCGGTCACCACCCCGGAGATCCTCGCGCCGCTGTTCGCCGAGACCGGGCCGGGGACCCTCGAGATCGACGCGCCGCGAGCCCCGATCTTCGACGGCGGCGAGGACTTCCGAGCGATGCTGCTGTCGCCCTCTGGCGACGTGACGGCGCGGGTCTTCGCGCTGGGCTTCGATCCGGCCGCGCGGCCCGAGTCGACGAACGGCCTCGGCTGCGACGCGAAGGACTGGACGGGCGTCCCGCCCGCGATGATCGTGCTGGTCCAGCCGGGTCGCTGCCTGATGCGGACGGTCGTGGAGCACGCCCAGGCCGCCGGCGCGGTGGCCCTCGTTCGCTCGACGCCCGGCTGGGAGCCGGGAGAGGTCCTGCGGCCGACGCTGCTCGACCCGGCCGGCCTGACGATCCCGGCGGTCGGCGCGACGCACCAGGTGGGCCTGGCCCTCGACGAGGCCGCCGACGAAGGCCAGGAGGTTCACCTCGCGATCTCGACCTCGGTCGTCATGCGCCCGATGGTCAGCGTCATCGGCGAGACGGCAGCCGGCGATCCTGGCCGCGTCGTCATGCTCGGCGGCCACCTCGACTCGGTGGTCGACGGGCCCGGCATCAACGACAACGGCTCGGGCACGATGGCCGTCCTCGAGATCGCCCGGCGCCTGGCGGCGATCTCGTCGGCCGGTGGGCCGAGCCCGGCCTGGCGCGTCCGGGTCGCCTTCTGGTCGGCCGAGGAGCTGGGCGTGTGGGGTTCGTCACGCTACGTCGCCGGTCTGCCCGACGCCGAGCGGTCCCGGATCGCGGCCTACCTCAACCTCGACATGCTCGGCTCGATCAACGGCGTTCGGGACGTCTACCACCTCCCCGAGAGCGCCGGTTCGGCCGCGATCGAGGGGCTGCTCGTGGCCGCCCTCGAGGACGAGGGGCTGGCGTGGAGCACCATCGGCGGTGGGTCCAGCGACGATCTGCCGTTCGTCCAGGCCGGGATCCCGATCGGCGGCCTGTTCTCGGGCCACAACTCGGCCAAGACCGCCGCCCAGGTCACCGCGTTCGGCGGCACGCTCGGGGAGTCCCTCGACCCGTGCTACCACCTCGCCTGCGACACCCTCGACAACGTCGATCCCGTTCGCCTGGCCGAGCTCGCCCGCGCCGCAGCCTGGGTCACCGGCTACCTGACCAGCGGCGAGGTCGTCCTGCAGCCGCCCAATTGAGGGCGGCTGGGGTCTCGACGTTCCCTCCAGCTACCGTGGCGACGATGTTCCTCGGTCCATGCCCGGCCGGGGACCAGAACCGGGTCGCTTTGTTCCACGGGGCAACCTAACGAACCGAATCGCGGGCCGACCCACTCGTCACGCCCCCCGGAAGGCACCTTCCAAGGTCAGTTCGGTAGCCCCCGGGAACAGTTCGGCGCGATTGGGGCCTCCTGAGAGCGTTGATCGAGGGCCCTCACGCGCGAGGGTGTATACTCCGCGGAGCACGAATGGCCGCCTCGAACGTGGGTGACCCCCACGTTTTTTTTCGGCGGCCGACAGGTCGACACCGGCTCCCGGGCACGGGTCGGACGAAGGAGTGGAGGACGAGACGACATGAGTCGAGATTTCGTCGGGGCGCTCCTCCAGCTCAACGCCGAGAAGCAGGTCCCGCGTGACCAGCTGATTCGAACGGTGGAGGAGGCGATCGCCGCCGCCTACCGTCGGGTGGCCAACGAAGAGGATATCCACGTCCAGATCGACGCCGATTCGGGCCGCATCCGCGTCTACCGAGCCCGGTTCGTCGCGGACGAGATCGACGAGGAGAACGAGCTCACCAGCTTCACCGTCGATGAGGCCCGCAAGCACAAGCCGGACGCCCAGGTCGGCGAGCTCGTCGAGATCGAGGAGCTCGATGGCGAGTCGTTCGGCCGGATCGGAGCCCAGACGGCCAAGCAGGTCGTCCTGCAGCGCCTCCGGGAGGCCGAGCGAGACGTCGTCTTCGACCAGTTCGCGAACCGCGAGGGCGAGCTCGTCAACGGGACCGTCAACCGGGTCGAACCGCGGGCGATGATCCTCGACATGGGCAAGGGCGTCGAGGCCGTGCTCGCGACGACCGAGCAGAGCCCGCTCGAGCACTACCGGATCGGCCAGAACGTCAAGGCCTTCGTGCTCGAGGTCCGCCGCACCCCGCGCGGGCCGACCCTGTTCGTCAGCCGGACCCACAAGGGCTTCCTCAAGCGGCTGTTCGAGCTGGAGGTCCCCGAGATCCACAACGGCACCGTCGAGATCCGCGCGATCGCCCGCGAGGCTGGCAGCCGCTCGAAGGTCGCCGTTGCCTCGCGCCAGGAGGGCCTCGATCCCGTGGGGGCGACCGTCGGCCAGCGGGGCGCCCGGGTCCAGGCCGTCGTCGCCGAGCTCGGCGGCGAGAAGATCGACGTCATCCCGTGGAACGACGACCCGGCCCAGTTCGTGGCCAATGCCCTGTCGCCGGCCCAGGTCCTCTCGGTCGACATCGACCAGGAGCACCGGATCGCGAACGTGACCGTGCCCGAGCGGATGCTCTCGCTCGCGATCGGACGGGAGGGCCAGACTGCTCGCCTCGCCGCGCGGCTGACCGGCTGGCGGATCGATATCCGGAGCGACGTGTCGGCGGCGGAGGCGCGCGCCCCGAAGCCGGAGGCGGCAGCGACCGTGCCGGAGGCCGAGGCCGCCGTGGCCGCCCCCGCGGAGGCAGCGCCGACGCCGGACGCCGAGGCTTCGTCCGAGGCCGAACCCGGCGGCGAGGCGGCACCCGAGCCCGTGGCCGCGGCCGCCAAGCCGCGGAGCCGGCGCGCGGCGGCGAGCGCCGCCGAGGAGAGCTCGTCGTAGGCGCGCCCGCGGGGACGCTCGCGGGGCGGGCGGTCCCGACCCGGACCTGCGTGAGCTGCCGGACCAGCCGGGACAAGCGGGCGCTGCTGCGCGTCGTGCGGACTCCGGCCGGGTCGGTCATGCTGGACCCCACGGGTCGGGCCAACGGCCGCGGCGCGTACGTCTGCCGTGCCGACTCGTGCATCGAGCGCGCGGTGACCAAGGGCGGACTCGGGCGGGCATTGGAGGTGCCGATCCCGGAGACGCTGGAGACCGAGCTACGAACCGCGGCCGGGCTCGCCGACGAGCCCGCCGACAACCAGGAGGACTGAGTGGCCAGAAGCAGAAGCGGCACCCGCGGCCGACGGGGCCCGAGGAAGCCCCAGCGGCGCGATGGCGGCTTCGCGCAGGCGGCCGTCCAGGTCGTCGACCCGCGTGAGCGCGGGCCGGTCGAGCTGCCCGCGACGATCACCGTCAAGGAGCTCGCCGACCTGCTGGGCGTGAACCCGGCAGACGTGATCCGCGAGCTGATCAAGAGCGGCATCTTCGCGACCATCAACCAGCTGATCGACCGCGACACCGCGTCGCTCGTGGCCGGCGAGCTCGGCTACGAGGTCGCCGAGCCGCTCGGCGTGGCGGCCCAGGCGACCGCCAGCGAGAACGGCGCCGAGGCGCCCTCGGAGGCGGCCAAGGAGGAGCTGTTCGTCGAGGAGGCCGGGGCCGAGCGCGTCGAGCGCGCCCCGATCGTGACGGTCATGGGCCACGTCGACCACGGCAAGACGAGCCTCCTCGACGCGATCCGCTCGACGGCCGTGGCCGCCGGGGAGCGCGGCGGCATCACCCAGCACATCGGCGCCAGCGAGGTGACGCGTGGCGAGCGGCGGGTCGTCTTCCTCGACACGCCCGGCCACGAGGCGTTCACGGCGATGCGGGCCCGTGGCGCCCGGGTCACCGACGTCGCGGTCGTGGTGGTTGCCGCCGATGACGGCGTGATGCCCCAGACCCTCGAGGCGATCAGCCACGCCAAGGCTGCCAAGGTCCCGATCATCATCGCCCTCAACAAGATCGACAAGCCCGATTCGAACCCCGATCGCGTCAAGACCGAGCTGACCGAGGCTGGTGTCGTGATCGAGGAGTACGGCGGCGACACGCCGCTGGTGCCGGTCTCGGCCAAGACCCGCGTCGGACTCGAGGACCTCGTCGACATGGTCCTGCTCGTGGCCGACCTCCAGGAGCTCAAGGCCAACCCAAAGCGCCCGGCGATCGGCACGATCGTCGAGGCCCGCATGGACAAGGGCCGCGGTCCGGTCGCCACGGCCCTCGTCCAGACCGGCACGCTCCGCGTCGGCGACGTCATCGTCGTCGGCGAGACGTTCGGCCGGGTCCGGGCGCTCGAGAATGACAAGGGCAAGCGGATGCAGAAGGCCGGGCCGGCAACGGCCGCGGTCGTCCTCGGGCTGTCCGAGGTGCCCGAGGCCGGCGACGTCCTGCGCGTCGTGGCCGACGAGAAGGAGGCCCGAACCCAGGTCGAGGCTCGCCGAGCCCAGCTCGCCGCGAAGGGCGGCGAGGGCAGCGGCCGGGCGACCCTGGAGGACCTCTACCGCCAGATCCAGGCCGGCCAGGCCAAGGAGCTCCGGATCGTCCTCAAGGCCGACGTGTCCGGCTCGCTCGGCGCGATCACCCACGCCCTGGCCCAGCTGCCGACCGACGAGGTCAAGCTGAACGTCCTCCACGAGGGCGCCGGCGAGATCAGCGACAACGACATCCTGCTGGCCTCGGCCTCGAACGCGATCGTCGTCGGCTTCAACACGACGATCAGCGACACGGCTCGGCGGATGGCGGAGAACGAGAAGGTCGACGTCCGGCTGTACGACATCATCTACCAGCTCACCGACGACATCGAGAAGGCCCTGACGGGCATGCTCGAGCCGGAGACGGTCGAGGTCGTCGAGGGCCGGGCCGAGGTCCGCAAGATCATCAAGGTCGGCCGGACCGTCATCGCCGGCTCGTACGTCACCGACGGCCGGATCGTCCGCAACGGCGGCGCCCGGCTGTGGCGAGGCGGCAAGGTCATCGCCACCGACAAGATCGAATCGCTGCGCCGCTTCAAGGACGACGTTCGCGAGGTCCAGACGGGCTTCGAATGCGGCATCGGCCTCGCGTCGACGAGCGACCTCGACGAGGGCGACGTCATCGAGTGCTACACGACCAAGTCGGTGAGCCGATCGGCCGCGTCCTGACGCCGTGCCCCATCGGTAGCCGCCTGCAGGCCGCACGCGTGCGGAAGGAGCGTTCGTGACCGCGCGGACGGATCGCATCGATCAGCTCATCCGCCAGGAGCTCGGCGAGATCCTGGCCCGCGACGTTCGCGACCCCCGGATCGGCTTCGCCACGGTGACCGACGTCGAGACCGCGCCCGACCTGTCCCATGCCCGGGTCTGGGTCAGCGTCATCGGCCAGCCGGCCGAGCGGGACGCAGCCCTGGAGGGCCTTCGCCACGCGATGCCGTTCGTGCGCCGCGAGCTGGCGTCGCGGCTCCGGCTGCGGCGCGTGCCGGAGCTCCACGTCCGCCTCGATGACACGGCCGAGCGAGGCACGCGGGTCCTGCGGCTGCTGTCGGAGCTCGAGGCCGGCGGCGCGCCGGAGACGACGGCCGAGGCCGGCGAGTCGCTGCCGACGCCGGTCCCGCGGGTGGCCCGCGAGGGCGACGCGAGCGAGGAGCCGCCGCCCCCGTCCGCGGCCCCACCGGAGCGGCGGGCGAGCGCGCGGCGGGGGAGCGGTCGCGGGCGCCGCGGATCGGGCGAGCGGCGGGGCAGGGAGCACCGCCGGTGAGCGTCGACCTGCGGCCCTGGCTGTCCGGCGTCCCGGCCGCTGCCGCCGATCGGATCGCCGCCGCCCGCCGGCCGCTGATCGCCGGCCACGAGAACCCCGACGCCGACACCCTCGGCGCGGCGCTCGGGATCGCGTACACCGTCGAGGCTCGCGGCGGTCGGGCCGACCTCGTCTGCAGCGATCCGATCCCGCCGCTGTACGCCTTCCTCGCGGGCATGGATCGGTTCCGGACCGATCCCGATCCCGACGCGCGCTACGACCTGCTCGTGGTCTGCGACTGCGGGTCGCTCGATCGGATCGGTGCGGTCCGCGAGCGCCACGCCGAGCTGTTCGCGAGCCTGCCGCTGGTGATCGTCGACCACCACCGCTCGAACGACGACGCCGGCCCAGCCGACTGGGTCGATCCCGACGCGGCCGCGACGTGCGAGCTGGTGGCGTTGCTGGCCGCCGGGCTCGGCGTCCCGCTCGACGCCGCGGGGGGCGCGCTTGCGGCAGCCCTCATGGCCGGCATTGTGATGGACACCGCGACGTTCGCCCATCCCAACGCCACGCCCCGCACCCTCGCGGTCTCGGCCGCGCTCGTCGCCGCCGGGGCGCCGCTGTCCGACATCTCGCGGCGCCGGTACCGGACCAAGCCGGACGCGCAGCTGCGCCTCTTCGGCCGGGTCCTGGACCGCCTCGACACGGCCGCCGGCGGCCGGATCATCCACAGCTGCCTGACGAACGCCGACCTCGAGGTGACCGGCACGAGCAGCCCCCACTCGGAGGGCCTGATCGACCTGCTCGCCCAGTCCGAGAGCGCCGACATCGCGATCCTGTTCAAGGAGCATGCTCCCGATGCCACCCGGATCTCCGTGCGGACGAAGGACGGCGGCGTCGACGCCACGGTCCTGCCCCGCGCGTTCGGCGGCGGCGGCCACGCTCGCGCGGCGGGAGCCACGGTGGCCGCACCCCTCGAGGAGGCCCGGCGGCGGGTGCTCGCCGCGGCCGAGCGGCTCCTGGACGGCGGGAGGTCCGGGTAGCCGATGCCGCGCCAGCCCGACACCCCCGGCATGGATGGGATCCTCGTCGTCGCCAAGCCGGCCGGTCCGACGTCGCACGACGTCGTGGCCCTCGTTCGCCGACTCGCGGGAACGCGCCGGATCGGCCACGGCGGGACCCTCGACCCGTTCGCCTCGGGCGTGCTGCCGCTGTTCCTCGGCGCGGCCACGCGGCTCGTGGAGTACCACCTCGGCGATGAGAAGGCCTACCGGGCAACCGTCTGCTTCGGCGCGACGTCGTCGACGGATGATCTCGACGGGGAGCTGACGCCGGTCGAAGGGCAGCCGCCGTCGCGGGAGGCCGTCGAGGCCGCGCTCCAGGCGATGCTCGGGCCACAGCTCCAGACGCCACCGGCCTACTCGGCGATCCAGGTCGGCGGCCGCCGTGCGTATGCGCTGGCTCGGGCCGGCGAGGCGACCGAGCTGCCCCCCCGGCGGGTCGTCCTGCGGTCGCTGGAGCTGCTCGAGTGGGATGACCGCGATGCCGCGCGGCCGATCGCCGTCCTCGACGTGGTCTGCTCGGCCGGGACATACGTCCGGGCGGTGGCCCGCGATCTCGGCGTCGCGGTTGGCTCGGGCGCCTATCTCGGGGCCCTGGTGCGGCTCCGGAGCGGGCCATTCTCGCTAGAGGATGGGCAGGCCCTTGACGCCCTTCGAACCGCGGCCGCGGACCGCGGGCCGGCTGGGATTCGCGAGCTGCTGCTGCCGGCCGACTTCGGGCTCGACCGGCTGCCGGCGGTCGAGCTCACCCGGGCCGAGATCAGCGACGCCACGCAGGGCCGCTTCGTGCGCCCTGCGGCCGGCGTGGCCGACGCGCCCGAGGACGTGCCACTGCGCCTGCTCGATGAGGCCGGCGCGATCGTCGGCATCGGGCGCCGCGACGGGCGGCGGATCGCGCCGACGAAGATCCTCCATCGCTGACGATGCACGTCGTCCCCGGGATCGATGCCCTCGAGCCGCAGCACGGCCCGCTGTTCGTCGTCGTCGGCGTCTTCGACGGCCTCCATCGCGGCCATCTCTACCTCCTCGACGAGCTCGAGCGGGCCGCCGCGGACCGCTCGGCCAACGCGGCGGTCGTGACCTTCGACCATCACCCCGACGAGATCCTGACCGGCTCGGCGCCGCCGCTGCTGTGCGATCCCCAGGAGCGCCTCGAGCGCCTCTCCGATGCCGGCGTCGACGTGACCGTCGTCCAGCACTTCGACGTCGCGCTTCGAATGACCCCGTTCGACGCCTTCATCCGCCGGATCGCGGCCGGCGCCGCCGTCGCCGGCCTCCTCATGACGCCCGACTCGTCATTCGGCTACCAGCGCGGGGGCACCCCCGAGACGGTCGCCGGGCTGGGCCGGGAGATGGGCTTCGAGGTCGTCGTCGTCCCACCGTTCGAGCTCGATGGTCAGCCGGTCAAGAGCTCCGACATCCGGGCCGCCATCGCGGCCGGCGATCTCGCCGCCGCCGCGCGACTCCTCGGCCGGCCGGTCACCCTCACCGGCCGTGCCCGAGCCATCGGCGACGGGGCCGCGACCCTCGAGTTCGACCTGCCGGTGGCGCTCCCGCCGGAGGGCACCTACGACGCTTCGGTCGTGGCGGGCGACCGGCGACCGGGGGTCCAGCTCAGCGTAACCTCGAACGGCGTCACGCTCTTCCATCTCGGTGAGGCGCTCCCTCCGCGAATCACGCTCGAGGTCCTCGGTCGAGCGCCGCATCACAGCGTGTAGGCGGCGGGCGGCGAGACCGGGGGCGTGCAGGAAGCGGCCTCGGCTGCTATCCTCCGCCGGTCATAGCCAGAAGTGGAAGAACCAATAGTCAAGTTCGTGTCGGAGGACCGAGTGCCGCTCGCGCCCGAGGGGAAGCAGGAGATCATCACCGAGTACGCCGTCCATGACGGCGACACCGGCTCGCCCGAAGTCCAGATCGCGCTCCTGACGGAGCGGATCAAGGGGCTGACCGAGCATCTCCGCCGCTTTCCCAAGGACAACCATTCGCGACGCGGCCTCCTCAAGCTCGTCGGCCAGCGCCGCCGCCTTCTCGCGTACCTCGTGAAGAAGGACAACGCCCGCTACCGCGCCGTCATCGGACGGCTCGGACTCCGCCGCTAGCCTCGCGCCGAAGCCGGCCGAGCGGCCGGCGCACCGGCAGCCCGCTGCGGCGGGCGATCCGAGGCCATCAGCGGGCCGACTCGCAACCAGGTCGTCGCCTCCTCCACGACAGGAGGATCAGCACCCCGTGTCAACGGTCTTCGAGACCCAGTTCGCCGGTCGTACCCTGACGATCGAAACCGGCAAGCTCGCCATGCTCGCCGGCGGCTCCGTCACCGTCCAGTTCGGTGACACCGTCGTCCTCGGGACGGCCAACCGCTCCGACCCCCGCCCCGGCCTCGACTTCTTCCCCCTGACGGTCGATTTCGAGGAGCGGATGTACGCGGCCGGCAAGATCCCCGGCGGCTTCATCAAGCGCGAGGCACGGCCGTCGGAGGCCGCGATCCTGGCGGCCCGACTGACCGACCGGCCGATCCGGCCGCTCATCCCGGAGGGGTACAAGGACGACGTCCCGGTCGTCCTGACGGTCCTCTCGACCGACCAGGAGAACGCCCCCGACGTCCTTGGCACGGTCGCCGCGTCGGCCGCGCTGACGATCAGCGAGATTCCGTTCCTGGGTCCCGTGGGTGCCGTCCGCATCGGGCGGGTCGACCGCGAGTTCGTCGTCAACCCGACCTACAGCCAGCTCGAGGAATCCGATCTCGACCTGGTCGTGAGCGGGACGCGCGACGCGATCATGATGGTCGAGGCCGGCGCCAAGATCCTGCCCGAGGCCGTCATGGCCGAGGCGATCCTGTTCGCCCACCGCTCGCTCCAGCCGCTCATCGACGTCCAGGAGCAGCTTCGCGAGGCGGTCGGCAAGCCCAAGCGGCTCGGCTACCTCGCCCCGGGCACCGAGTCGGTCCTGACCTTCGTCGACGCGATCGAGGCCGGCCGTGACCTGGTCGTCGTCGACGTCGAGACGACCGGCTTCGACACCGCCCTGGCGGACCTCGTGGAGGTCGCCGGCGTGAAGATCCGCAAGGGGGCGGTGACCGACACCTGGTCGACCCTCGTCAAGCCCGAGCGGCCGATCGTCGGGAACCAGCTCCACGGCCTCACCGACAAGGACGTCGCCAAGGCCCCGGCGCCCAAAGACGCCGTCGAGAAGCTGCTGGCGTGGGCCGGGGACGCGATCCTCGTCGGCCACAACGTCGGCTTCGATCTCGGCTTCCTCTCGGCCGCCCTCGGCGGTCGGCAGTTCGAGCCGGGGACTTACCTCGACACGCTCGTCCTGGCCCGCGAGGGCTACCCGGCCGGGCCGGACGCCTACAAGCTCGCCGACCTGTCGCGCTTCTTCGGCATCGAGCTGCAGGCCAACCACCGGGCCCAACCCGACGCCGAGGCGACGGCCGCGCTCGTCACCCGGATCGCCGACGACCTGCCCGCCAGGATCAAGGCGCTCAAGGCCGGCATCGCCGACAGCATCCGGGCCCAGCGCTCCAACCCCGACGAGGCCGCCGCGAAGCTCGAGGCGGCCCGGCGCACGGCGCGGGTCAGCAAGGGCCTCTTCGGCCTGCTCCACAAGAAGGTCGTCCGCCAGCTCGTCCTCGACGAGGGGGTTCGAATGGACGGCCGGGGGCTGGACGACATCCGCCCGATCACCGTCGAAGCCGGCATCCTGCCGCGGGCCCACGGCTCGGGCCTGTTCACCCGCGGCCAGACCCAGGCCCTGACGATCGCCACCCTCGGGCCGTCCTCGGACGTCCAGCGGATCGACACGATCAGCCCCGAGACCGAGAAGCGCTACATCCACCACTACAACATGCCGCCCTACAGCACCGGCGAGAACAAGCCGATGCGCGGCCCGGGCCGGCGTGAGATCGGGCACGGCAACCTCGCCGAGCGCGCCCTCCTGCCGGTCCTGCCGAGCGCCGAGGAGTTCCCGTACGTCATCCGCCTCGTGTCCGAGTGCGTGACCTCGAACGGCTCGACATCGATGGCCTCGACGTGCGGCTCGACGCTGGCCCTCATGGACGCCGGCGTCCCGATCACCGCCCCGGTCGCCGGCGCGGCGATGGGCCTGGTCATGGACCCCGACGGCCGGTTCGCCGTCCTGACCGACATCCTCGGCAAGGAGGATGCCTTCGGTGACATGGACTTCAAGGTCACCGGCACCCGTGACGGCGTGACCGCGCTCCAGATGGACATCAAGGTCCGGGGCATCAACGAGGCCGTCATCCGACAGGGGCTCGAGAAGGCCCATGCCGCGCGGATGACGATCCTCGACAAGATGGTCGAGGTCCTGCCGACGGCCCGGACCGAGATGTCGGCCTACGCGCCGCGGATCATCACCATCAGGATCAACCCCGAGAAGATCCGCGACATCATCGGCAAGGGCGGCTCGATGATCCGCAAGATCCAGGAGGAGACCGGCACCGAGATCAACGTCGAGGACGACGGCACCGTGGAGATCGCGGCCGTCAACTCGGACAACTCGCGCCGCGCCATCCAGTGGATCGAGTCGCTGACCCGCGAGGTGGAGGTCGGCGCGCTGTACCTCGGCAAGGTCACCCGGATCATGAGCTTCGGGGCGTTCGTCGAGATCCTGCCCGGCAAGGAGGGCCTGGTCCGCATCGGCGAGCTCGCCGACTACCACGTGCCGAGCGTCGAGGACGTCGTGTCCGTCGGCGACGAGGTCATGGTCGTCGTCATCGAGATCGACCGCCAGGGCCGGATCAACCTGTCGCGCAAGGCGGCGATGCAGCGCCACCTGGCCACGACGCCCGCCTGACCCATCGGCCGCGGCGTCCGCCCGACGCCGCGGCCTACACAGCTCGGCTTCGCGGGTCCGCGGGGGGCCGGCGCTATACTCGCGGCCGTGCCCGCACGAACGTGAATCCCCGCGGAGCCATGCCCGGATGACCCACTCGAACCCCCTCACCGTCGCCGTCGTCGGCGCCACCGGCGTCGTCGGGCGGACGATGGTCGACGTCCTGCTCGAGCGCGACTTCCCGATCGCTGAGCTGCGCCTGCTTGCCTCCCGCGCGGATGGCCGGACGGCCAGGGTGGGGGACCGCGACGTCCCGATCGAGGTCGCCACGCCCGAGGCGTTCGAGGGGGTCGACATCGCGCTGTTCAGCGCCGGTGGCGACGTCTCGACGGCCCTGGCGCCCGAGGCGGCGCGCCGCGGCGCCACGGTCATCGACAACTCCTCGGCGTGGCGGATGGACCCGGCAGTGCCGCTGGTCGGCAGCCAGGTCAATCCCGACGATCTCGAGTGGCACGAGGGCATCGTCGCCAACCCCAACTGCTCCACGATGCAGCTCGTGCCGCCGCTGATGGCTCTGCGGGACAGCGTGGGCCTGGAGCGCGTCGTCGTCGACACGTACCAGTCCGTCTCGGGCACCGGCGCGGAGGCGATCGCGGAGCTCGAGGGCCAGGTCCGGGCGCACGCCGCCGGCGAGGCGAAGCAGTCGAGCGTCTACCCCCACCCGATCGGCTTCAATGCCCTCCCGGAGATCGACGCCTTCCTCGACAACGGCTACACCAAGGAGGAGTGGAAGGTCGTCACCGAGAGCCGCAAGATCCTGCACCTGCCCGACCTTCGAGTGTCGTGCACGGCCGTCCGGGTGCCGGTCTTCGTGAGCCACTCGGAGGCGGTCCACGTCGAGACGAGCCGGCCACTCACGCCGGCGCGGGTGCGCGAGCTCTTCGCCGCCGTCCCGGGCGTCGTGGTCGAGGACGATCCGGCAGCCCATCGCTACCCCCTGGCGACGACGGCGGCCGGCCGCGACGAGATCTTCGTCGGGCGCGTCCGCCAGGATCCGTCGCTGCCGGGCGATCGCGGCCTGGCCTTCTGGGTCGTCTCGGACAACCTGCGCAAGGGGGCGGCCACGAACGCGGTGGAGCTCGCGGAGCTGCTGGTGGAGCGAGGTTGGGTCCAGGCGCGATCCCGGCGGACGCCGGCCGGGGCGGCGACAGCGTGACGCCCGAGGAGCGGCGGGCGGCACTGGAGGCCATCGCCGCCGAGGTCCGGGTCTGCCGCCGCTGCCGCCTCGCGGAGGGCCGGACCAACGCGGTTCCGGGCGAAGGGCATCCCGAGACCGAGGTCCTGTTCGTCGGCGAGGGACCCGGCGAGACCGAGGATCGCCAGGGTCGGCCGTTCGTCGGTCGCGCCGGGCAGTTCCTCATGCGGCTCCTGGCGACGCTCGGCTGGCGCCGCGAGGAGGTCTACATCACCAACGTCGTGAAGTGCCGGCCGCCCGGCAACCGCGACCCGCAACCCGACGAGATCGAGGCCTGCGATCCATACCTCCGGCGGCAGCTGGAGATCCTCCAACCGGCGCTGGTGGTGACCCTCGGCCGCTTCTCGATGGCCCGCTTCCGGCCCGGCGCGCGAATCTCCCAGGTCCACGGCACGCACGTGCCGGCCGACCCGGCGACCGGTGCCGGCGACGCGCTCGTCTACTCGCTCTACCACCCGGCCGCCGCGCTGCGGAGCCTGGAGGTCGAGCGCCAGAGCCTCGACGACGCGGCCGGCATCCCCGCGGCGCTCCTCGGCTCCCGGGCGCGCCGTGATGCGGCCCCCGCCACACCTGAAGAACCGTCCCTCGGTGCCGCGGCACCGACCACGCCCACGATGCCAAGCCTGTTCCAGGCGGAGGCCTGATGCCCAGTTCGAAGAGCAGTCGCTCGCGCGACACGCAGCGCGAGACCCGTCGCGGGCCCCGGACGAACGGCCCGACCACAGGGGGCGGCGACCTGCCGCTCCGGATCATCCCCCTCGGCGGCGTCGGCGAGATCGGCAAGAACATGTACGTCGTCGAGTACGGCGACGACATCGTGGTCATCGACTGCGGGCTGATGTTCCCCGACGAGGAGATGTTCGGCATCGATCTCGTCGTGCCCGACGTGACGTACCTGCGCGAGCGCCGCGCCAGCGTGCGGGCGTTCCTCATCACCCACGCCCACGAGGACCACGTCGGCGGGTTGCCGTACGTCCTGCCGGAGTTCCCGGGCGTGCCGGTCTACGCGTCCACCCTGGCCCGCGGCCTGCTCGGGATCAAGATCAAGGAGCACAAGCTCACCTCGAACCCCCTCCTGCCACTCGATCCCGGTGACGAGCAGGAGATCGGCCCGTTCACCGCCATCCCGTTCCGGATCAGCCACTCGATCCCCGACGCCATGGGCATCGCCCTCCGGACGCCCGTCGGGACGATCGTCCACACCGGCGACTTCAAGTTCGACCACACCCCCGTCGACGGCGTCCTGTCCGACTTTGCCGTCCTGGCCAGGCTCGGCGAGGAGGGCGTGCTGTGCCTGATGTCCGACTCCACGCGGGCCGAGAGCCCCGGCTACACGCCCTCGGAGCGAACCGTCGGCGAGGCCTTCAAGGAGATCATCGAGCCGCTCGACGGCCGGGTCATCATCGCCACCTTCGCCAGCAACATCGCCCGGGTTCAGCAGGTCCTCGACGCGGCGGCCGCGTTCGATCGCAAGGTCTCGGTCGTCGGGCGCTCGATGGAGCAGAACTTCCGGATCGCCACCGAGCTGGGCTACCTCCGCTACGACGCCGGGCGGATCATTCCCAAGGACCGCATCAGCGACACCGACCCCGGTCGCCTCGTGGTGGCCACGACCGGCTCGCAGGGCGAGCCGATGGCCGGCCTGGCCCGGATGGCCAACCGCGACCACCGGTTCGTCGAGATTCAGCCCGGCGACACGGTCGTCGTGAGCGCCAGCCCGATCCCCGGCAACGAGGAATACGTCGCTCGCACCATTGACAACCTCTTCAAGGCTGGCGCAAACGTCATCTATCACGCGATCCGCCACGCCCACGTCTCCGGCCACGCCAGCCAGGAAGAGCTCAAGCTGATGCTGAACCTGACCCGCCCGAAGCACTTCATCCCGATTCACGGGGAGTTCCGGATGCAGGGCCAGCACGGCCGCCTGGCGATCGAGACGGGGGTCGCGCCCGACAACGTCTTCATCATCGAGAACGGCACCCCGATCGAGTTCTGGGCCGACGGCACCGCGCGGCGCGGCCAGCCGGTCCCGGCCGGCTACGTGTTCGTCGACGGTCTCTCGGTCGGCGACGTCGGCGAGATCGTGCTCCGGGACCGCCGGGCGCTGGCCAGCGACGGGATGTTCCTCGTCGTCGTGACCGTCGACAAGCAGACCGGCGACGTCATCGGCCGGCCCGAGATCATCACCCGCGGCTTCGTCCACCTCAACGAGCAGGATCCGATCATCGAGGAGGCGATCGCCCGGGTCATGGCCGCGGTCGAGAACCCCGGCCAGCACATCAGCGAGGTGGGGCTCCTGAAGAGCCAGATCAAGGACGGTATGTCGCGCTTCCTGTTCGAGCAGACGAAGCGGCGGCCGATGGTCTTCCCGGTCGTCGTGGAGGTCTGATGGCGACCCGCAAGCGACGCGGCGGCCGGCGCCGGCGAAGCGGCCTGGGGCTGCCGTCCATCCGGCTGCCGGACCTCGGTCCGGATGTCGCTCGATCGATCGTCGGGCTGTCGCTCCTGCTCCTCGGGGTGATGACCCTGATCGCGCTCCTGCCCGGCGGCGACCGGGGATCGCTCTTCCGGTGGTTCACCGACACCTTCGCCCCGTGGTTCGGCTCGCTGCGCTGGCTGCTGCCGTTCCTGTTCATCGCCGCCGGCTGGTATGTCGAATGGGGTCCCGGACGGCGGCCGAACTCGGGCTGGGGCCTGACGCTGGTCGGGGTGGCCGTCGGCTACCTCGGGCTCCTCGGCGCCGCCTCGGTGCTCGTCCCGCCCGATCCGCCGCGTGGCGCCGCGGGCGGTCGAATCGGGACCTTCCTGGCCGAGCTCTTCGTGCCGCTCCTGACGCCGGTCGGGGCCGTGATCCTCCTTGGTGCCCTCGGCATCGTGGGCGTGCTCATCGCGTTCAACCTCCGACTCAGCGACGTGACCCAGCCGCTCACGGCCGCGGCCCGCTGGCTCGGCGCCTCGGCGGCCGGCAGCCTCCGCCGCGAGCCCACCACCCTCGGCGCGCGGAGCGGCCGGGGTGGCGACGGCCGCGAGGAGCGAGGCCGCGGCGGCGAGACCTCGGTCCGGGCCACCGGCCGGGCGCGCGGTCCGCGGATCCCCGGGAGCGGCGTCGAGGTCCCCGGCCAGGCCGGCATCTGGGGCGAGGACAGCCCGGCGCCGATGCCCTCACCCGCGCCGACCTCGGCGACCTTCGCGCCGGCCCGCGCCGGGGGTGCGACCGCCGGCACGCTGGCAACCCCCGTGTCAACCGGCGGCCGGGCGACGGCCCCCGCGGCGGTTGCCGAGCGGCCGCGGCCGCTGCGCGACCCCGACGACGTGACCGATGCCTCGGACTCGCCGCCCACCCGGGAGCACCGCGAGTACGTCCTGCCGGGGCTGGACCTGCTCGACGAGGGCATCGAGCCACGGGCCCCGGGCGGCGAGGAGGCCATCCACCGCCGGGCCGAGGAGATCATCGTCAAGAAGCTCGCCTCGTTCGAGATCCCGGCCCAGATCGTCGGCCGCAATGCCGGGCCCGTCGTCACCCAGTACGAGGTCCAGCCGGCGCCGCACGTCAAGGTCAGCCGGATCGAGGCCCTGGCCGACGACCTGGCGATGGCCCTCGCCGCGCGGACCCTCCGGATCGAGGCCCCGATCCCCGGCAAGAGCGCGGTCGGCATCGAGATCCCGAACCAGGACTTCAACGTCGTGACCCTCCGCGGGATCCTCGAATCGGTCGACTTCGCGGCGTCCGGCTCGCGCCTGACGTTCGCCCTCGGGCGCGACGTGGCCGGCCGGGCCCAGGCGG
>VEOW01000098.1 GCA_012026785.1 Chloroflexota bacterium | reverse complement strand
GGCGCTGCACGCCCTGCGAACGGGTCTTGGCCACGAGAACCCCGAGCTCGCGCGAGTTCTCATCCGCTTCGTGAACCGCGACAACGTCGAGGTCATCGACGCCGACAAGGTCCATCTGGTGGCTGCCATGGAGCGAAGTCTGTCGACGTCGGCGCGTCGGATCAGCGACGCGATCGTCGCGGCGACGGCCGAGCACGCCGGCTGCGACTGGATCGCTACGTTCGACGAAGGGTTGCGGTCTCCTTCGGTCCCGTCCCGCCTGATCTAGCAATCACCGGCCAACGGGATCGTTGGGCCCGAAGACCAGGTCGCGGGCTTGCGTCGCCATCTCGACCAGCACCGGTAGGCCGACGTCGCCCAGGCGCCGGAAGGTCACGTTGGCACTGCCGACCTTGACCTTGCCGAGCCGATCGGCGTAGCGCTTCACCGCCGGCGAAGTCTGCGAGCGCTCCATCCGACGAGGGTAGAGCACCCTCGCCGGGCTGGCTGGTCGCGATCAGGAGGATGCGGGCGAGGGCTTCGCGACCAGTTCGGGCTGCAGCGACGCGGTCGCGATGAACGCCTCGAGCATTTGGCGTCCGGTGGTCTCGATCACGGACTGGGCCGCCGAGGAGTTGAGGTACGTGAAGATGTAGACGCGGCTGTTGACCACGGTGATCGCCTCGACGAATCCGCAGCCGACGTAGATCCCGCCGGTCCTGCCGTCGATGGTTACCGGCTGCCACGTCGCTCGCGCCGGGATACAGGCCGCGCCGGCCTGCTGAATCTGCGGCTCTTGATAGGCCTCGATCCAGGCGTCCTCGGTTGTTCCCGCGGCGATCGCCGTGGACGTGGCAAGCAATCTCGGGCCTGGGGTGGCCTGGTCCGGCTCGAAGTGGTCCCAGAACCGGGCTGGGCCCACGGGCTCGCCGAGCGCGAGGTCAACCGCCGAACCCGGCGTGGTGCCCCTGGCGACCCGCCATCCGGACGGGTACCTGGCCTCATAGCCAAAGGTCGTTGAGCTGAATGGCGTCGACATCGCTGGAGGGAGGGGCGTTGTTGGCGCTGGGGGCGGTGCCGCCGATGGATCGATCTGCACGGTCGAGAGGACCGCTAGCAGGAGGTCCCTGGTCGCGGTGGTGGCCGACGACCCGGTCGGCTCGGAGACCGTGAAGGCGTACGCCCGGCCATCGGCGAAGCCGAGCCACTCCGCGAAGTTGCAGACGCTGTAGACGAAGCCGTCGTAGCCATCGACCGCCAACGGCTCCCACGTGGCCGGGTCTGGCGTGCAGCCCGACTCGAAGGTTTGGACCCAGGCCGAGGTCCAGCTCTCGATCGTCATGTCATCGGGGACGACGCTCGAGACGGCGATGATCCTCGTGGCTGCCGGGCCGGCAACGAAGTGATCCCAGACGGCCGGATCCGCGGCCGCGATGTCCGCCAGGGCCGCATCTCGGGTCGCCGCTTGCTGGGTGAGCGTGGCCGGGTACCGCACCGAGTAGCCATGGCGATTGGACGTGAAGTCAAGCCAGGTCGATGTATCCACCCCGACTGGGCTTGGCGATGGGCTGGGCGACGGACCGGGTTGACCGCCGCCAACGAGGAATAGGCCGCCGGCGAGGGCCAGGACCACGAGGCCCACGACCGCGGCGAGGCGGGTGTATCCGTTCATCGGGAAGAGCCTCCAGGGCGCGAATGGGCCGCGCCGGGCCTGTGACGTCGTGGGAAGGGCGCCGAGGATTGCCCGGCGAGTCTCGCTGGGCAGTCCGAGTGGGCCCTCGTCGAGCCACGCAGCCAGGACGGTCTCGGGATCGCGATTCGCGCTCATGCCGTTCATGCGGGTCGCACCTTCTGGCTCTCGACCCGGTCCGGCGCGAGCGACTCGCGGAGGAGACGGGTGGCGTAGTGGAGCCTCGACTTGACGGTTCCGACGGGCACCCCGGTCACCTCGGCGATCGAGGCGAGTGGGTGGCCCGCGTGGTGATGCAGGACGACGACGGCGCGGTGCTCAGGCGTCAGGCGTTCGAACGCCCGCTGCAGGGCATCGCGCTCGTCGATCGAGACGGTCTCGTCGCGGGCTGCCGGCCCGTCGACCGGCAGCGTCCGGACATTGGCGCTCCACCGCCGGTACCGGCGGTACTCCTCGTAGCAGGCATTGACCACGAGGCGATGGAGCCAGACCTCGAAGCGCTCCGGATCGCGCAGCCGCGGCAGCTCGCGCCAGGCGAGAAGGACTGCCTGCTGGACGGCGTCCTGGGCCCGCTCCGCATCGCGCAGGATCCTCCACGCGATCGCGTAGCAGCGGTCACCGTCGAGGTCGACGAGCTCGGCGAAGGCGCTCTCGTCGCCGTCGCTGGCCCGTTCGACCAACCTCGCTCGCACGGCCGACCTCTCGCGGCTGCGCCCGGTCGGGCGCTTCGCCTTCTAGAGATGGTCGCAGGCCGCGAAAGGTTCAGATCGCTCCGAACAGCTCCCGGCAGGCCTCCAGGCCATCGACCGCCACCTCTGGTCGAGATCGCGCCTGCCAGTCCTCCCGCGTCATCCGGAATCGCTGCGCCTCGGCCCGGACGCCGCGCCGGAGCAGGCGGGTGAAGCCGTTCGGGCGGTAGCCGACGGCGAGGCTGACCCGGTTCGAGGCGGGGTTGTCGAGGAAGGCTTCCGTCTCGGCGACCTCAGCACCGAGGTGGTCGAAGGCCAGGGCGAGGACCGCCTGGCGCATCAGTCGCCCGACTCCACGGCCCTGGAAGTCGCGGCCCAGCCAGGACCCGGTGGCGACGGTCCGGAGGGCGGGGAACTGCTGTGCCCGCAGGTCCTGGAAGCCAGCCGGCTCGCTGTCCAGCCACACTCCGAGCGTCAGGATCCAGTCGTCGACGCTCCAGGTCGCCCGGGTCCGCATGTAGAACTGGTACGACTCCCGTTCGCGTCGGGGTGAGGCCACATCGGTCCAGGGGATGCTGAACGGCATCTCCTCGGCCGGGTGGATGCCGCGCGACGCAAGATCCACGAAGGCCGGCAACTCGGCCTCCTCGGGCACCCGCAGCACGAGCTCGCCGAGCTGCGAATCGCCGGTCGTGAGGCGCAGGTCGTAGAGGGGCCACAAGGGATGGGTCACGGCGGGCATCATACGGGCGTGCAGGCACCACCCCTCGATCGGCCGACGTTGCGACACCGGATCCTCTCCGGCGAGGTCCTCCTCGGGGCATGGGCCAGCCTCGATTCGCCGATCTCGGCCGAGATCCTCGCCCGGGCCGGGTTCGACTGGGTCGTCGTCGATCTCGAACATGGGGCGGCCACCGAAGCGAGCCTGCTGGCCCACCTGACGGCCATCGAGGCGGGCGGTGCGGCGGCGATCGTCCGCCCGCAATCCGCGGAGCGCCTTCGAATCGGGCGAGCGCTGGACCTCGGGGCCGAGGGGGTCGTCGTCCCCCGGCTGGACACCGCAGAGCAGGCGCGCGAGGCGGTCACGTTCCTGCGGTACCCGCCGGCGGGTGCACGGGGCGTGGCGCTGCTGACCCGTGGTGCGCGACTCGGGACCGTCGGCCACGGCGACGTTGCCGGCCTCAACGAGGGGATCCTCGGGATCGTGCAGGTCGAATCCCGCGGCGCGCTCGAGGCGGTCGACGAGATCGCCGCGATCGACGGCGTCGACGTCCTGTTCGTGGGCCCGGCCGACCTGTCGCACGCGCTCGGCGTCCCGGGCCGGTTTGATGACCCGGCCTACCAGGCGGCCCTGCGGCGGGTGGTCGAGGCCTGCCGCCGTCACGGCAAGGCCGCCGGGATCCTGCTCTACGACCACCCGGCGTACGCCCCGCATCTCGAGCTGGGATTCACGTTCATGGGGCTCGGGGCCGACGTCTCGATGGTCGCCCAGGGCGCCCGTGCGGCCCTCGCGGCGGCCCGGTCGCACCTGCCCTGACCTCGGCCCGCGCTCAAGTGCAGCCCGCGCGCAGTCCCGTTTGCGCCAGGTGCAACAAGCATCGGTCGAAGGTTGGCGAAGGCGGCCTCCTCACCGGTCAACCGACGTCCGTTGCAGGGAGTGCAAGCCTCGTCGGCTGGGGCGCCTCGCCAGCTCCTCGATGGCCCGTGGCCGTCCCTCCAGCCGACGCTTGTTGCGTCGGGTGCAAACCGGTCGGAGCGAGGCCGCCTGCACCGGCAGGCCGAACCGCCCGTGAAACACGAGCCATTGCTCACGGGGTCCTCGGAGCGAACCCACTACACTTTGGGCCGTGACCGACCTCGGCGAGCGCAGTGTCGCCTCGCGCGTTCCGAACCTCATCGACGAGAAGCTCAAGACCCTGAGCCGGCGCGAGCCGTTGACCGTCCAGCCAGGTACCAGCCTCGGCGACTGCCTGGCGCTGATTCGCCGGACGGGTATCGCGGACTCGGTGTTCGTGACCGATGATGAGGGTCGTCTGCTCGGGGTCCTGACCGAGCGCGACATCTTCGGCAAGCTGATCGGCACGAAGGTCGGTCTCGGCCAACCGGTCGAGAGCCTCATGGTCGAGCACCCCTTCACGCTCAACATCGAGGAACCGATCCGCCACGCCCTGGACCTGATGCAGACGGGTCGCTACCGCAACGTTCCGATCGTCGACGACACCGCCCGGCTGGTCGGCGTCGTTCGACCGGTCGATATCCTCAGCTACCTCGCGGAGGCCTTCCCCGAGGAGCTTCTCAACCTGCCGCCGCGGCCGCATCAGCAGATGGTGGCGTCGGAGGGAGCGTGAGCACCGAAACGAAGACGGCGCGCGGCGCCGTGAAGACGCGCGAGCTCGATCGCGTGACGATTCGCTTCGCCGGCGACTCCGGCGACGGGATGCAGCTGACCGGGACCCAGTTCACCCGGACCGCCGCGGCGTTCGGGAACGACATCAGCACGTTCCCGGACTTCCCGGCCGAGATCCGGGCGCCGGCCGGCAGCCTGCCGGGCGTCTCGGGCTTCCAGCTGAGCTTCTCGAGCAGCGACATCCACACCCCCGGCGACGAGCCGGACGTCCTCGTCGCGATGAACCCGGCGGCCCTCAAGGCGAACCTTGGTGAGCTGCCGCAGGGCGGCGCCCTGATCGTCAACGAGGACGCCTTCACGTCCCAGAACCTGGCGAAGGTCGGATACATCGCCAATCCGCTGACCGACGGCTCGCTGTCGCAATGGCACGTCTTCAACGTGCCGATCTCGACGCTCAACAGCCGGGCCCTGAAGGGTCTCGGCCTGACGAACAAGCAGGTCGACCTGACGAAGAACTTCTTCGCCCTGGGCCTGATGTTCTGGCTGTACGAGCGCGACATGGGACCGACCCTCGCGTGGATCGAGGACAAGTTCTCGAAGCGGCCGGAGATCGCCGAGGGCAACCGCCGCGCCCTGCGGGCGGGCTACAACTTCGGCGAGACGACCGAGATCTTCCACGAGCGCTACATCGTCCCGCCGGCCCAGCTCGAGCGGGGGACGTACCGGAACATCACCGGCAACGAGGCAACCGCGCTGGGGTTCGTCGCGGCATCGCAGCTGGCCGGTCGCGACCTGTTCTACGGGTCCTATCCGATCACCCCGGCGTCGGACATCCTCCATCAGCTCGCCGGCTACAAGAACTTCGGCGTCAAGACCTTCCAGGCCGAGGACGAGATCGCGGCCGTCGGAGCGGCGATCGGGGCCAGCTACGGCGGGGCCAGCGGCCTGACGGCGTCGTCCGGTCCGGGCCTCGCGCTGAAGGCCGAGGCGATGGGCCTCGCGGTCATGGTCGAGCTGCCGCTCGTCGTCGTCGACGTCCAGCGGGCGGGGCCATCGACCGGCATGCCGACCAAGACCGAGCAGGGCGACCTGCTCCAGGTGCTGTTCGGACGGAACGGCGAGTCGCCGCTCGTCGTGCTCGCACCGGCGACGCCGGGCGAGTGCTTCGAATACGCCGTCGAGGCCGTGCGGATCGCGACGAAGTTCATGACCCCGGTCGTCTACCTGTCCGATGCGTTCCTGGCAAACGGCGCGGAGCCGTGGCGCATCCCGGCGCTGGAGGACCTGCCGCCGATCGTCACCGTGAACCGGACCGAGAAGGACGGCTTCTTCCCGTACGCGCGGGATCCGCAGACGCTGGCCCGTCCGTGGGCTCTCCCCGGCACGCCGGGCCTGGAGCACCGGATCGGCGGCCTCGAGAAGGCCGACATCAGCGGCAACGTCAGCTACGACCCCGAGAACCATCACCGGATGACGGAGCTGCGCCAGGCGAAGGGCGATCGCGTCGCCGCGGACATCCCGCCGCTCGAGGTCCATGGGCCCGCGCAGGGCGATCTCCTCGTCCTCGGCTGGGGCTCGACCTACGGCGCTATTCGCAGCGCGGTCGAGCGACTCCAGGCGGGCGGCGCGTCGGTCGCCCACGCCCACCTTCGGTACCTGAACCCGATGCCGGCCAACACCGGCGAGGTCCTGCGGTCCTACCGGCGCGTCCTCGTGCCGGAGCTGAACCTCGGGCAGCTGCAGCTGCTGGTCCGCGGCCGGTACCTCGTCGATGCGATCGGCTACCACCGGGTCCGGGGCAAGCCGTTCCGGATCGCAGAACTCGAACAGGAGGCCCGTCGCCAGCTGGCCGAGCTGGGCGTCGCGGCCGGGAGCGCATCACGATGACCGCAACCGACCATAACGGCGCCTCGACGCCGGCCGCCGAGCCAATCCAGCTCACCCGCAAGGACTTCGTATCGGACCAGGAGGTCCGCTGGTGCCCCGGCTGCGGCGATTACTCGATCCTGGCCCAGACCCAGCGGGTCATGCCCGACTTCGGGTATCCCCGCGAGAACATCGTGTTCATCTCGGGCATCGGCTGCTCCGGTCGCCTGCCGTACTACATGAACACTTACGGCTTCCATTCGATCCATGGCCGGGCGCCGACCCTCGCGACCGGCCTCAAGGCGGCCCGGCCGGACCTGATGGTCTGGGTCATCACCGGCGACGGCGACGCCCTCTCGATCGGCGGCAATCACCTGCTCCACTCGCTCCGCCGCAATGTCGACGTCCGGATCGTGATGTTCAACAACCGGATCTACGGCCTCACCAAGGGCCAGGCGAGCCCCACCTCCGAGATGGGCAAGGTCACCAAGTCGTCGCCGTTCGGCACCGTCGACTATCCGGTCAGCCCGCTCGCGGTGGCCCTCGCCGCCGAGGCGACCTTCATCGCCCGCTCGGTCGACACCTTCACCGACCACCTCCAGGGAACCCTCGACCGAGCCGGCCACCACCGCGGCTCGGCCTTCGTCGAGGTCCTCCAGAACTGCAACATCTTCAACGACGGCGCGCACCGCGAGTTCACCGATCGGGAGGTCCGCGAGGATCGAACGATCACCCTCGAACACGGTGCGCCGATGATCTTCGGCAAGGACCGCGACAAGGGCATCCGGCTCAACGGCCACCAGCCCGAGGTCGTGACGCTCGGCGAGAACGGGCTGACGGAGGCCGATCTGCTCGTCCACGACGAGACCGATCCGCTGATCGCGTTCATGCTGACCCGGATCTACTGGCCCGAGTTCCCGGTCCCGGTGGGCGTCATCCGCAGCGTCTCGCGCCCGACGCACGACCAGATGCTCAACGACCAGATCGCCCAGGCCGTGGCCAGCCGCGGACGCGGTGACCTGGGACGCCTGCTCAACTCCGGGGAGACCTGGACCGTCGAATAGCCTCGGAGGCCCAACCCGTGCTCTGCCCCGTCTGCCAATGGGAGAACTTTCTCGGCGAGGACGTCTGTGCCAACTGTGGCGCGGACCTGTGGGGCGTCGACACGCCGACCCAGGCCGAGTCCTTCCATGGCCGGCTGTTGGGCATGCCGCTGGACGAGCTTCGGGCCAGCGCACCCCAGATGATCGAGGCCGGGGCGTCGGCGATGGAGACGGTCAACCGGATGCGCCGCGAGTCCATCGACTGCCTGCTCGTCATGGACGACGACGAGCTCGTGGGCATCTTCACCGCTCGTGACGCGATCCTGAAGCTCGACGGCCCGACCGGGCCCGGCCAGACGATCCGCGACGTCATGACCCGCGATCCGGTCGTCCTGCGACGCGGCGACCCGGTGGCCGTTGCGATCCACAAGATGGCTGTCGGCGGGTTCCGTCACGTTCCGATCATCGACGAGGCCTCGAGGCCGATCGGCGTCGTCTCGGCGCGCGACGTCTTCCGCCACCTCGCCGCGGGCCTGCGCTGACCAAGTGCCCTTGACCGACGACGCGGCCGAGCGAGTGGCGATCCTCGCCGACGACCTCATCTGGGCGACCCGCCTCGGGGACGCCCTGGCGGCCGCCGGTGCGAGCCCGCTTCGAACCCGTCGCCAGGCCGATCTCGAGGCCCTGATCGCACGAGGGGACGCGAGCCGGGTGGTCGTCGATCTGACGGCCCGGGCGTACGACGGCGTGGCGGCGGTCGAGGCTGCGGCTCGTGCCGGGGCGCGGGTCATCGCCGTCGGCCAGCATGACGACGTCGAGCTTCGGCGCAGGGCGCTGGCCGCGGGCGCCGAGAAGGTGTTCGCCTATCGCGCGCTGTTCGAGGCCGGACCGTCGAAGCTGCGCGCCTGGCTCGACGCCTCGGCGTGAGCGAGGGCTGGGACCACGCCGGTCGCCTGGGTCGTGCGCAGGCGGGCCTGCGCGACCGCGGTGCTGACGGCCTCGTCATCGGCCTCGGTGCCGACCTGCGCTACCTCACCGGCCATCGGGCGCCGGCGCTGGAGCGACTGACCGCGCTGGTCCTGCCGGCGCGTGGTGCCGCGACCCTCCTGGCACCACGCCTGGAGGCGATGGCCGCGGCGGGCTGCCCCGCGGCGCGGGACGGCGTCCTCGAGGTCGTGGCTTGGGACGAGACCGACGATCCGTATCGGCTCGTCGCCCATCGCCTCGCCGCTTCGCTCGGCGGGTCGGCCCCTTGGCTGCTCGTCAACGCCGACCTGCCGGCGCGACACCTCCTGGAGCTGCAGCGCGCGCTGCCCGTCGCATCGTTCGCCCTCGGCGACGAGGTCCTCGGTGAGTTGCGGGTCGTGAAGGAGCCGGCGGAGGTCGAGCGCCTCCGCCGCGCCGCCGCGGCCGCGGATCGGACGATCGCGAGCATCGCCGCCGGCCGTCTCGTCGGCCGGACCGAGGCCGATGTCAGCCACGAGGTCCGGGAGCGGCTCGTGGCCGAGGGTCACGACGAGGCGAGCTTCGCGATCGTCGGCTCCGGCCCGAATTCCGCGTCGCCGCACCACGAGCCCGGGGATCGAGTTATCGGCCCGGGCGAGCCGGTCGTCCTCGACATCGGAGGCACGCTCGACGGTTACGGCTCGGACATCACTCGAACTTTCTGGGTCACCGGCCCCGACGGATCCATCGGGCCCGACCCGCAATTCGTCGAGCTGTTCGAGCTCGTCCGGCGGGCCCAGGCGGCGGCCACGGCCGCGGTCCGGCCCGGGATCACCTGCGAGGCGCTCGACGCCGTCGCTCGCCGGGTCATCGGCGAGGCCGGGCGGGCCGACGAGTTCCTGCACCGACTCGGTCACGGCATCGGCCTCGAGGCCCACGAGGCCCCGTACCTCGTGGCGGGCAACGACACGCCGCTCCGACCGGGCATGGCGTTCAGAATCGAACCGGGGATCTACGTCGCGGGGCGTTGGGGCGCTAGGATCGAGGACATCGTGGTCTGCGGCGAGGACGGGCCGATCGTCCTCAACGAGGCCGGTCGAGACCTGTACGTCGTGCCTGGCTGACCCCGCGTCCCGGGCCACGGGGAGGCCCGGCCGGGCGCGCGGTATCATCGACCGAACGGGCAAGCGCCCACGCGAGTCATTCGTAGGCCCGACATGCATTCGATCTGTTCGCGGCGCCTCGGTGCCGCCACCGTCGGCCGATGAGCCGACGCTGCCATCACGGCTCGCCACGCCACGCCCGCCCAGGGCGCGGGCGGCGGCGCCTACTGGGCCCCGACGCGGAGCGCCGCCCAGCCGCGACGACCGAGCCCGCCGCGCCGGAGATGCCGCCGGCGGAACCGCCACGCCCCGTGTCCCGCCGGGCCCCCGACCCGAACGACGGCTCGTCCGATCGAGGCAGAGCAGCCCCGGACGGCCCCCGGGTCCGGCCTTCGAACGGCGGCATGCCGGCCGCGCGTCCCCCCGTCCGGCGTGCAGGTGGCGTCGCCCCGGCGGCCGCGCAGCTGCAGGGTGACCCGCCGACTGGCGATCACGGAGCCACCGCGCCGCAGCTGCGCCGGTTCATCAAGAGCCGCGCCTACGTGCCGATGCACGAGCTGCGACGGCGCTTCGGCATCAACGGCGAGGAGGACGAGGTGACCCCGCTGGACGTGGACCAGCACCAGATCTTTGTCGGCCTGCCCGAGCGAGAGGGCCACCTCCTCGGCGAGCTCCTGCGCGGCGGTGACATCGGCTACGAGCTGTCGCTCGATCCGATCAGCCCGATCGTCGTCGGGGTCTACCCGATGCGCCCGGTCTCCCGGGCCTGACGGGCGCTCGAACTCAGCCCGGTGCGTCGCGGCACCGCGGCTGCGCGGGGCGCTCGCACGAAATCCCTTGACCGGGGTGTACCCTTCTGCGAACCTCGTACGTAGCCCGCTTGGCGATCACGGCTGTCCCGGAAGTACCAGCCGCGTTGGGAGCCGTCACAGCGGTCGGAAGGAAGGAAGTGCCCCGGTGACCCGTCCCCGCAGCCGGCGTGATCGTCGGTCGTTCACGAGGCTGCTCGCCTCGCTTGCCGTCCTGTCCCTCTTGGCACTGTCGATCGGGCCGTCATTCCTGCTGGCTGCAAACACGCGCAACATCTACTTCGGGACGCCCGAGTCGCTCGGCGGCAGCGGTGGCGGCTTCGACAATGACGGCAATCCGGTTTCGGGGACCTTGGTCTTCTCGCCGGTGACTACCGGCGGCAAGACGATGGCCAAGCTGCTGATCCGAAACGACGGCAACCAGACGATCAACCACATCAAGTTCGCCGGCGGCGATGTCGCCGATGAGCTGCCCTACAACGCCGGCTACCCGGCGCCGACGGTCGAGAGCTTCGGCGGCTCCTCCCTGGCGGCCATCTTCCCGTCAACCGGCTGCGACCCGGCTGGCCCAGATGGCCTGATGTGCGATGTCGGGACGCTGGGCTCAGGCGACTCTCGGCTGTACACGCTCGTGTTCACGCCGCCCGCGACGGCGGGCACCTACGACATCTGGCTGACCGTCTCGTGGAACGAGGGCTGGTCGACGACCGGCGCGAACGCCGACTACGCATTCGCCGAGGGCAGCATCGTCGTCGCCGAGGCGGACTGCGACACTCCGACCGCGAACTACTTCCTGCCCAACGAGCTGGTTTCGCTCGCCAATGGCGGTGGCAAGTGCGACGGGCAGTCGGCGTCGGTCTCGGCCGGTGCGCTCGGCGGTCTCGGCGGCTTCGGCACGCTCGGCATCGACGAAGAATTCGATGGCTGCCCTGACGGCTACTCCTGCTTCGGCAACACCGTCTCGGTGAGCATCTCGGACGGCATCGCCGTGCCGGGTGGCGTTGAGTGGTCGCTGCGGTGGGAGGGCACCAAGTCCCTCAAGGGCGTGATCCACTTCCACGACGACTACGACCCGGCGGACACCGACACCTACGACGTCATCCTGTTCCAGAAGAAGTTCCAGTGCAGCAACAAGCTGACGACGAACTGCTGGGTGAGCACGGCGTCGAGCAAGGGCAACGTCAGCCCCTGGTGGTTCGAGGCGGTCATCGTCACCGACAACAACGGCAAGGCCGGCGGCTTCATCTAGCCGGCACGGCGCCCGTGGCGATCCGATCGCGGATCGCCCGCGCGGAGACGACATCGCCCTTCTGGTCATAGCGCTCGAGGGCCGCGGCAAGCGGCCCTTGAGCCTCTTCGTGCAGCCCGAGTCGCTCGAGGATCTCGCCCAGGTCGACCAGCACGTCGGCCTGGAGGATGACATCGTCGGTGTCGGACGACAGTCGCACGGCCTCGTCGACCAGCTCCCGCGCCGCCTCCAGCTCGCCGCGATCGGCCAGCACCCGGGCGAGGACGGACCGCCACATCACCTGCGGATCGGTGTCCTCGGGGTCGGCCAGCTCCTCGGCGAGGCGGGAGAAGGCCTCGGCCTCATCGAGCCGGCCCTGGCGATGCAGGACCCGTGCGAGGGCGGCGGCGATGGATGACCGGTAGTAGGTCTCGCCGATCGCGGCGAGATCGGCATCGTCGCGCCGAAGCTCCGCCTCGGCCGCCTCGAGGTCCCCGGCGAGGCTCTCGACGCGGGCCGCCGCGATCGAGGTCGTGATGGCGCTGATCCCGGGCCCGAGGTCGCGCAGGAGGGTCTGGCCTCGCCGGTAGAGCTCGCGGGCGCGTTGGAAGTCACCCTGCATGGCGTGCAGCTGGGCGAGGGCCAACGAGATGTTGGCATCGGCCTTCCGATCGCCGCTGACCTCCGGCAGGAAGCCCTCGATCCGATCGAGCAGCTGGGAAACCGGCTGGCGGCTCCAGACGGCCTGGATGGCGTAACCCGACGCGCCGCGGGCGACGAGGCGCAGCTCGCCAGCGCGGGTGGCATGCTCGATCAGCCGCTCGGCGGCCGCCGCGACGTCGTCGTACCGGCCGGCCCTGGAGCTCAGGATCGCCTGGATGCGCCAGGCTCGCGCCAGCCCGGCATCGTCGGCGTCATGTTCGAGCTGAGCGATGACGTCGGCAACGACCGCCCCGTCGTCGGCCGCCTCGGGTTCGATGGCGTCAGGCGCGTACACGCGCAGCCAGACCCGGCTCAGGCGACAGCGCGCGGTGAGTCTCGAGTCGGCGAGGCGCTCGGCGATGTCGAGGGCGGCCTGGACAGCCTGCCCGGCGGCGCGGAAGTCGCCGAGCTCGATCTCGGCCTCGGCGAGATCCAGCAGCAGCTCGACGCGCGGCTGGTCCAGGTGATCGATCAGCGAGACGGCGCGCCGCAACAGGCTCGCCGCGGCAGGCATGTCGGTCCGGGCCAGGGCCCGCCGCCCGGCCGACGACAGCTTCGTCGCCGCTCGCTCACCGAGCTCGCGGGCGCCGGGATCTACGATCCCGAGACCCGTGCGATAGCCGTACGCCTGCTCGAGGTGGTAGCCGAGGATCTCCTCGAACTCGAGCTCCCGGCCGCGCTCCCGGTTGACCCGCTCGGCCCACGTCACGAACCGCTCGTGGAGGGCGGCCCGGACGCGCTTGAGGAGCGACCCATAGGCCGTGTCGCGGATGACCTGGTGGCCGAAGCGGTAGATGACCTCGTCCTCGGGCAGCCGCCGGACGAGCTGCTTCGCCGTCAGGCCCTGGAGGTCGTCGTCCAGGTTCGAGCGAACGGGCTCCTCCACCAGCTCGGCGACCGCGTCCATCGGGAACGACAGGCCGATGACCGACGCCGGGTCGACGACCGCGCGCTCCTCGGCCGCGAGGGCATCGAGGCGGGCGGCCACGAGGGCCTGGACGGTCGGCGGAATCTGGAGCGTCCCGGCATCGGCCCGGACGACCCAGCCGTCCATCCCTCGCTGCAGCGCCCCGGTCTCCACGAGCATCGAGACGATCTGCTCGACGTACAGCGGGTTGCCCTCGGCGACGGCCGCGATGCGTGCCCGGATGGAGGGCTCAAGGGCGCCGAGGAGCTCGTCGACGATTCGCTCGGAGTCGGCCTCACTGAGCGGGTAGAGCCGGATGAGCTCGGCGTCGCGGGCCGTCGCCCAGTCGGCGTGGCGCTCGGAGAGCTCGTGGCGGGCGGAGCCGAGGATCACGAGGGGCGCGTCGGTCACGCTCTCGACCAGGTGGTCGAGGAACTCGAGGAACGTCGTTTCGGCCCAGTGGATGTCGTCGACGAGCATGATCGTCGGGCGTTCTGCGGCAAGCGCCTCGAGAAACCGCCGCCCGCCCCACATCAGCTCGGCGACGGGGAACTGGGCCGGCGTGAGGTTGATCGCCGCGGCGACCCGATCGACGATCGCCTCCCGATCGTCGACGATGCCGACTCGCTCGAGCAGCCGGTGCAGCCGTCGAACTGCCACGTTGGGGCTGTCGTCACCGCCGATGCCGGCTGCCTCTCGCACGACCTCGGAGAGCGGCCAGAAGGTGATGCCGTCGCCATACGGCAGGCAGCGGCCGCGAACGAGCCGGGCCCGGTTTGCGGCGGCCGCCCCGAACTCGCGGATCAGCCGTGACTTGCCCACGCCCGCGTCGCCGACGACGGCGGCCAGCGTTGCCCGCCGCTCGCCGATGGCCAGCTCGAGGGCCGCGTTCAGCCTGCCCATCTCCTCGTCGCGGCCGACGAACGGCGTCGCCGGGCCCGTCTCGGCCGGCCGGGCCGTCCCGACTGACACGAGGCGGTACGCCGCGACCGGCTCGGCCTTGCCCTTCAGCACGAGGGGCGCCATGAACTCGACCTCGATCTGGTCGCGGGCGAGGCGGTACGTCAGGTCGCCGAGGACGATCTCGCCCGGGCCGGCGGCCTGCTCGAGGCGGGCAGCGGTGTTCACGGCGTCGCCGGTGACCATCCGCTGGGCGGTGGACGCGTCGCCCGCGATGACCTCGCCGCTGTTGACGCCGATGTGGTTCTCGATCTCGATGCCCCAGCCGGCCCGGAACTCGGGGTTGAGGGCGGCCAGCGAGACCTGCATCTCGGACGCCGCGCGGATGGCCCTCACGGCATCGTCCTCGTGCCGGACGGGCAGTCCGAAGACGGCCATGACCGCGTCGCCGATGAACTTCTCGACGGTCCCGCCGTGGCGCTCCAGGGCGCCGCGCATCGCCTCGAAGTAGCGCGACATCACGTCGCGCAGCGTCTCCGGCCCGGGCGCCTCGCCGGTTACCGATTGAACCTTCGGCATGGCGAACACGATCGTCACGGTGCGGCGCGACTCGCGCGCCACGGCCTCCGTCAACGACGCCCCGCAGATCGTGCAGAAGCGCATCCGGTCGGGCGATTGCTCGCCACAGCCGGGGCAGATCCGCATCCCCGGGGCGGCCTCCGGCACGGCGGCCGCAGCCTCGGCCTCTGGGGCTCGCTCCCGAACGGCGACCAGGCGTGACGCCTGCAGCAGCTCGTCGGAGCCCTTCGGGCTGACAGGCGGGTGATCCTCGAACTCGGCCTGGTCACAGACGAGGTCCCGGGTCGATTCGTGGACCAGGACCTCGAGGGGCGGCGAGTTCTGCTCCATGACGGTCGAGACGTCGACGGGTGGGCCGAGCAGCACGTGCTGGCCGGCCTCGGCGGCGCCGAACGTCACCTCGCCGGTCGCGACGCCCGTGCGCACAACGAGCCGCACCCCGTAGCCGGCCTCCAGCTCGTCGTTCAGGGTGGCCAGGGCCCGCTGCGATTCGGCCGCCGCCTCGAGCGCCCGGAGGGGGTCGTCGTCGTGCCGGAACGGCAGCCCGAAGACGGCCACGATGGCGTCGCCGATGATCTTCTCGATGGTCCCGCCGTGGGACTCGAAGACGGCCCGCATGACCGCGAAGTAGCGGTTCAGGACCTCTCGTAGCGCCTCCGGATCGAGGCGTTCGCCGAGGGCGGTCGAACCCTTGAGATCCGAGGTGACGAGGGTGACGACTCGTCGAACCTCGCCGGCCGCCTCGTCGCGGGTGAGCGCCGTGCCGCAGGTCCCGCACAGGCGAGCGACGGCTGGGTTCTGCTCGCCGCAGCTCGGACAGGGACGCGCGGCCATCGATCCAGTCTAGTCCCCGAGCTGCCCGGGGCCGCGCTGACGCCTCGCCCGGCTCAGGCGACCCCGGAGGTCTCGGGCGTCGGCACGTCGGCCACCTCCCCGCCGGCCCCGCGACGCCGCCGCAGGTCGCGCAGGTCGCGCTGGTCAAGGCCGGCGAGCCGGACGAGGTCGGCGTTCTGGGTTCGCGTCAGCCGCTCGCTCAGCTTGAGGTTGATGACCTTCGACATCTCCGGGACGTCCCGCAGCTCGCGCAGGGTCTGGGCCGGGATCTCGAGCACCTCGGTGAAGTCGTCGGTCATGACGCTGGCCGTTCGGGGGCTCCCGGTGAGCGCCGCGATCTCGCCGAAGAAGTCGCCCGGGCCCATCGTCGCCAGGGACCGGAACTCCTGGCCCTCGGCCGGGATGCCGGCGACGACGCGACCGCCGAGGACGAAGAACGCCGAATCGCTGGCGTCGCCGGCCTGGACGATCGCGCACCCCGGCGGCGCCTTGGCGACCGTCGCGCCGGCGAGGAACGCGTTGCGCCGCTCCATGGCCAGCGCGCCGAGCTCGGGCAGGACGTCGATCAGGCGATCGAGATCGAGCATGTTGGCCGGTCGTCCGGCACCGAGGCCGGGCGCGGTCGGAGCGGTCCGCAGGAGCTGGAGGGTCCGTCGCCACTCGGTGGCCGGCCGTCCCAGGCCCGGCATGAACTGGACCCATGCCCCGGCCGCGACGAGCACGAGCGACGACACGACGACGAGATCGCGAACCGGGAACACGTCGGCCAGGCCGGCCCCGGCCATGCCCAGCAGGAACAGGACGTCGCGCGAGACGAACATCGCCGAGAAGACGCGACCGCGCATGTCGCGGGGGATGTGACGCTGCAGCAGCAGCCGCCGGGAGATCGACTGGGGCGCGTTGAGGAGACCGGTGATCATCACGAAGACGATCGCGATCTGGACATTCGGCGAGAGGCCGTAGAGCACGCCGAACACGCCCATTAAGATGGTCCCGAGCACGAGCCACGTGCCCTCGGCCAGCCGGTCGCCCAGGCGAGCCATGAAGAAGCTGCCGATGACGAAGCCGACCGACGTCAGGGCCTCCTGGAGGCCGTACTCGAACTCCGTCGCGGCGAGCTCGCGGATGGCCATCGGCAGGAGCAGGACGTTCCAGAGCCCGAATGACAGGAACACCGGCGCGCCGGTCAGGAAGATCGAGCGCAGGATCGGCGTGCGCCACAGGTACTGTGCGCCGCTCCGGAGGTTCTCGACGACCACGCCGACCGTCGTCTCCTCGGCCTGGCCGCCCTTCGGAACGCGGACCCACAGCAGCAGCGCGAAGGCGAGGAAGTAGGTCGCTGCGTCGATGTAGAACGGCAGCAGGATGTCGGCCGAGGCGAGGAGGCCGGCCGCCGCGAAGCCGACCGCCGTCGAGCCGAACGAGCTCACGGCGAGGAACGAGTTGGCCTGCGTGAGCTCCTCCTCGGTCGCGATCTCCGGCAGGACGGCCTCCCAGGCCGGGTCGAAGAACTGTCGAACCGAGGCCGACACGAAGATCAGGCCGTACAGGGCCGCGACCGCGGCGTCCTGGGAGATCGTGCCAGCGGCCTGCATCGTGAACGCGATGGGGATCCCGAGCACGATGAAGCCCCGCAGGAGATTCGCCAGCAACAGGATCCGCTTCTTGTCGAAGCGATCGACGAAGACTCCGGCGAACAGCCCGAAGACGAGGGTCGGGATCGCGGTCACCATGAGCACCGCGCCGACGGCGAAGGCCGAGTCGGTGATTCGGAAGATCAGGATCGCGGCCGCGAGGTCGGTCAGCGACTCGCCGATCGTCGAGACCAGCTGGGCCAGCCACATCAGGCTGAAGTCGCGCTTCCTGAAGATCGCGAACATCGACGACCGCGCCGGCGCTTGCGCCATCGACCCCTTCCCTCCATCCCGAGCGGGATCAGCGGAGTCTAGCGGGGCCGCGGCCCTGGGCGCTGCCTACACTTCCGTGGTGAGCAGCACGGGTCCCGAAACCGAGGTGGGCCTGCCCCCGCTGCGGGCGGAGCAGGTGCCAGCCGAGCCAGCCGGCCCGTCCTCCGGCGCTCGAATCCTGCGGCTCGACCGCATCCGGCACGCGTTCGTCGCCCTCGAGGAACGCGACTTCCGGATCTTCTGGCTCGGCCAGATGGTCTCGGTTACGGGCCTCTGGATGCACACCGTCGCCCAGGGCTGGCTGGTGCTCGTCCTGACCGGCTCGCCGTTCCTGCTCGGGGTCGCCGCCGCCGCCCGGTCCCTGCCGGTCCTGCTGCTTGCCATCCCGTCGGGCTTCGTGGCCGATCGCTACGACCGGCGCTGGATCCTCCTGGGCACGACAACGACCTCGATGCTCGTCACCGGGGTGCTCGGCATCCTGACGGTCGCCGACGCGGTCGACGTGAGCATGGTCATCTCGGGGGCGGCGATCCTCGGCGTGAGCAACGCCCTCGAGCTCCCGGCCCGGCACGGCTACGTCGCCGACCTCGCGGGCCCGCGCAACCTGGCGAACGCGATCGCCCTGAACTCGCTCCTGTTCAACTCGGCGCGCGTCGTCGGCCCGTCGATCGCCGGGATCCTCGTCGCGCTCGTCGGGCCGGGTTGGGCGTTCATCGTCAACGCCGTCAGCTTCTCGCCGCTGATCGTCGGCCTGCTGCTGATCCAGCGGGTCCACGTTCCGCGCGCCGGGATCGCGGCTCGGGACGCCCTGCCCGAGCTGGTCCGCTACCTGCGCCGCGAGCCGCGCGTCGCTGCCCTTCTGGCCCTGCTCGCCAGCCAGACGATCTTCGCCTCCGGCCACTTCATCCTCGGGCCGTCGCTGGCAGTCGAGCTGGGCCAGCGAGCCGAGGGTCTCGGGGTCATGCTCTCGGCCGCCGGGCTGGGCGCCGTCGCCGGCGGGTTGCGTCTCGCCGCGACCTCGGATCGAGCGCAGCGCTGGACGCTGCTGCTGACCGCCGGTCTGGCCCTCGCCTTCGGGCTCGTCGGGGTCTGGGTGTCCCAGTCCTACGCCCTCGCCCTGGGCTTCCTGGTGATCGCCGGGTGGGGCGCGGTGACCTTCAACGCGTCATCGAACACGATCATCCAGACGATCGTCCCGGACCGTCTTCGGGGCCGGATCATGAGCCTCTACGCGGTCGTCCTGCTGGGACTGATGCCGTTCGCGGGGCTGCTGCTGGGCTCGATCGCCGATCGCTTCAGCTCGACCATCGCGCTGGGCCTGGGTGGACTGGCGTATGGTCTGACGATCGTCGCCGGGTTTGCCCTCGTGCCAGCCCTGCGGCGCGTGTAAGCGCCACGATGGAGGTCCTGCCCGTGCCGGCGCCACGCTCCCGAATCGAGGTTCCCGACGACCCTCGCGACCTGCCCGGCGACTTCGCCCACCGCCACCAGGTCGAAACGCGCTTCTCGGACACCGACGCGATGGGTCACGTCAACAATGCGTCGTACCTGACCTACGTCGAGATCGCCCGCCTTGCCTACTACGAGGCGGTGACCGGCCGGCCGCTGCCGCTGTGGACCCACGGGGCCCAGGAGGGGATGATCCTCGCCGAGCTCCGGATCACCTACCGTAACCCGGCCTTCTACGGCGAGACGATCTCGATCGAGACGCGGGTCGACCGGATCGGGCGGACGAGCTTCTCGATGGTCCACCGGCTGACGGCGCCGGAATCGCGCTACGGCCCGGCCCGCCTCATCGCCGTCGCCGACTCGGTCCTGGTGAGCTACGACTACCGGGCCGAGTGCCCGATCGCGGTGCCCGACGACTGGCGGGCGGCGATGGAGGCCTTCGAGGGCCGCGCCCTCGGCTGCCCCGCGCACGTGGGCTGGCCCGCGCCGCGGCGACCCGCTACTCGACGAACCGCCGGAAGATCGCGACCGCGTTCTGGCCGCCGAAGCCGAAGCCGTTGATCATGGCCGTCTCGACCCGGGCCTGGCGCTTGACGTTCGGCACGTAGTCGAGGTCGCAGTCGGGGTCCGGCTCATGGTAGTTGATCGTCGGAGGGATCCAGGCGTCGCGGATCGAGGCGACCGCCGCCACCGCGGCCGCGCCGCCGGCCCCGCCGAGCATGTGGCCGACCATCGACTTGGGCGCCGAAACGGGGACCTTGTAGGCGTGGGCTCCGAAAGCCGCCTTGATGGCCTTCGTCTCGGTCACGTCGTTGAGCGGCGTCGAGGTGCCGTGGGCCACGATGTGGTCGATCTCGTCGGGCGCGACGCCGGCGTGGCGCATCGCCAGTGTCATCGCCCGGGTCGCCCCCCGGCCGGTCGGCTCCGGCGCGGAGATGTGGAACGCGTCGGCGGTCAGCGACGCGCCGATCACCTCGGCCAGGATCGGTACCCCGCGCTCCAGCGCATGGGCGGCGGATTCGAGCACCAGGATCCCGGCACCCTCGCCGTACACGAAGCCGTCGCGGGTTCGATCGAACGGTCGCGACGCGCCCTCGGGATCGTCGTTGCGCTTCGATAGCGCGCCCATGTTGGCGAGCGCCGCGAAGGCCACGGGCAGCAGCGGTGCCTCGGTGCCGCCGGCGATGACGAGGTCGCACTCGCCGCTCTGGATGAGTCGCAGCCCGTCCTGGAAGGCGATGACGCCCGAGGCGCAGGCCGCGACCTGGGTGATGACCGGGCCCGTGAGGCCATACTTCATCGACACCTGGGCGGCGCCCATCGAGCCCGACAGGGCGGGGATGGCGAACGGGCTGACCTGGCCGGGGCCCTTCTCCTGGAGCATCCGGGTGCCCTCGGTGACCTGCTCCATCCCGCCGCCGCCGGTGTTGATCGCAACCGCTGCCCGGTCGCGCTGCTCGGGGCTCCAATCGGAGAAATCCAGCCCGGCCCGCTCGACGGCCTCGCCGGCCGCGGCCATCGCGAAATGGATGAAGCGGCTCATCCGGCGGGCCATCTTGCGATCCATGTGGGCGGTCGGATCGAAGTCCTTGCCCTCGGCCGCGATTCGAACGTCGAAGGCACTGGCGTCGAAGCTCGTGATCGGGCCGCCCCCGGGCACGCCGGCCAAGAGGTTCGACCAGAACGTCTCGGCGTCGTTGCCGATCGGGGTGACGGCACCCATGCCGGTGACGACAGCCCGTCGGGCGGGATCCTGGCTAGGCACGAGTGACCCTCGCGGGGCCGGCGGCCAGCGACCGGTGGCCGTAGCGTGAAGGCATCCTCCCCGTCATGAACGTCGCCCGAATATTCATTCCTGGATGCATTCGGGGATAAGCAGCCGCGAAGTCCGAGATGAGCGTCGCATGGTCTCCTTCTCCGCGGCGAATGATCGCCGATCCCCCATCGGCCCGCCTGGCGCGCCGCATGGATCTGGCGCTCGCGGGAATGAATATTCCCGCGACACTCATGAGGAGGAATGTGTTGACGTTCGAAGAGAGCCGATCCGCGCCCGCGATCTGGACTCCGCGTGAGTCCCCGCGGACCACCACAGCGAGGGCGGTGCTTGGGCTCGGGATCCGGCGCATGCGGTTGTACCGCGGTTGGACACAGGAGATGCTGCGGGACAGGTCCGGGGTCGACCAGTCGATCGTGTCACGGCTCGAGCTTGGCCGGGAAGTCCAGATGAGGCTCCGCCGGTTTCTCGACCTCCTGGGCGCGCTCGACGTCGGCGAGGTGGTGTTGCTTCCGTCGACCGACGACGGGCCTTCGTCGTCGGTCGATGAGCTGTTCGAGCGGGGACGATGGAGCAACGCCGACGAACGCGCGCGGCGGGAGATCGAGGGCATGCTCAATCGCCGTCGTAGCGCTTGAAGATGACGGCCCCGTTATGGCCGCCGAGCCCGATGTTGTTCGAGAGCGCGTAGCGGACGGGCATCCGGATCGTCTCGTCGACCACCCACAGGTCGCAGGCCGGGTCGAAGTCGCGGTAGTTGAGGGTGCCGGGGACGGTCTGCTCGGCGACGGTCATGACGGTCGCGAAGGCTTCGAACGCGCCGGCGGCGCCCATCATGTGGCCGGTCATCGACTTCGTGCCGGAGATCGCGAGCGAGCGGCGGTCGCGCGCCGCGCGGTCGCCGAAGACCGCCCACAGGGCCTGGGCCTCGCGCGCGTCGCCGACGGGCGTCGAGGTGCCGTGGGGATTGATGACGTCGACCTCGTCGGCCGGCACGCCGCGCCGCTCGAGGGCCATCTTCATCGCTCGAGCCGAGCCGGTGCCGCCCTCGATCGGCTGGATCATGTCCCAGCCGTCGGCCGCCGAACCGTAGCCGACGACCTCGGCATAGATGCGCGCGCCGCGCGCCTTGGCCAGCTCGAGGTCCTCGAGGAACAGCGAGCCGGCGCCCTCCCCGAGGATGAAGCCGTTGCGCGTCGCGTCGAACGGCCGCGAGACGGTCTGCAGCGGCTCGCCGGGGCGCGGCGAGCCGAGGCCGCGCATGTTCTCGAAGCCGGCGTGAGCGACCTCCAGGAGCGGCATCTCGGTCGAGCCGGTGATCGCGGCGATGATGTCGCCGCGGCGGATCGCCTCGGCGCCCTCGGCGACGTTGTGCGTCCCAGTCGAGCAGGCCGAGACGATCGCGATGTTGTGGCCGATCGCGCCGGTCTCGATGGCGATCATCCCGGAGGTCGAATCGACGAGGGCGTTGGCGATGAACGTCGGGGCGACGCGATTCGGGCCGCGCTCGTGGAGCGTCGAATAGTTCTCGACCATCAGCGTCTGGCCGCCGGCGCCGGAACCGAACACGACGCCGACCTCGGTCCTGTTCGAGTCGTCGACCTCGAAGCCCGAGTCCTGGAGCGCCTGCTTGGCCGCGGCCACGCCGTAGTGGAGCTCGCTGGAGCTGCGCCGGACGGCCTTGGGGTCCACCCACGCCGCAGCCTCGAAGCCCTCGATCTCGCCGGCGGCGTTGTGGTCGTAGCCGCTGGCATCGAACTTGGTGATCTCGCGGATCCCGGAACGGCCCTCGACGAGGTTTCGCCAGGCCGTGTCCCGGTCGTTGCCGACGGGGCTGACGACGCCGACGCCGGTGACGACGACGCGACGGTTGTAGTCGGGGCTGCGCACGAATGAGGCTCCTTCGGGCTGGCCGGCTCAGGCGGCCGGGCTGGGGGTTGGCGGCATGGCGAGCCCGGCCTCCGAGGCCGGGTCGTCG
>VEOW01000041.1 GCA_012026785.1 Chloroflexota bacterium | reverse complement strand
TGAGCGACGAGGTCTTCCGGCGGCTCTCTGTCGACGAAGCCATCCAAGCCGCGATCGCTGCTCCCTTGACAGCGGTCGCGGCTTGACATAGGAGCAACCGATGACGATCCGAACCGCCGAGCTGCTGTCGATCGGGACCGAGCTCACCGTCGGCGAGACCCGCGACACGAACAGCGGCGATCTCGCCCGGGAGCTGCCCGGGCGGGGCGTGATCGTGCGGCGCATCGTGGCCCTGCCAGACGACGTGGACGTGCTCCGCGAGGCGTTCACCGCGGCCACGGAGCGGAGCGATCTCGTCGTCTCGACCGGCGGCCTGGGACCGACGCCGGACGACCTCACCCGGGAGGCGATCGCCGCGATGCTCGGCGAGCGTCCGTCGGTCGATCCGGGCCTGGAGCGCTGGCTGCGCGGCCTGTTCGAACGGCGACGAATTCCCTTCCCGGAGGCAAATCGAAAGCAGGCCTGGCTGATCCCCTCGGCCGAGGCGATCCCGAACTCCAACGGAACGGCACCGGGCTGGCTCGTGCGGACGCCGGGTGGCAGCGTCATCGTCGCGCTCCCGGGGCCGCCGCGGGAGATGATCCCGATGTGGCGCGACCACGTGCTGCCGGCCCTCGAGGCGAAGGGGCTCGGCGCGGCGGCGACGGTCCGTATCCTCCGCCTGGCCGGCATCGGCGAGTCCGTCGTGGCCGCCCGCCTGGGCTCGTTGCTCGACCCGGCGGCCCGACCTGCCGTTGCGACCTACGCCCGAGCCGAGGGCGTCGATGTCCGGATCTCCGCGGTCCACGACGGCGATGACGCGACCGGCGATCCGGAAGCCCTCGTCGGCGACGTCGAGCGGCGAATCCTCGAGCTGCTCGGTGAGCACGTCTGGGCCCGCGGTCGAACGACCTGGGGTGAGGCGCTCGCGGTGGCGCTCGAACGACGGGCCTGGCGGCTGGCGGTGGTCGAGATCGGGCTGCGCGGGGCCCTCGGGACGCTCCTCGGCGAGGGTCTCGGCGAGCGGCTCCTCGAGGACGACGCGCTGGCCGACCCGGCGGCGCGCCGTGGCGCGAGTGTTGCGAGCCTTGCCGCCGAGCGTCGCCGAGCGACGGGTGCCGACGTCGGGCTCGCAGCGGCCGTTCGGGCACGCGGGGACGACACGGCCGTCAGCGTCGCCGTCGACGGCCCCATCGGGACGCGCAGCGAGCGGCGGGTGGTGTTCATGGGCGGCCCGATCGGGCGAGGCCGTGCCGCCATCGCCGCGGCCGACGTGCTGCTCGCGTATCTCGAGGGGCGGCCGGCCGGCAAGCGGACCGCGCACGGCCGGTCGCGACCCGCTACCGTGTCGCGGACATGATGAGCCCAGCTGCCCGGCGGATGTCCCTCGAGCGCCGCCCGTTCGCGTGCGCCTGACGTTCCTCGGCACGGGCACCGCCCGGCCGTTGCCGGATACGGCCGCGTCAGGTGTCCTGGTCCAGGACGGCGAGACGGCAGTCCTGTTCGACATCGGCAGCGGCATCGCGTCGCGACTCGAGACGACGGTCGGCGCGGGGGGCCTGAGCGGCCTCGTGGTCGGCCACTTCCACGCGGATCACTGGATCGACATCGCGCCGCTGCGGTATCGCTTCCCGTGGGGCGAGCGGGCGCCGCGGCCGCTGCCCGTGTACCTGCCGCCCGGTGGCCACGACAAGCTGGAGCACCTGGCCGCCGCGATCGCCGAGCGCCCGGGATTCTTCGATGCCGCCTTCGACGTCACCGAGTACGAGAGCGGCCGCTCGTTCCGGATCGGGTCGTTGACCATCACCCCCCATCCGGTCGGCCACTACGTGCCGGCGTGGTCGATGGACATCGCCTGCCGGGACGGCACCCGGATCGTGTACGCCGGCGACATGGGCCCGTCAGCCGGCGTCGTGAAGCTCGCCCGCGGCGCCGACGTGCTGATCCTCGAGGCGACGCTCGAATCGTCGGCCTTCGACGACGCGCGGCGTGGCCACCTGACGCCCGAGGAAGCCATCGAGCACGTTGCCCTCGCCGGCGTTCCGCAAGGGTTCCTCGTCCACTACCCGAGCGACCGGCGCTCGATCATCCGGGCGCTGTGTGCCGAGTCCGGCGTGCCGGTCGAGCCGGCCGTGCCGGGGATGACCGTCGAGGTCGAGTGCGGACCACGGCCGGCGCCCCGGCGGAGGGCCCGGGCGGGCGCTCAGGAGACGGTCAGCACCGGCTGAGCCGCCGCCTCGGCGCGGACGCTCATCCGCGCCGCGATCGTTCGAGCCACGTCGGTGAAGGCCAGCGCCGCCGGCCCGGGCTCGCGCTGCGCCACGGCGGGCACGCCAACATCCCCGCCCTGCCGGACGGTGATGTCGAGCGGCACCCCGCCGAGCAGCTCCAGGCCGTGCCCCTCCGCGAACCGC
>VEOW01000254.1 GCA_012026785.1 Chloroflexota bacterium | reverse complement strand
TGGCGGAGGCGCTGGAGGAGGAGGAACGACTGGCCCTTCTCCGGGTGGAGGACCATGTCCATGTAGTCGGCGCGGACCCGCTCGATCATCTCGTCGGGGGACTGCGCGCCGATCTCGTCCATCGCGCCGGCAAGGTCGATGAGGCCGGCGTTCAGCTTGTTGATGGCGTTCGACGTGACCTCAAGGAAGTCGCGCGGCTCCTTGTTCGGGAAGTCCCAATCGAAGTCCCGGTTGCCGGCGAACAGGTCGCGAGCGTCGTCCCAATCGTAAAGCTCCAGGAGATCGACCACGAAGGCGGTCCACTCGTCCAGCGCGGCCGAGTGCCCGTTGATCCGGGGCACCATCCGCGCGGCCGTGGCCCGCCACGCCGTCGAGAGCGCCCGCCCGCTGTTCTGCGCCGCCTGGATTTCGCCCCACACGACCGCCGGCAGGCCGAGGGACCGCTGGAGGAGCGCCGTGAGCTGCTGGTGGTGGGTCTGCGTCGGGAACACGTCGAGGTGAACGTCGATCTGGTCGATGTCCTCGTCGGGGTCCAGGCTGATGACCTCGTCCGGGTTCAGGTTGATCTCGCGGTCGGCGTCGCCGCGGTACTTGAAGCGGGGCCGGGACTCCGCGTAGATCACGTCCTGCTGCTGCGACAGCATCCGGTTCAGGCCGTCCTGGAAGGGGAGCATCGTCGCCACGTCGGAGAAGCCGGTGGAGTCGCGCTCGTCCTCGTTCGCCAGCGGGAAGTAGGGCACCCGGCGCCAGCCGGGGTACTCCGCCACGCTGACGATCTTCTCGTTCACGCGGACGCAGTTGACGACCCGCGACTGGACCCGGTACGGCCGGCCGTCCACGACGCCCGACTCCTCCCACGCGGCGTCGAGATACCAGTAGTCCTCGACCCACACATAGGCGCGGTCCTTGTCGGTCGAGCGGTCGGCCGTGGGGTTGTAGTAGCCGTCGCTCGCGGCGGTGATCCCGTCGCGCTCAAGGACGACGGCGCTGGGGTACTGCGCCGCCGCGCTGCGGGCGGAGCGCCGGGTTGCGACGAGGATGGCGTCGAGCTTCCGGTCGCCGTAGGCGGACCAGACCGGGTAGACCGTCGAGGGGTCGTTGACGACGGTGTTCGCGAAGGTCTTGCGATCCTGGTCGGGGAGGCTGCGGAGCCAGGCGAGGCCGTAGATGTTCTTCTTGAGCGTGTACTTCCACCAGTCGCGCGGGAGCCGGGAGCGGCGGACGTGCCGCAGGACGGCCTGCTCGCGCATCGTCGCGAGCTGGCGCTGGACGAGCTTCATCGCCCGGTACGTTTCCTGCTTCGCCGCCTGCTTCGTCTCGTCGCGCTCGGGGGCCGGGGTCGGGATGAAGTCCTCGCCCCAGCGGAGCGTCGGGAAGTCGCCGGCCTCCAGCGAGGTCCACAGCTCGACGCCGGCGCGGACGATGTTGTAGCTCGCGCGGGTCCGGCCGTCGTCGTTCTGCTCGTACGGGTCCGTCCATTGGTCATGCTCCCCGATCCGGTCATCGAACGGAGGGGAGTAGGCGCGGAGGTAGCGCGCGTGGCGGGTGCGGAGGGCGCTCTGATACCCGGACCAGGACGTTCGCAAAACGTCGATCCTGGCGTTGAGTTCTGCAAACGCCTCCGCCGTGATCTCCACGGGTCGGCCTAGAGGTAGACGACGGTGATGTCGGACGCGGCACCCGTGACGACCACGATGCCGTTCATCTCGATGCCCAGCTCGTAGACGCCCTCTGGAATGGACGCCTTGAGGACGGCGGCGGCGGTGCCGGCCGTGTTCTGGACCGTGATGGTGCCCGCTGCCGTGGTGCCGACGATGATCCGGAGGATGATCCCGCGACTCGTCTTCACGCTCGTCGTGGTGGCCGTGGTGATGCGGACCGACTTGCCCGCCGGAGGCTCGGTGACCTTGATGCCCGCCATGAACGCTCCTTTGCGCGTGCTATGGACTCAGGATATTCGTCCGCTGGCGGGCAGACAAGATGGGTGAACGACGGCGTGAGCCGTAGCCCGCGACGGTGACCCGGTAGCGGCGGGTGACGGAGCGGCGCTCCTGCTCGCAGACCTGTGCCCCCATGAGGACGACCATCGCGGCGTCCTTC
>VEOW01000192.1 GCA_012026785.1 Chloroflexota bacterium | reverse complement strand
GTCCATCCCCCATCCCACCACGCCGTCCGCCGAGGCCCAGGCGGACACCATGGCCCGGCTGCGCGAGGCGAAGCGACGGGCGCGAGGAAGCTGACCGTCAGCCCAGAATCGATCGCTGGCGATGGTCATGCAGGGTCGGCACGACCTCACCCGGCTCCGGCAGGTCCAGCGACTCGAGCGTGAATGTCCGGCGCCCGAGCGCCTCGTAGAAGGACGCCTTGAACGGGTAGTCGGCGAGGCGGAGACACGTGGCATCCACGGGGAGCGGCATTTCGGTCGCCCAGATGGCGACGGCGCCGGATGGCCGGACGACGCTTCGCACGCCGATGGCCATCAGCCGATCGAGTCCCCATCGCTCGACGTACCCCGGCCCGAAGTAATTCACCCAGTACACGTCGCTGACGATCCGATCGAGGGTCGTATACAGCGGGTCATCCCAGCGCGGCGGCGCCATCTCACCACGCATCACTGCCTCGCTGATCATCGCCTTGCGCTGGGCCTGCATGTTCGTCGTGGTCACGAAGCCATGGAAGACACCCAGGGCATCGAACAGGCCCATGGCCCAGGCAGCGAACGCGGCAATCCCGTCGGTATCGATATCGGCGATCGGGACGCTGACGTCGATCGTGTGCGTCCGGGGCGCACGGTCGAGCATCGTGTCCGGGAACACGTCCAGTGTCCCATGCAGGTCCTCGTGCGGACCGCCGAAGAGCATCCGAAAACCCCTGCCAGCCGACCGCTCGAGCTCCGCGTCGAAGGTGCCCCGCAGTCCGTTGGGACCGAGCTTTCGGACCGGCTCGCGATGGCTCGCCCGGGTGGGCGCAAAGCGGGGCTCGGCCTGGAGCGCGGTCGCCACAGACCGGACGAGGTCGGCGACGGGCGTGGCCGAGACCGAATCGCCCGCAGCCATCTTCAGCTCGTCGGTCGGAAGCTCGTGCGGGAGGTACCACTTCGTCACAACACGATCCTAGCGACGACCGCCCGCATGGGACCGTGCGCTACCGTTCGGGCGTGAGCGCCGAGGAGACGGTCGAGGACCAACGCGGCATGGAGCCGGGGATTCTCTGGTCCCCGCCTGCCAGCGCTCTCGAGCGCTCGCGGATGGGCAAGTACCTCGCCTGGCTGGCGTCGGACCGGGGCCTCGAACTGCGGACCTACGACGAGGCCTGGCGCTGGTCGGTCGAGCAACCGGGGGCTTTCTGGCGATCGATCTGGGACTACTTCGACGTCACCGCGCACACGCCGCCGAACGGTGATCTCGCCGAGGCCCGGCTGCCCGGGGCGGTGTGGTTCCCTGGCGCGACGCTCAACTACGCCGAGCAGGCCCTGCGACTGCCCGGTCGGTCGGGCGAGGACGTTGTCGTCATCGGCCGCTCCCAGTCGCGCGAGCCGCTCGAGCTGACCGCCGCGGAGCTGCGGGACCAGGTGGCGCGGTGCCGACGCGGACTGCAGCGCCTCGGCGTAGGTCGCGGCGACCGGGTCGCCGCGTTCCTGCCCAACGTGCCCGAGGCGATCGTCGGCCTCCTCGCGACCGCGAGCCTCGGCGCGATCTGGTCGTCGTGCGCGCCGGAGTTTGGAACCCGGGCAGTCATCGACCGGTTTGGCCAGATCGAGCCGAAGGTCCTCCTGGCGGTCGACGGCTACCGCTACGGCGACCGGCCGGTCGACAAGATCGCCGAGCTGGCCGAGATCCGCACTGCCCTGCCGTCGCTCGAGGCGACCGTCGTCCTCCCCTACCTCGAGCCCGACGCCGTCCGCCGCATCGAGGGCGCGGTCGCCTGGGACGACCTCTTGGCCGAGGCCGCCCCACTCGAATTCGAACCCGTCGACTTCGACCACCCGCTGTACATCCTGTACTCGTCGGGCACGACCGGGCTGCCGAAGCCGATCGTGCATGGCCATGGCGGGATCACCCTCGAGCACCTGAAGGCCCTGGCGCTCCACACCGACCTCGGGCCCGACGATCGGTTCTTCTGGTTCACCACGACCGGCTGGATGATGTGGAACTACCTCGTCTCGGGGCTCGCGGTGGGTGCGACGGTCGTGACGTTCGATGGCAACCCGGCCTACCCGGGCCTCTCGACGCTGTGGAGGATGGCGGCCGAGACCCGGACGACCTACTTCGGGGCCAGCGCGCCGTTCCTGATGGCCTGTCGAAAGGCGGGCCTGCAGCCGGGGCGGGAGTGGGACCTCGGCGCCCTCCGGGGCGTCGGCTCGACGGGGGCGCCGCTGCCGGCGGCGGGGTTCGAATGGGTCCATGACGCCGTCTCCGACGCCGTGCCACTCGGGTCGCTCAGCGGCGGCACCGACCTTTGTACCGGCTTTCTTGGGCCATCGCCGCTGGTGCCGGTGTGGGCGGGCGAGATCAGCTGCCGGATGCTCGGCGCGAAGGTCGAGGCCTTCGACGAGGACGGCCGGCCGGTGGTCGGGCGCGAGGGCGAGATGGTCATCACCGCCCCGATGCCGTCGATGCCGGTCGGGTTGTGGGGCGACGCCGACGGCTCCCGGCTGCGCGAGGCGTACTTCTCGACCTACCCGGGCGTCTGGCGCCACGGCGACTGGCTGACGATCACCGAGCGCGGCTCGTGCGTCATCAGCGGCCGCAGCGACGCGACCCTCAAGCGCGGCGGCGTGAGAATCGGCACTGCGGAGTTCTACGGCGTGGTCGAGGCGCTGCCGGAGGTGGCCGATTCGCTGGTGGTCCATCTCGAGGACGAAGGCGGCGGCCCGGGCGAGCTGCTGCTCTTCGTGGCGCCGCGCGATGGCGCCGCGCTGGACGACACACTCCGGTCTCGAATCTCGCGGGAGCTGCGCGACGAGCTCTCGCCGCGCCACGTGCCCGACGCGATCATCGGCGTCCCGGCGATCCCGCGAACGCTCTCGGGCAAGAAGCTGGAGGTGCCGATCAAGCGGATCCTCCAGGGCATGCCGGCCGAGGCCACCGCATCGCGAGATGCCCTCGCCGACCCGCGCGCCCTAGAGCCGTTCGAGGCGCTGGCTCGGGAGCGGGGCGCGACGGCGGCTCGCTCGGTGACGGACGCGTGATTCGCAAGCGCGTGTCGCTCGCGATCGCCGCCCTCCTCCTCGGCGGCGCCGCCGGCGCCTGCGGCGCGATCAGCTTCTCGCCCCCGCCACACGCCCCCGAGTCGTTCCCCGAGATCGTCAGCCAGCTCGGCCGCTTCGGCGGCGAGGCGGAGAACTGGGTTGCCGGCGACGCGGGCTGCTCCGATCCGACGCTCGGGCCGACCGCGATCCGTTTCGATGCCCGCGGCTTGGACCAACCGACACCGATCACGATGCGGATCTACATCTTCCGCAATCGCGATGCCTGGGAGCGGCGTCGGGCCGACGTCGACCGTTGCGTCGCCGAATGGGCCGAGGACCCGGCGAGCCTCGAGTTCGTCGATCGCTCGCCGTACGTCCTGGCCGGGCCGGGGCCGTGGGGGTCGGAGTTCGAGGATGCGGTCCGGAAGGCGCTCGGGGAGGCCTCCGGAACCGGCGGCTGATCGCGCCCCCTGGGCCGTGGTGCGTCGGGGCAACTGAGACATCCTTCCCGTACCGGGGGCGGGACCGTGACCCGGACCGGTCCCGTTTGACCACGGCGGTTCGGGACCACCGGGTGGCGGCGCCGGTGCATCCGGGAACCGAGGCTGCGGGGCATGGACGCCCCGCTCACCAACCGCCTTCGAACCTTCGTCGCCATCCCGCTGCTGGTCGTTGCCCTTGTCGCCGGCGGCTCGACCGGGCTGGCCGGCCTGCAGCTCACCGCGGCCCCGCAACCAGCGGCAGGCGACGACGTCGCGGCCGGGGGCGCGGCGTCAGGCGGCTTCGTCTCGGAGCGCCACGGATCGCGCCAGGAGCTGCTCGGCGAGCGTTCGAACCCGACACCGGCGCCCGTCCGGGCGGTGCCCCTCGGGTCCCTCGCGGCCTGGGCGGAGACGGTCCCGGACGCCCGCGCATTCTGGCCATCCGAGCCCGTTGCGGCACCCGCGCCGAAGGCCGAGAAGCCCAAGGCCGAGGGTGGTTCGAAATCGACCAAGTCCTCCAAGTCGAACGCCACGAGCACCAAGACCACGGTCGCGTCCAGCCCGACCCGCGAGTTCAGCGGCACCAATCATTTTTGGTTCCCCCGCCTCGGGATCAACAAGCGGGTCCACAGCTACCCGTGCCCTCGAACGCGACCCCCCGACAACTACCTCTATCGCTGGGGCTGCGCGGGCTCGAACAACGTCTACCTGCTCGGCCATGCGTACAGCGTCATGAAGCCGCTCCACGACGCCTACGTCAGCGGCCGGCTCCGGGTCGGGATGGCGGCCTGGTACGCCAACGGCAGCGGCAAGGTCCGCAAGTACAAGATCACCGAGTGGCGGGTGGTCAAGCCCGACAACGCCAGCTGGGCGATCGCCAGCCAGTCGCGGCCGAGCATGACGCTCCAGACGTGCGTCGGGAAGAACGACGCGTACCGGCTCGTCGTCCGGCTCGTCGCGGTCAGCTAGTTGCCCCGCCGGCGCTCCGCTCTTGCCCCTCCTCGCCCCCTACAGGATCCGCAGACCCAGGATCTTGCGCGCGATGACCAGCCGCTGAACCTGGCTCGTCCCCTCCCCGATCTCGGTCAGCTTGGCGTCGCGGAGGTAGCGCTCGACCGGGTACTCGGTCACGTAGCCGTAGCCGCCGTGGACCTGGATCGCGGCGTTCGTCGCCCGTGAGCTGACCTCCGAGGCGAACAGCTTCGCCTGGGCCGCGGCGAGGGCATAGTCGCGACCGTGGTCCTTGAGCCAGGCCGCCTTCCACACGAGGGCACGGGCCGCCTCGATCTCGGGCGCCATGTCGGCGATCATGAACGCGACGCCCTGGAAGCTGCCGATCGGCCGGCCGAACTGCTCGCGCGTCTGGGCGTACGGCACGGCCGCGTCGAACGCCGCCTGGGCCAGCCCGACCGCCAGGGCCCCAATGCTGATTCGACCGCCGTCGAGGATCTTCAGGAAGGTTCGAAAGCCCCCGCCGCGGTGGCCCAGCAGGTGGTCGGCCGGGATGCGGCAGTCATCGAAGGCGAGCTCGCCGGTGGCCGAGGCGTGGAGGCCCAGCTTGTCCTCGATCCGGGCGACCCGGAAGCCCGGGGTGTCGGCCGGCAGGATGAAGGCGCTGATCTCGGCGTTGCCGTCGGCCTTCTCGCCGGTCCTGGCGGTGATGATGTAGGTCCCCGCTTGGCCGGCATTGGTGATGAAGCGCTTGCTGCCGTCGATGACCCACTCGCCGGTCGCGGCATCCTCTCGCGCCGTCGTCCGCGTGCCGCCGGCATCGGAGCCCGCACCCGGCTCGGTCAGGCCGTAGGCGCCGATGACCCGACCCGAGGCCATCGGGACCAGGTAGCGGTCCTTCTGCTCCTTCGTGCCCGCCTCGTGGAGCGGGCCGCAGCCGAGGCTGGTGTGGGCGGCGACGATCAGGCCCAGGGAGCCCCACACCCGCCCGATCTCCTCGACCGCGATCGCGTAGGCCATGGTGTCGAGGCCTGCTCCCCCCTCGTCCTCGGGGATCGGGATGCCGAGCCAGCCCATCTCGCCCAGGCGCTTGACGACATCGACCGGGAAGCGATGCTCGCGCTCGTGCTCTTCGACGACCGGCCCGACTTCGTTGACCATGAAGTCGCGGACGGTCGAACGGAGCAGGGCGTGCTCCGGGGACAGGTCGAGATCCATCGCGCCGGAGCGTACCAGTCCGGTCCCCGCGGTCGCCGCCACCACCTATGCGGCCGTTCCCGCACCCCGCGTCGATCCCCTCGTCGATCCCCGCACCGGCACCTCGTCGATCCCCGCGCCGCCACCTACGCGGCCCTTGCGTGATAACAGGCAACTCGCCCAATTTCCCTTGCACCTACGCAAGCGCCGCGTGGTATCCATGTCGGGGGCGGCTGGAGCGGCATCGACGGCCGTGAGCCGAGCGTGCGCAATGTTGCCAAGGGCCGGATTCGGGCGACGATTGATGAGAATCAGTGGATACGACGCGCCTCATCGTTAGGTGATCGCGGCGGCCGGGCCGAGGCGCGCCGCGGCGGCCGGGGGGCCAGGCACGCGGCGGCCGGGGGCCAGGTGGTCGGCGGTCAGCGGAGCCGCAGGGACGTGGCCGGCAGGTCAGAATGCCCGCACTGGACCATGAATCCGCGCCGAGGATTTCGAGACTTCAGATGGTGCCACCGGACCTGACGGCAAGACGCATTCTCGATTGGGCGGGCCTCCTCAATGCCCGCGACGTCGGCGGCCTGCCGCCGATGCACGGAGGCCGAATCCGGCCCGGCGCCCTGGTGCGGTCCGACGTCCTGACGCGGCTGACGGACGAAGGCCGCGCTGCGCTCGTCGAGCACGGCGTTCGCACGATCGTCGACGTCCGCAGCGCGGGCGAGCTCGCCGAGGACGATGTCTACCCGTTCGCTGCCGACGACGAAGTTGTGAAGTACCTCAATGTCCCATTCAGCCTCGGCCGGGATGCGGATGCGTGGGCGGAGATCAAGGCACGCTACGAACGGGCCGAAACGCGCGAGGAGCTCAACCGGATCGATCTCGACGGGCACCGGGCTGGCCTCGTGGCCATCGCCCGCGCCGTGGCCGATGCTCCCCCGGGAGGCGTCCTCGTCCACTGCCATGCCGGCAAGGACCGCACCGGCCTGGTCATCGGCCTGTTGCTGTCGCTCGTCGGCGTCGCCGACGACCAGATCGCCGACGACTACGCCCTGACCAGCCTGAACTTCGAGCCGTTGATCGTCGAGTGGCTCGATCGGATGACCGACGATCCACGGGAGCGCCAGCGGCTCCGCGGCCTCGCCGAGCCACGTCGCGAGGTCATCCTGGACACGCTCGGCTACCTCCGGGGGCGCTATGGCTCGGCCCTGGAGTACCTCATGGCAGGCGGCCTCGAGCAGCCGTACCTCGATCGCCTCGAGGCTCGCCTTGTCGAGCGGCCCTGAGAGCTCGCCGGGCGAAGCGGCAGCGACTGTCCTGGACGCCTCGCGTCGGGGGCCCGTCATGGGCTTCTGTGCTAGCGTCGGTCCATGTCCGAGCCGATCGCGCCATCGGCCGCCAGGCCTTCCGCCGCGGCAGGACGCGAACCGTCAGCCTCGTCCGCGCCGTCGCGACTGAACGGAGATGCACGGAAGGGCCGCCCGAACGGAGGCGCCCATGCCGGCCGCTCGAACGGCGTGGCCACCCCGTCGGCGCTTCGGCGCGCGATCCTTCTCTTCCTCCGCCAAGCCGGCCCGACGTCGCCCGACGGGCTGGCAGCGGCCCTGACGGCCAGCCGCACGGGCGTCCTGCAGCAGCTCCACGCTCTCGAGGAAGCCGGCCTCGTCAGCCACGCGCGGGAGAAGCACGGCGTCGGCCGCCCGCGCCACCTGTATGACGTCACCGCCGACGCCCAGGACCTCTTCCCGGCCGACTACGCTGGGTTCGCGGCGAGCATCCTCGCCGCGATCGAGTCACTCGGTGGTGCGGACCTGATCGAGGACGTCTTCGCCGCCCGTCGCCGCCAGGCCGGCGAGCGGGTTCGAGCTCGAATGGCCGAGCGCCTTCCCCCTTCAGCGTCGCTGGCCGAGCGGGTTCGAGCGCTCGCCGTCCTCCAGGACGAAGGGGGCTACCTCGCCGAGGCCCTCGTCGACGAGGACGGGACGATCCGGCTCCGCGAGCATAACTGCGCGATCTTCAAGGTCGCCCGCGAGAATTCCGCCGCCTGCGATGCGGAGATCACCCTGTTCCGTGAGGTCCTCGAGACCGAGGTCGTCCGCGAGACCCACATCGCCGCCGGCGATCGCTGCTGCACCTACCGCATCTCGCTCCCGAGTTCCTGATCCGGGAGGCTCCGCCAGGCCGGCGATTCGATCAGGCCTCCTCGCGCTCGACGACCTCGCGTGGAGCGGGTCGGCGCTGCGGAAGCGGGACGTCCGAGACGTTCGGGACGAACGACGCCGCCATCGAGGTGGCGGCGACCTGCTCCTGTTCCTCGACGCTGAGGATGCCGAGGCGACCGAGGGTCGAAAGCTCGTCGCGGATGTAGGTCTGGAGCATCTCGGGCCCGTCGGTGCTGACGGTGAATCGCACGCCGTGGCGGCGGAACTGGTCGAAGATCCAGCGGAACTCGTCCCAGCCCGACACGACCCGGGTGTTGAGGTTCGAGGTCGGGCAGATCTCCAGGACGATGCCCCGCTCCTCGAGCATCGCCATCGCCCGCGGGTCATAGGCGGATTTCACGCCGTGCCCGATCCGATCGGGTTCCAGCAGCTCGATGACCCGGGCGACCTCGTCGACCGGTCCGGACTCGCCGGTGTGGACCGTCAGGCCAAGACCGTACTGTCGGACCCGGCGCATCAGCTTCCGGTAGTCGGCCACCCGGAACGTCGCCGATTCGGGGCCCGCGATGTCGACCCCGACGATGCCCCGATCGCGCCAGGCGATGGCCTTCTCGGCGATGATCTCGTTCAACTCGTAGGGGAAGGCCCGGTCGAGGCAGAAGATGAGGCCGGGCTTGACCGGGTACTCGAGCATCGCCCGATCCATGCCCCGCGCCGCCGCGGCGATGATGTGGGCGAGGTCCTGCTCGCCGCCGCGGTTCCGCTTCATGGGGTTGAAGCGAAGCTCCATCGTGGTGATGTTGTTCTTGCGGTAGGCCCCGCCGACGACCTCGT
>VEOW01000028.1 GCA_012026785.1 Chloroflexota bacterium | reverse complement strand
TGGAGGCCGCCGTCGCTTCGGCGGCGGTCTGTTCGAGGATCTCGACGATCGGGTCGCCCTCCCGAACCTTGCGCTCGGCGACGACTCGCCCGAACCAGCGCCAGTGGTCGCCGACCGCCTGGTAGGCCGTTCCCGCCGGACCCCGGCGGCCGACTCGCCGCGGCTCGGCGACGCGCTCGATCAGGCCCCAGGACTCGGCCTCTGCAAGGGCGAGGCTGGCCGCGCGGTGGGATAGCCCCAGCGCCGCGCGGACCTCGCGCTCGGTCAGCGGCGCCTGGCGAGCGAGGAGGTACGCCTGGACTCGAGCGATCGCCGGGGCGACTCCCCAGGCGGCGCCCATCTCGCCCCACGCATCGGCAAGGCGCACCCGGATGGCCTCCGCCGCGACGGAGGTCTCGGCTGAACGTTCCGCCGTCACCGCCCTCGCGGCGGCAGTGCTCGTCACGTCGCAGAGCCTACTCCACCCACCAAGAACTTGCCACTTGACGTTAGCACATTTTCGGTCTACAACGGGGTAAACGTGCACTCTGGAAGTAGCAGGTAATTGACCCGGTGAAGGCGCCAGCTCATCCTCCCCACCATCTCGCCCCCAGGCATGCTCCCCCTGCTCCTGCCCGTCACCTACGCAGTGAGCGCGTCGTGATGGCCGGTCTCCCCCGAATCGCTACCACCTGCGCAGTCCTCGCGTTGTATCCACTGAATCGGGTGGCGCCGAGGCTCCGGGTAGCCGTTGAGCACGGCTGCCTGAGCGTGCGCCCTCCTTCGACTGGAGCGCCTCGCGTGACAATCGTTGGATACGACGCAGCAGCCGCGTCGGTGACCGGCAATGACGACCGGGCTCCGTCGCCGGCGATGTGGTCCTGGGCCGGGGCGGCGCTATGACGTCGCCGGGGCTCGTCGGCGTCGTCGCGCAGCTGGTCTTCGCGATCGCCCTTGGGGGACTCTCGCTCAGCCAGGGCCACGCCTCGCCCGAGCCGCTGCCGCGCGGGCTCGCGATCGGTTTGCTCTACGCGACACCGGCAGTCGTCGGCTGGCTCGGGACGGTCGCCCGTCGCCGATCGCTCCTGCTCGCCGCGGCCGCAGCCGACGTCGTCGGTGCGCCGCTGTCGTGGAGCTTCGTGACGCTGCTGTTCCTCGTTCCGGCGATCCTGTTCGTGGGCGAGATGGGCCGGCTCCCCAACCGGGAGATGGGCGGACGGTCGCGCCTTGGCCAAGCGCTCGCCGGCGTGGCCGTCGCGGCCCTGCTCGTCGGCGCGGGCGTCGCGCTCCTCGGGCTGACGGAACCGCTGTGCTGGATCGCGACCCAGGGCCCGGCTGGCATCAGCTATCAGATCGTGCCCGACGCCGGGGGCATCCCGATCGGGCCTGGCCAGTCGGCCGGCTGCGACAGCGCCGCGCTCACGCTCCAGGGGATCGGCCTGGCCGCAGCCCTCGCGCTCGCCGCGCTCGGCCTCGCGTTCTTCGTCGCCGGTGGCCGCGCGGCGTTCAGAAGTCGGTGGGAACCGACACGACCGAGCTGAGTGCCGCGACCGTCGCGGCGAACAACGGGTGGGTCCAGTCGATCTCGACCTCGCACGACGCGACGCGCTGGACGCCCGACGAGGCGTGGAATTCGAAGACGACCTCCTGGCCGTCATACGCCGTGGGGCAGGTCCCGGTGAACGGCCGGCTTCGAATGGCGCCGTAGTCGGCGGCTTCGACCGCGGCGGTCAAGGCCGTCATCGCGTCGCCGCCGGCCCGCCCGACCTCTTGGGGTGGATCGGCGTCGGTCACGATTCGACCGTCCCGATGGAGCACCCAGGCGGCCTCGCACATGCCCTCCGGGCACATGCCGCCCTCCATTCGAACCGTCACCAGTGGGCCGGTTCCGGGCAGGACGGAGTCGAGGGAGCCGCTGCAGCCGGCCAGCGCGAGGATCGCCGCCACGAGCCACAGGGTCCCGAGGCGGCCGAGGCTTCGCGAGCTACCGGCCGACTGCATCGGCCGGAAAGACGACTCGAACCTCACCGCGGTTCCCTGCCCCGATCGCTATCCGCCGGCAGGCGGTCGATCTCCTCCCGAAGCGCGCCGAGGATCTCGAGCTCGACCCGGTCCTTCGGCCGCCCGGCAGCCCGCTTCATCTCGATCAGGTCATCGAGCGACGCGATGGCGACACGGACGCCGTCGACCTCGCCGGTCCTGGCGCCAGCGGCGAGCCGTTCGAAGTCGAGCCCCGGGTCAGGGCTCGCCAGGAGGTCGAGCCGCCCGAACCGGGTGGTCAAGGTGAAGACCGCCCCGGCGTGCAGGGTCCGCTCGTCCAGCGGCGGCAGCGGCGGTGAGCCGGGCGCCACGCCATGGCGGATGGCCGCCACGTCGCCCAGGACGTCGGCAACGCGCCGGAGATTCTCACGATCCCAGGATGGGACGATGTCGAGGTCGGCTGTCAGGGACGGCGAGCCATGGGCTTGAGCGGCAAGACCGCCGATGACGACGAACCGAACTCCGGCCGCAACCAGGCGGTGCAGAAGCTCGTCGGCTTGGAAGTCTGGGCCTTCACTCACGCTCGGCGACCCATCGGAAACGGCGCCGGAAATCAACCATGTTCCGATCTTCGCGGATCGCCCTCATCAGCCGATCACCTGGCGGCATCGCGAGTCGTTCGCGGATCTGCGGACGGTCGACGCCGATCCCGAGGCGCGGCAGGTGTTCGAGGCCGAAGCCGCAGGCTTCGAGCAGGCGATCCAGCGTGCTGACCCGAGGGTCAACCCGTCCGCGTTCGATGCGGGCGATCGTCTCCTGCGGGATGCCGGCCTTCGCCGCGAGCTGGCGCTGGGTCAGCCCGGCGCGGCGCCGGGCGTGCCTGACCATTCTTCCGGCCATCGACATGGGACGTCTCCTTGATGACGGAAACATCATCAGGCGGCGCAGCTGGGCCGTCAAGGCCGAGGGGATGCTGCGGGCTATCCTGCCGGCCATGCCCGTCCTGCGAAGCCGGCTCGATCCCTCGAGCGAGGAGGCGCGCGCCAACCTCGAGTCGATGACGGCCCTCGTCGCCGTGCTTCGCGAGCGAACCCGAACCGTGACCGAACGCGGCGCGGGCGGCGACGAGCGCTCCATCACCAGGCATCGAGAACGGGACAAGCTGCCGGTCCGCGAGCGCATCGACCGCCTGCTCGATCCGGGAGGCGCCTTCCTCGAGCTCAGCCCGCTCGCCGCGAACGGCCTCTACGACGACGAGGCGCCCTCAGCGGGCATCGTCACGGGCATCGGGCGCATCGAGGGGACGATGTGCGTGATCGTGGCCAACGACGCCACGGTCAAGGGCGGGACCTACTACCCAATGACCGTCAAGAAGCACCTCCGGGCCCAGGAGATCGCGCTCGAGAACCGGCTGCCGTGCGTCTACCTGGTCGATTCTGGTGGGGCCTTTCTGCCGCTCCAGGCCGACGTCTTCCCGGACCGCGAGCACTTCGGCCGGATCTTCTACAACCAGGCACGGATGTCGTCGCTCGGCATTCCCCAGGTCGCGCTTGTCATGGGCTCATCCACCGCCGGCGGCGCGTACGTGCCGGCGATGAGCGACGAGACCGTCATCGTCCGCGGCACCGGCACGATCTTCCTGGGCGGCCCGCCGCTGGTGAAAGCCGCGACCGGCGAGGACGTCGATGCCGAAACGCTCGGCGGCGCCGAGGTCCACGCCCGCGAATCGGGCGTGGCCGACCACGAGGCGCTCGACGACGAACACGCGATCGCCCTCGGCCGCTCGATCGTCCGCCATCTCGAACGCCGTCCGCCGCCTCCGCCGTGGGACCGTCGCGAGCCTGAGCCGCCCGGCGTCCCGCCCGACGGCGGCGACGGCGTCGCCCACCTGTACGCCGCGATCTCGGCCGACACCCGCAGAACCATTCCAGTCCGCGAAATCATTTCGCGCCTCGTCGATGGCTCGCGCTTCCACGAGTTCAAGCCGCTCTACGGAGAGACCCTCGTCTGCGGCTTCGCCCACCTCGACGGCTGGCCGGTCGGGATCCTCGCCAACGACGGCATCCTGTTCAGCCAGTCGGCCCTCAAGGGCGCCCACTTCATCGAGCTCGCCGCCCAGCGCCGCATCCCGCTCGTGTTCCTCCAGAACATCACCGGCTTCATGGTCGGGCGGGAGTACGAGGCCGGCGGCATCGCCAAGGACGGCGCGAAGCTCGTGACCGCGGTGGCAACCGCGGCCGTGCCGAAGTTCACCGTCCTCATCGGTGGCAGCTTCGGCGCCGGCAACTACGCCATGGCCGGCCGCGCCTACTCGCCGCGCTTCCTGTGGTCCTGGCCGAACTCGCGGATCAGCGTCATGGGCGGGCAGCAAGCCGCCCGGGTGCTTTCGACCGTCCGGGAGGCCTCGCTCGAAGGCGGGCGCTGGCCGTCGGACGCCGAGCGCGAAGCCTTCGAAGCCCCGATCCTCGAGACCTACGAGCGCGAGGGCTCGCCGTACTTCGCGACCGCTCGGCTGTGGGACGACGGGGTCATCGATCCGCTCGACACCCGCCGCGTCCTGTCGATCGGCCTCGAAGCCGCCCTCCACGCGCCGATCCCGGACACGAAGTTCGGCGTCTTCCGGATGTAGGGCTAGAAACGCGGGTTCTGATGCGTCAAAGCGGTACTAATCGTTGCGTCAGAGCGGTAGCGGAGCCCGCGTGAGAGCGGTAGCGCTAACGCGAGCCGTCACCAGAATCCAGGCCGTGCAACAGCGGGGCCGTCTCAGTCGTTAGGCACGGTGAAAGGGGGCTCGTTGGCAACCGAGGTCGGCGAATCCGCCGAGCCGGGCGCAGCGCTCGAGCGGGCGTTCGAAGCCCACCGCGACTGGCTCGTCCGGCGGCTCGCGCTGATCGTCGGCGACGCTGAGGAGGCCCACGACCTGGCACAGGAGACGTTCGTGCGCGCGATGGAGCGCTGGCCCCTGCCCGACATGACCGAGCCGGCGAGATGGCTGGCGACGGTCGGGATGCGCCTGGCGATCGATGAGCGCCGACGACGGCGGCGCTGGGGCTTCCTGCCGATGCGCGAGACGGACGCGACGTGGGCCATGGCCGTCGATCCCGACCTGTGGCGGGCGCTCGGCCGCCTCGATCGCCGGACCCGCGCCGCGATCATCCTGACCGAGCTCGATGGCTACACCCAGGACGAGGTCGGTCGAATGCTCGACGCGCCGCGCGGCACCGTCGCGAGCTGGATCTCGCGCGGCCATGCCCGCCTCCGCGCGGACTTGGGTGATACCCCATGAACGACGACCAAGTCCTTCGCGATCGGCTGGCCAACCTCGCCGCGGCCGTTCCGGTCCGCCCATCCTCGCCGATGGCCATGGTCAGGCGGCCCGTGCGTCTCGGTCCCGCGTTTCGCCCGGCCTCCGGTCGCTCGTGGGTCCTCGTCGCGCTCGTGGCCACGCTCCTCGTCGCGGCGGTCGGGATCCTCGGCTCGGGCAGCCAGCCGGCCTACGGACCGGTCGTCGAAACCGTCCGCCAGGGCGACTTCGAGCTCACCATCCGGTCGGCCAAGGGACTGTACGCGCCGGGCGAGCCGATCAACATCGAGGCGAGCCTGACCTACCGTGGAACAGAGGCCGAGGCGCACGTCATCCACGCAGGTGGTGCAGCTTCGAGCCCCATCAACTTCCTCATTCGAGAACCCATCTTCGGAGCAACGCTCGACGGGATCTGGGAAGCGAGCCGTAACCGAACATCGCTGACCCGTGGCGTAGCACTCGACGTTCCATTCGCCAAATCGGGCGGCTGGCAGAGCCCACCGCCGGAGGAGTTCCAGACATGGCTCGCCGCGCCCGGCCTGCAGCTACCGTCCGGCACCTGGCACGTCGCCGCGATCGCCGAGTTCTCGGTCGACGATGTCCAGGAATTCAAGCTCGAAGCCGAGATCGCGATCACCGTCGAGTCGCCCACGCCGTCCCCGACCGACCCGCCTGCACCGACCGAGCGCGCGAATCCGGAGCAGAGCACGACGGTCCGCGATGGGGACTTCGAGTTGACCCTCCGATCCGACAAGACGTACTACCTGCCCGACGAACCAATCGACGTCACCGGGACGCTGACCTACCTCGGAACCGAGGACATCGTCACCGTGAACCATAGTTCCACCGGCCTGGTCCGATTCGGCGTCCGTGAACCGATCTTCGGGGTCGTAGAACTCACGACGCGCTACGACTTAGCTGATTGCGGCAAGCGAACGGACATAGAGCGCGGAGCGCCGGTCGAGCAGCCCTTCGGAAAGACGGGCATCTTCCCGAGCGACCACCCCGAGGCCGAGGCCTTCCGAGCGTTCATGAAGGATCCCGTCCTTCGGCTGCCGACGGGGACGTGGCATATCTATGCCAAAGCCGGGTTTGGTCCAGTTTGTGGTGGAAGCTCGCCGGCAGCGAGCCTCGAGGCGGAAATCACGATCGAGGTCGAGGCCGTCGTCCCGGCGCCAACCGAGATCGCCAACCCGACGCAGTCGGCAACCGCTCGGGACGGCGACTTCGAGCTCACGCTGCGGTCCGACAAGACGCACTACGCACCCAACGTGCCGATCGACGTGAGCGCGACCCTGACCTACCACGGTGGCAGCCAGACGGTCGAGATCACCCACGACAGCGGGGGCCCGATCCTCTTCGGCATCCGCGAGAAGGTGTTCGGAGCGATCCAGGTCGGTGGCATCAGCCGGCTGGTGTGTGGCTCAACGACCATGAGTCGCGACGACCCGATCGTGAAGCGCTTCCGGAAGTCCGGATCGTTCAGCAACGAACATCCCGACGCGGACATGCACCAAGCCTGGATAGCGGATCCTGAATTGCGCCTGCCCGAAGGTACGTGGCATCTATACGCCGCTTCCAGCGGGCCGTGCCTGGGCGGCGGGCCCACGTACAACCTGATGGCCGAGATCGAGATCGTCGTCGACGATGATCCGGCGGCCACGCCGGGCCATCCCACCCCGACGGAGTGGGCGGATAAGCCGGTGTACGGAGGCGCCGACATCGGATGGGTCGTGCTCCAGCTCAAGTCGACCCACGCACGATACGAGGCTGGCGAGCCAGTCGAGCTGGAAGCCTCGTATTGGTTCGCCGACGGTAAGCCGCTCGTGGCAAGCCACTTCTATCCAGAGGTCGCCCTCTCCATCGAGCAGCTGGATGCGATCGATCCGCAGACTCGCACCATCATTTACGACAGCGACTGCGTCGACCTCGGCATGGTCGAGGGCGCAGAGCGACTGCTCGTGCTTGGACCCGGCAATGTGACGTCCATGAGCGCGGACCTGCTCCCGCCGGACTTCGAGGACCTGTTCGTCGACGGCACCTTGCGTCTGCCGGTCGGCCGGTGGCGAATCTCCGCGTCGGTCGAGGGCACGTTCGCAGCGTGTGGCGAGCGCGGTGATCCATACGCGCTCGCTACCGCGGTTGAGATCGAGGTCGTCGAGCACCTCCCGTAGTTCGATGGGACGGAGCCGCGTGGGCCTACCCTTCGTGTGTGACGATCCACGATGCGGCTGCCCGGGGGTTCGAGGCGGCGGCCGAGGCGTACGAGCGGGGGCGGCCGGCGTATGCGGCGGAGGCGGTCGAGCACCTGGTTCGGGTGCTCGGCATCGGGGCGGGCCGGCCCGTGCTGGATCTCGCGGCAGGGACGGGGAAGCTGACGCGCGCGCTCGTGCCGAGCGGCGCCGAGCTGATCGCGGTTGCGCCGGTGGCGGCGATGCGGGCACGGCTGGCGATGGCGGTTCCGAGCGCCGAGGTTCTCGAAGGCACGGCGGAGACGATCCCGCTCCCTGACACCAGCGTCGATGCCGTGGTCGTCGGGCAGGCGTTCCATTGGTTCGATGGCGAGCGGGCACTGCGTGAGATTCACCGCGTCCTCCGACGGGGCGGCGGCCTCGGGCTGATCTGGCAGTCGCGCGATCCGCAACGGCCCTGGCAGCACCGGCTCGAGACTCTCATCGACCGCCTGGCGGCAGGTGAGCCCCGGTTTCGGACCGGCGAATGGCGCCGCGCGTTCGCGACGAGCGACCTGTTCGAACCGCTCCGCGAGGCCGAGTTCAGCAACGTCCAGCGGGGCGGCCTCGAGACGATCATCGACCGCGTCGCCTCGGTCAGCTACGTCGCGGCCGCGCCGCCCCAAGCGCGCGACGCCGTGCTGGCGGAGATCCGCGAGCTCCTCATGACCGACCCGGAGATCGCCGGATCCGACGTCATCGAGCTGCCCTACGTCACCAACGTCTACTCGACCACGCGCCGCGAGGCGCCGTGACCCGGTCGGCTACGCTCGGCGCGTGATCCGCGTTTCCCGCCTGTCGATCGCCCCTGTTCGAAGCCTCGGGCTCCAGCATCCACGCTCGATCGAGCTGACCCCCGACGGTGTCGCAGAGGACCGCCGCTTCTACCTGGTCGACCGCAACGGCCGGCTGGTCGACCGCCTCATCGCCGGCGGCCTCGCGCGCGTGCAGGCCTGGACCGATCCTGACGCGACGCGGCTGCAGCTGACCTTCCCGTCCGGCGAGGTCATCGACGACGAGGTCCGCCTCGGCGAGCCGATCGAGACGAACGTCCACAAGCGGCTCGGCTCTGGCCATATCGTCGAGGGCCCCTGGGCCGACGCGCTCGAACCGTACGCCGGGCGACCGGTTCGAATCGTCCGCTGCGACCGTCCAGGTGGCACTCGAATCCCCGTCGGCTGGGACCACGTCCGGAACGGCGTCAGCCTCATCTCGGACGGTTCGATTCGGGCACTGGCCGCGCAGCTCGGCGTTGCCTCGCTCGACGCGCGCCGCTTCCGGATGCTCATCGAGGTCGAGGGCGCTGAAGCCCACGAGGAAGACGACTGGATCGGGGGCCAGGTCGAGATCGGATCGGCCGTGCTCCGGATCACCAAGCCCGACGCCCGCTGCGCGATCACGACCCAGGATCCCGACACCGGCATCCGGGACCTCGACACGCTGCGCGGGATCATCGCCTACCGCGGTCTTCGCGATGGCCGCCACGCCGATCTCGGGGTCCTCGGCGAGGTCGCCGTGCCCGGGCGGATCGCGGTCGGCGACGCCGTGGCCGTCGTTGACGCGGAGGTCCGCGTCCCCGCCTGATGGGCGACTACGACGCGCTCCGGCGCGAGGAGCGGGAACGGCTCGAAGCGTTCGCGGCTGCCTTCGAAGACATCGACCCGCTCGACTACGAACGCTTCGCCCCGGCGTCGCCGGATGGCGACGCGCTTGCGGCCGCGCGCGTCTCGGCGCTGGCAGCCATCGCCAGCCAATCACGTCGTCGGGCGGTCGAGCGCGCGGTGGCGTCCTTCCGGATCGCGGCCGACCGCTCCCTCGCGGGGCGGCTACCGGCCCCGCAGATGCTGTTCGCCGGCTTCGGCCAGGCGCCGCGGGCCGAGGATCGCGTCAGGTTCCAGCAGGCGCTCGAGCGCGCCGTCGTCGCGACGATCGTGTGGGACGAGATCACCGACGAGGAGCGCGATCTCCTCGCCGGCCCGTGGACCGCGCTGCTCCGCAACGCGCTGGACGCGGACGGCGGAGATGCGCCGTGGTCGTGATGTTCTGCGGGGCTACCTTACGGACGGAAGGCACCCTCCGAGGGCCGACGAGTCCCCGATTCCGTCCGTTTTGTTCACCACGGCAACCGGACCGACAGGTTGGTGCCCCGACAGGCCTGACGAGCGCGAAAACGTGTCGCTTAGGTAGCCGGAGGGAACATTCCGCGGTGGTCCGGCCCCAAGAGACGCGGCGAGGGCGAAAAGACGTCGCTTAGGTAGCCGGAGGGAACATTCCGCGGGCGCTCAGCGGCGGCCGCCTCAGTCCGTGCGCGTGCCCTGGTGGAAGCGCATCACCCAGCGGCCGTCGCGGCGAACCCACAGCGACGAGCGGTTCGACGGGATCGGGTCGGTCATCCGGTAGGTCACCAGCGCCACGTCAGGCGCGACGAGATCGACCGCGAAGTCCTCGATCGAGACGGGACCAGGCGTGCTGGCCAGGGCGTGATGCACGGACGCGGCATCCCAGACGCGCCCGCTCGAGCCGAACTCGAGGAAGTCGTCGGTGACGAGCGAGCCGAGATCAACCCCCTCGGGCAGCGCGCCGGGGTCGCGCTCGGCGAGCGCCCGCTCGAGCCGGAGGAGCTCGTCCCGGAGGTCGTCGGACGCCCTCACACCTCGCTGGGCGTCGCTTGCCCTGCCCCCTCCCGCATCCCCCACGGCGAGCCGTAGTCGTTGAGGAGCTGGAGGAACGGCACGGGGTCGAATGCCTCGGGCCCCAGCACACCGGAACCTGACCAGACCCCGGTCGCCAGCAGCTCCAGCGCGATGACCGGGTTGATCGCGGTCTGCCAGACGACGGCCTGGGCGCCGTACTCAGCCATCGACCAGGCGTTGTCGACGACGTGGTAGAGGTAGACCTCCTTGGGCCGGCCATCCTTACCCGTCCCGGTCACCCAGGTCCCGGCGCAGGTCTTGCCACTCATCCGGTCGCCGAGGGTCGCCGGGTCGGGCAGCACGGCCGCGACGACATCGCGCGGTGAGACCTCGACCCCGCCCACGCGGACCTTCTCCGTTCGATCGAGCCCGAGCTTGTGGAGGACCCGCAGGACCTCGATGAACTCGTTGCCGAGGCCGTACTTGAACGTCACGCGGCGAGCCTTGACCCAGCGCGGGATCAGCAGCACCTCCTCGTGCTCGACGTTGACGCATTCGACCGGCCCGATGCCCTGGGGGAAATCGAACACCTCGGGCTCGCTGAACGGCGGCGTCGTGTACCAGCCGCGGTCCTTCTCCCAGATGACCGGCGGGTTGAGGCACTCCTCGATCGTCGTCCAGATCGAGAACGACGGCGCGAAGTCGTAGCCCTCGACGACGAGGTTGGCCCCGTCGCGGACGCCGATCTCCTCGATCGACTCGAACAGCTGGTCGGCGGCGTAGCGGGCGAAGATGTCCGACAGCCCCGGCTCGACCCCGATGCCGACGAGGGCCAGCAGGCCATGGGATCCCCACTCGGCGGCCATCGCGAACTGCTCGTCGCCGAGCTTGACGCCGGGCTCCTCGTGGGGCCGGCTGGCGTGCGGCTTCGAAAGCGACATCGCCATGTCGAGGTAGTGGACGCCAGCCTCGAGGCAGGCCTCGAAGATCGGCATGACGAAGCGCGGATCGACGGCGTTGAGGACGTGGGTGATCCGCTGCTCGCGGATCAGCGCCGCCATCGCCGCCCGGTCCGATGCGTCGATGCGCATGGCGCTGACGCGAGGGTCGGCGGCCCGTTGGGCGACCGCCCGGGCTCGCCCTTCGTCGTAGTCCCCGACCACGAGATGCTCGAAGAAGTTTCGGCGGAGTGCCGTTGGGACGAACGCGCTGCCGACGCCGCCGGCGCCGATGACGAGGATGCGCATGCGGTGAGTATCCTCCGTCCGTGACCGACAAACCGGCCCTTCGTGTCGAGCGCACCGGCCCCGGCGGGGTCGTCGCCCGCGTGACGCTCGCCCGGCCCGAGCGGCGGAACGCCTTCGATGCCTCCGTCATCGCCGAGCTTCGAACGACGTTCGCCGGGTTCGAACGTGAAGCGCCGTCCGACCTTCGGGCCGTCGTCCTGGCCGGCGAGGGCGAGGTCTTTTCGGCCGGGGCCGACATCGACTGGATGCGGGCCGCGATGGCGCTCGATGTCGAGGGCAACGAACAGGACGCGATGGCGATGGCCGAGATGTTCGAGGCGATCGCCACCTGCCCCGTGCCGGTCATCGCCCGGGTGCAGGGCGCCGCGCTGGGTGGCGGCATGGGGCTGTGCGCGGTGGCGGATCTCGTCGTCGCAGAGTCGGGTGCGAAGTTCGGGTTCACCGAGACGCGGCTCGGCATCCTGCCGGCGGTCATCGCGCCGTTCGTCATCGCCAAGATCGGCGAATCGCACGCCCGGGCGCTGTTCCCCGGCGGCCGCCGGTTCGATGCCCTGCGGGCGCAGAGGATCGGGTTGGTGCACGAGGTCGTCGAGGGGGCAGCGTCGCTGGATGCCGCCGTCGACGCCGCCATCGCCGACGTTCTGGCCTCCGGTCCCACCGCCGTCCGCGCGGCGAAGTCGATCGTCCGCGAGGTCCGCGGCCTCGGCCACGGCTCCTCCAAGTGGCACACCGCCCGGGTCATCGCCCGGCAACGCACGAGCCCCGAGGCGCAGGAGGGCTTCGCCGCGTTCACCGAGAAGCGCCGGCCCACCTGGGCGCCCGACGCGGACTGATAGGCGAGCGACTCGCCGGAGCCCGCGCCGAGCCCGACGACCTCCTCCCCCGTATGAGTGTCGCCCGAATATTCCTGACTCGATCGAGCATGAATATTCCCACGACGCTCATGGGCGAGGGGGATGGTTGCGGGTGGACGGCGTCGGCGGCGCAGCGTGATCGCGTCCCGCGCCGCGCGACGCCCGGCACCTCTTCCAGCCGCCGACCCCGCGTCTCATGCACGATTCCTCGGCTGAAGTCGCCAAACGAGCGGTCCCGACCGACCCTGAGGCCCCGATTCGAAGCTTCCAGCCGACCGATCGAGACCCTGGTGCACGGTTTAGAGCCTGAAGCCGCAAAGCCCCAGCTCAGCCGAAGAATCGATCGACTGACGCACGTCCGTCGGACGAATGGCCCGAACCCGACGCCGGACCCCTTGCCGATCCCAGGGCTAGACGCGACAATCGCGCCACATGCCGGACGAACTGAGCCCGAGCGAGGCCGCTAAGCGTCTCAGTACGAGCACGCGGTCCGTCCAGCGCTGGATCGCCCGGGGGCTACTGCCGGCGCGGCGCGTTGGTGGACGATGGCGTGTCGCGTCTGACGCGTTAGACGCGTTTGTGGGGCGAGGGCGCGGAGGTTCGGGTGGGGGCACGGGCGACGCGGGCGCGGGCAGCGCTGGGCCAGCGCGTGGCGCCATTCGGCGCCTGTTCGTGGCCAACCGCGGCGAGATCGCCAAGCGCATCCAGCGCACGGGGGATCGGCTCGGTATCGAGGTCGTCGTTCCCCCGACGGACGGCCCAGGCGCCATCGACCTGCTCGACATCGGTGCCGTGGTCGAGAAAGCCCATGCCGCGGCGGCCGCCGCGCTCCACCCGGGCTTCGGCTTCCTGGCCGAGAACGCCGACTTCGCCGAGGCCGTGATCGAGGCCGGCATTGCCTGGGTTGGGCCGCCGCCCGCGGCCATTCGAGCCATGGGCGACAAGACGGCCGCCCGGCGCCTGGCGGTCAAGCTCGGCGTGCCGGTCGTCCCCGGCTATGACGGCCGGGGCCAATCGGACGCGGCGCTGCGAAGGGCCGCGGAGACCGTCGGCTATCCCCTGCTCGTGAAGCCCGCCGGCGGGGGCGGCGGCAAGGGGATGCGGACCGTCCGGACGCCGGATCGACTCGCAGACGCCCTGTCCGCCGCTCGCCGCGAGGCAAAGGCCGCATTCGGCGACGAGCGCCTGCTGCTCGAGCGACTCATCGAAGGCCCGCGTCACGTCGAGGTCCAGGTCCTGTTCGACCGCCACGGGAGCGGGATCCACCTCGGCGAACGCGACTGCTCGACCCAGCGCCGCCACCAGAAGGTCGTCGAAGAGACACCCTCGCCTGCGGTGACGCCGGCCGTCCGGCAGCGCCTCACCGACCACGCCCTGCGCCTCGCGGCCGCCGTCGGCTACGAGAGCGCCGGCACGGTCGAGTTCCTGCTCACCGATCGCGACGAGATCTTCTTCCTCGAGATGAACACCCGGCTCCAGGTCGAGCACCCGGTGACCGAGCTCGTGACCGGCCTCGATCTCGTCGAGGAGCAGCTCCGGATTGCCGAGGCGATGATCCTCCGCCCGACCCAGGCGGCGATCGACGATGCGCTGCGGCGCGGCGGCGACGCGATCGAGGCCCGGCTGTACGCCGAGGATGCGGAGGACGGCTTCCTCCCGGCGACCGGCCGAATCGAACGCCTCGAATGGCCGACCGGCGAGGGCATCCGCGTCGACGCCGGGGTCGATGAGGGCGACGAGGTCAGCGCCCGCTTCGACCCGATGCTGGCCAAGATCGTGTCCCACGGGCCCGACCGCGAGGCCGCCATCAGAAGGCTGACCGACGCCCTCGACCGAACGGTCGTGCTCGGCCTGACCACGAACCTGCGCTTCCTGCGCTGGCTGCTGCGCGAGCCGGCACTCCGCGACGGCCAGATGCGGATCGACACGCTCGAGCGGATCTGGCCGCCGGACGACTGGCCCGAACGAACGCGGCTCCCGGCCTCTGCCTGGCAGGCGGCGGGACGGCAGCTCGCCGGCAATGGCTGGGGCGGTGGCTGGCGGCTCAATGGACCGCGGCGGCTGCGCCTGGCGGCGGGCGACGACGAGCGGACGGTCGAGCTCGAACCCGACCTCGAACCAGACGGGCTCCCGGCCAACGGGCCGGCCCTGGTCGTGTCGGGCGACGAGGTGCACGTGGACGCTGACGGGCGAAGCGTCGCGATCCGGCTGGCCCCCGCGCCCGACGGCGACCGGGCCGCGCGGACGGCGGCCCACGCCCATCACGAAGGCGGAGCGGTCGAGGTGACCGCGCCAATGCCCGGTACCGTGCTCGCGGTCCACGCCGCGGCGGGCGCCGACCTCGAGGCGGGCGACCCGATCGCGACCCTCGAGGCAATGAAGATGGAGCACGCCGTCGTCGCGCCCCTCGCCGGTCGCCTCGCCGAGCTGGCCGTTGGCGCCGGCGACCAAGTGGCGCGGGGCGAGCTGGTCGCCGTCGTCGAGCCGTGATCCGGTAGTCTTCGCTCGATGCCTGAAACCAATTTGCCGGCCAACCTGCCCGAGGACCGCGAGGCCCTCCTGACCCTCCATCGCGAGGCCCGCCATCGACGCGACGCCGCGCCGCTGCTCTCGGAGGAGCGCGCTCGCGCGGCGATGGACATCGAGCGGATCGAGGTCCAGATCGCCCGCGTGGAGCGGGCCATGGACCCACCGCGGGTCTGACGCCCGGCGAGCCGCGAGCGGCGAACGCAACCCTCGATGCCTGACCGCGTCCGGATCTACGAGGTCGGTCCGCGGGACGGGCTCCAGAACGAGGCTCAGCCGATCCCGCTCGAGACCAAGGTCGGCTTCATCGAGCGCCTGGTCGATGCGGGCCTCCGGGAGATCGAAGCGACCAGCTTTGTCAGCCCCAAGGCGATCCCGCAACTGGCTGACGCGGACGCGCTGCTGCCCCGACTGCCCCGCCACCCCGGCGTGACCTACCCGGTCCTCGTGCCCAACGAGCGAGGCATGGCCCGGGCCGAGGCAGCGGGTGCCAACGCGCTGGCCGTCTTCACGGCCGCGACCGACGCCTTCACCGAGCGGAACATCGGGATGACCGTCGACCAATCACTCGCTGCCTTCGAGCCCGTGCTTCGACGGGCGGCCGAGCTCGGCTGGTGGCGCCGCGGATACGTCTCGACCGCCTTCGGCTGCCCGTACACGGGAGCGGTGGATCCGCATCGCGCGGTCGGGGTCGCGACGCGCCTGCTGGAGCTGGGCCTCGACGAGGTCTGCTTCGGCGACACGATCGGCGTCGGCGTGCCGGGCCAGGTCCGGGCGATGGTCGATGCCGCCACGGGAGCGGGCATCGAGCTCAACCAGGTCGCCTTCCATTTTCACGACACCCGCGGAACCGCCCTCGCCAACGTCGTCGCCGGGCTGGAGGCCGGGGTTCGAACCTTCGACAGCTCGACCGGCGGGACGGGTGGCTGCCCCTACGCTCCAGGTGCGGCCGGCAACCTCGCCACGGAGGATCTCGTCTACCTCCTCGACGCGTCGGGGTTCGAGCACGGCGTCTCGCTCGAAACGGTCCTCGAGGCGGCGCGGTTCATCGCCGCGGCGCTCGGCAAGCCGCTCGGTTCGAAGGTCGGCCAGGCGGGCGGCTGGGACGCCGCGACCGGCGCGGCCATCGGTCGTGCGACTTTTCCCGTAGCATCCGCCAAACGATGAACGGCGTCGTGCTCGTGCTGAACCAGAACTACGAGCCGCTGAACGTCACGAACCTCCCTCGGGCGTTCCGGCTCGTCTTCGGGCTGAAGGCCGAGATCCTCGAATACGACCACCAGGTCGTCCGGACTGTCACCCGCGAGTTCCACGCGCCCTCGGTCATCCGGCTCCAGCATCACGTGAAGCGGCCTCGCCCACGGGTCCGGCTG
>VEOW01000213.1 GCA_012026785.1 Chloroflexota bacterium | reverse complement strand
GAGCGACGAGGTCTTCCGGCGGCTCTCTGTCGACGAAGCCATCCAAGCCGCGATCGCTGCTCCCTTGACAGCGGTCGCGGCTTGACATAGGAGCAACGCGTGGCGCTGATCTCGATCCGGAGCCTGACGAAGCGCTACGGCAGCTCCGTCACCGCCCTCGACGCCCTGACCGTCGATGTCGAGCCCGGCATCGTCGGCCTCGTCGGTTCGAACGGCGCCGGCAAGACGACGCTGTTGAAGATCCTGCTGGGGTTGCTCGAACCGACGTCGGGCGAGGCGACCGTCTTCGACCTCGACGTTCGAACCCACGGCACGGACATCCGCCAGTACGTCGGCTACATGCCCGAGCACGACTGCCTGCCGCCCGACGTGACGGCGACCGACTGGGTCGCGCACCTGGCGTTGATCTCCGGGCTGCCACGGACGGCCGCCAGGGAGCGGACGGCCGAGGTCCTCCGGCACGTCGGCCTGTACGAGGAGCGGTACCGCGCCATCGGCGGCTACTCGACCGGCATGAAGCAGCGGGTCAAGCTGGCCCAGGCGCTGGTCCACGACCCGCGATTGCTGTTCCTCGACGAGCCCACGAACGGCCTCGATCCCGCCGGCCGGGACGAGATGCTCGAGCTCGTCCGCCGGACCGGCACCGAGTTCGGCATGGCCGTCATCGTCGCCTCCCACCTCCTCGGCGAGATCGAGCGGGTCTGCAATCACCTGCTCGCCATCGAAGCCGGGCAGCTGCTCCGATCCGCGCCGCTTGGGACCTTCACCGAGCAGACCGGGACGCTGTCGGTCGAGGTGGAGGAGGGGAGTCAGCGGCTGGCCGAGCGCCTTGCCGGCGCCGGGCTGTCCGTGGCGGTCGACGGCCGGGCCGTGCTCATCGCCATGGACGGAACCGGGCCGTACGACCCTGTTCGAGACGCCGTCGCCGAGCTGGGGCTCGCGCTCGTCCGGATCGAACCCCGACGGCACCGCCTGGAGGACCTCTTCAGGGACGCGCCGGCGGTCCCGGTGGCCCCGGTGGCCGGCGTTGGGGAGCCGCCGTCGTGAACGACCCGACGATGGCCGTCGCCACCCCTGCCGAGACCCCCGCGGGCTCGATCTACGACATCGGCTATCGGCGCTACGAAGGGCCGCGTCTCGGCCGAGCCCACGCCGTCCGCTCGATGTTCAGCTACAGCCTGCGGTCGGCCTACGGGATCGGCCGCGGGACACGGGCCAAGATCGCGCCGCTGCTGCTGCTGACGCTGGCCGCGATCCCGGCGATCGCGATCCTGGCGGCCCTGGCGCTGCTGCGCCAGTTCCCGGGTGGCGAAGCGTTCGAGGAAGAGCTGCCGATCCGCTACGACACCTACTTTGGCACGATCACGACGTTCCTGATCCTGTTCTGCGCGGCCCAGGCCCCGGAGCTGTTCGGGCGCGACCAGCGCCACTCGCTGCTGGCCCTGTACTTCGCCCGGGCCCTCCGCCGCACCGACTACGCCCTGGCCCGGATCGGCGGCCTGGTCGCTGCCCTGCTGATCTTCCTGCTGGTGCCGCAGGCGATCCTGTTCCTCGGCCGCGTCCTGCTCTCGGCCGACGTCCTCGACGGCGTCGCCGGCGAGCTGCCGGCCCTTGCACCGCTGCTCGGCCAGGCGGCGCTGGCCGCGCTGCTGCTGGGCGGCCTGTCGATGGCCGTCTCGGCGTTCACGCCGCGGCGGGCCTATGCCGTGGCCGGGATCATCGCCCTGTTCATCATCCCGAGCATCGTCGCCGGAGTCGTGGTCGGGCTCGGCTCGCGCGACGTCGGCCGCTGGCTGGTCCTGCTCAGCCCGACCTCGATCCTCGACGGCACCAACGCGTTCCTGTTCGATACGCCGCTCGGGGGGTCGTTCGAGGGCATCGCCCTCGGCCTCCCCGACGTCGCCTACTTCGCCGCGGCCGCGGTCGGCATCGTCGGCTCGATCGCCATCTCCATCCGGCGCCTGGCCAGGCTGACGGCATGAGCCAGGCCGCCCAGCCCATCCCGGCCCTGCAGCCAACCCCGGCCCCGCCGCCGACGGGAACGCTCGTCCTCGAGCACGTCTCCCGCTGGTACGGCAACGTCGTGGCGGTCAACGACGTGACCTTCGAAATCGGCCCCGGGGTCACCGGCCTGCTCGGGCCGAACGGCGCCGGCAAGACGACGATCCTGCACATGCTGGCCGGGCTGCTGCGGCCGTCGGCAGGCACGGTCCTCGTGGCCGGACAGTCGGCCTGGCGCAACCCGGCCGTGTACCGCTCGATCGGCCTCGTGCCGGAGCGCGAGGCCGTCCACGACTTCCTGACCGGCCGGGCGTTCGTCGAGATGTGCGCCCGGCTCCAGCGCCTGCCGGAGCCGCGCGCCGCCGCCGCCCGGGCCATCGCCACCGTCGAGCTGGAGAGCGCTGCGGATCGCCCCGTGGGCACCTATTCGAAGGGCATGCGCCAGCGCGTCAAGATCGCCGGCGCCCTAGTCCATGAGCCGCCGATCCTGCTGCTCGACGAGCCGTTCAACGGCATGGATCCCCGGCAACGGCTGCACATGATCGCGCTGCTGCGGTCGATGGCGGCGGCCGGCCGGGCGATCCTGTTCTCGTCGCACATCCTCGAGGAGGTCGAGCGGCTCGCCGACCAGGTCCTCGTCATCCACGCCGGTCGGCTCGCCGCGGCCGGGAACTTCCGCGAGATCCGGCGGCTCATGACCGACCGGCCGCACACGTTCGTGGTCCGATCCTCTGACGACCGGCGCCTGGCCGCGGCCTTCATGGCCCAGCCGGCGGTCTTCGGGACCCAGCTGGACGACGGCCGCCTCACGGTCCAGGTCGCGGAGTTCGGTGGCTTCACGCGCGCCGTGGCAACGGTCGCCCGCGACGCCGGCGTGTCGCTGTTCGAAGTCGCCCCGACCGACGACTCGCTCGAGAGCGTCTTTGCCTACCTGGTCAGCCGACGATGATCTTCAGCGAGGTCGCGCGGGTCACGTTGCGGGCCCTGCTGGGCCGGCGGCGAACGATCCTGATGCTCCTCCTGGCCGGCATCCCGATCCTCGTCGGCCTCCTCGTCCGCGCCAACAGCAGTGGCGTCAGCGACGTCGGGCCGACCCTCGACGGGCTGGTCATCCGGATCGTGCTGCCGCTCGTCGCGCTGGTCTTCGGGACGGCCGCGCTTGGCTCGGAGCTCGAGGACGGCACGGCCGTCCACCTCCTGACCAAGCCCATCCGGCGGTCGACGATCGTGCTCGCCAAGGTTGCCGTCGCGGGCACGCTGACTGCCCTGCTGCTGGTGCCCTCGACGGTCATCGCGGCGCTCCTGATCGGTCGGGCCGGCGTGGGCTCGGAGGCGGCCCTCGCGATGGGTGTCGGCGTCCTGGTCGGGTCGTACGTCTACGTCGCGGTCTTCGCCACGCTCAGCGTCCTCACCAGCCGCGGCCTGATCATCGGCCTCGGCTACGCCCTGATCTGGGAGGGTCTGCTGGCGGGCGTCCTGCCCGGCAGCCAGGCCTTCAGCGTCCGCGAGTACGTCCGCGGCATCGCCGAGCTCCTCGCGCCGTCGACGATGGACTCGATGGGCGGCGGCGCCGGCGCCCTGTACGCCGCCGTGGCCCTCGTGGCGGCGATCGTCATCGGCTCCCTCCGGCTCGCGGCCTACGAGGTCCGCGGCGCCGAGTAGGCGGCGTAGACTGTCGCGCGACCGGCCGGGGTGGCCGGGCCAACGGGGAGACAGGACGGGATGAGCGCACCCATTCGAACGATGGCCGCACCGGCGGCCGCCCTGGCATTCGTCCTCGCCGCGTGCGGGTCGGGGACGCCGTCCGCGGTGCCCGAGACCGGGACACCCAGCCAGGCCGCGAGCCAGGCCCCGACCCAGGCTGCAAGCCCGACCACCGCGGCCACGCCGACCGAGGCCCCGACGGCGGCGCCGACCGAGGCCCCGGCGACGCCCACCGCCGACCCGCTGGCCTTCGTCGCACCGTACGAAGGGACCTACAGCGGAACGTGGCTCAACGAGACCTTCGGCTCGACGGGGCCGGTCAGCGTCACGGTCGAGCTCGACCGCGCGGCCGGTGCGATCGTCCTGGAGCTGGAGCTTGGCGGCAACGTCTTCGGCAACCCCGCGCCGAAGCCGGAGACACTGACCGCGACGATCGCGCCGGGCGCGGGCCTGACGTTCGATTCGAAGACCTTCGGCGAGACGACCTTGTCGGTCGACCTGGCGGCTGGTGCGCCGGTCGTGACGATGTCGTCGCCCGACGTCCCGTCCGATCGCATCAAGACGTTCACCGCGACGACCACGATCACCGACCCGGAGACGCTCGAATTCGAGTACGAGGTGACGTTCCGGGACGGCATTCCACCGGCCACCGGGACGGCGACGCTGACGCGGTGACCGCCACGGCCCGCACCACGGTCCGGACACCCGACGGGCGATCGCTCGACGTCTGGCTCGAGGGGCCGGCGGACGCGGTGCCGCTCGTCTTTCACCTCGGGACCCCGGGCTGCCGGCTGCCGTTCGAACCGAACGTCCGGGCCGTCATCGACCGCGGTCTGCGCTGGGTCAGCTACAGCCGGCCGGGCTACGGCGGGTCGACCCGGGATCCGGGCCGGAGCGTCGCGAACGCGGCCGCCGACACGGCCGCGGTCCTCGACGCCATCGGGGCCGACGCGGCCTACGTCGCCGGCTGGTCGGGCGGCGGCCCGCACGCCCTCGCCTGCGCCGCCCTGATGCCCGATCGGGTGCTCGGGACCGCCACGATCGCCGGCGTGGCGCCGTACCCGGCCGAGGGCCTCGACTGGTTGGCGGGGATGGGCGCCGAGAACGTCGAGGAGTTCCAACGGGCGATCGACTCGCCGGAGTCGCTCGCGGAGTTCGCGGAGCGCGATTGGCCGACGTTCCGGGACGTCACGCCCGAGGCGGTCGCGACGTCGTTCGGCGACCTCGTCGACGACGTCGATCGAGCGACCGCGAGCGGCCCGTTCGCGGTCTACCTCGCCGCGCTGTTCCACGAGGGGCTTCGAGACACGTACCTCGGCTGGCTGGACGACGACCTGGCGTTCGTGAAGCCGTGGGGCTTCGACCTCGCGGCGCTCCCCGGCCCCGTCCACGTCTGGCAGGGCGCCCATGACCGGATGGTCCCGTTCGCCCACGGCCAGTGGCTCGCCGCCAACGTCGGCGGCGGCTGCGCCCACCTGCACGCCGAGCAGGGCCACCTGAGCCTGATCGTGGGCGCGTTCCCGGCGATCGTCGATTCGCTGATCCGGGGAACGTGACCCGCGGCGTGGATGTCGGGAGCTCGTCTCAGCTCCGGATAAGCCGAACGGCACGACGCGCGACTTCGGCGGATCGGGCGGCATCGAGGCCCTCGGCCGGGAAGATGACGAAGCCGGCCGCGCCGGCTTCGAGCGCGGCAGCGAGCGACCAACCAAGCGACTGAGGCGGGAATTCCGGACCCCAGTCGCTGCCTGCGGTCAGGTCCGGGTCGGCCGACGCCTGGAGGACAGGCACGACGGGTTTCGCGGTTCGGGACCGCATGTCCGCCACGATCTCGCCGACCCACCCCGGAGGGCGCCCCAGGATCCCGTGATACGTCATCGGCAAGACGACGTCGAGGTCCCGGCCCAGCGCGGCCACGTCTTGGCCGGCATAGAGCCGCCGCTGCTCATCAGACCCCGGGACGATGTAGGCGCCGATCGGCAGGCCCGGCCTGGCGGCCCGGATCTCGGTGGTGATCCGGCGGACGATCGCACCGATGACGTCGCACTTGAACGTCGCCCATTCGGCCGCGAAGGTGGTCGCGACGGCGTGGGCGGCCGCGGAGGGACGGTCGACCGGGACGTCAACGTTGCAGGCCTCGCGAAACCTGGCCAGCGTGATCGGGTCGAATGACGAGTCGAGCGGCTGAGCGCCCGCTCGGAACTCGAGCTCCCAGTGAACGGGCCAACGGATGAAGTCGAGCACGAACATCCCGAGCGACGGATCCGTGGCAGCCACTCGGCACGCCTCGACGAGATCGTCCTCGTACCGGTGGTCGGTCGGGATGATCCCGCGGTACCACTCCATTCGTGGCCGAGGGTGGCCGCTTGAGATGATCGGACGGAGGCGCTCCGGGATGGGTCCGGTCGACCCGGCGTGATCGCTGAAGCAGGGCCAACCACCACCGAGTCGGAGCCCGGCATCACGGATCTCCGAGGCGACCCGCGGCGGAATGTCGCCCTCGGTCAGGAGCATCGGCAGCGCGGCCTCCCGGAGGCGACCGAACAGGCGGCGTCGGGCACCCGCGTCGTGGGCCTGAAGGGCCCGCAGCGGGGCGAAGGCGCCGAGCACCCTCCGGTCAGCGCCGACGGGGCCGTCCGGATCGGCCGTCACGTCTCGTCCGGAGGCCGCGCGCCGTCGAGGTACCGGAGCGCCTCCCTAGTTCGTCCTTCCGCCCGATCGAGGGCGGCAACCGCGGCGGCCTCGCTCGGGGCGCCCAGCAACGTGAGCAGCGCGACCTTCACCCGGCCGCCGCTGCGCTCGAGGTGTCGACGACAGACGGCTTCCGGTCGACCGGTTGCCTGGCCCAGGATTCGAACGGCCCGGGCCCGGAGCTTCTCGTTCGTCTGTGCAACATCGACCATCAGGTTCGAGTAGGTCATGCCCATTCGAATCATGAGCGCTGTCGAGAAGCTGTTGAGGATTAGCTTCTGGGCGGTCGCGGCCTTCATCCGCGTCGAGCCCGCGATCGACTCCGGTCCGGTGTCGACGTGCAGGTAGTGGTCACAGATTCGCCGAAGTGCCGGATTGTCGTTGCTGCTCACGACGATCGTCAGGGCTCCGGCAGCATGACTGGAGCGGATGACACCGGCCACGTAGGGGGTCGAGCCGCTGGCCGTCAACCCGAAGACCACGTCGCCGGCGCGAACGTCCCCGGCGTCACCCTCGCCACGGCGGGGCGAGTCCTCGAGGTCCTCCTGGGCCCTGATCATCGAATCGGGGCCGCCCGCGATCCGGGCGACGACCCGCTCGCGGGGGATCGAGAAGGTCGGCGGCAGCTCCGCGGCGTCGAGCGCGCCGATTCGGCCCGATGCGCCCGCACCGAAGTAGTAGATCGTGCCCCCGGCACGATATCGCTCGACCGCGTCATCGACGACCCTTGCGAGCGCGGGGAGGATGGCGCGGACGGCCGTCGGAACGCGTGCATCCTCGTCATTGAGCATCGTCAGAATGTCGATCGTCTCGCTGACGTCGATGTCGACGGTCCGCGGGTTGCGCTGCTCGGTGGCCAGCGTCCTGCCCATTGCCCAGACCGTCCTCCCATCCCAACGCTGACAGAACCGATGGTGAAAGGAATAGTAGCCTAGCATCAGGAGGAGGAAAATTCCTATCTATCTCGGTTTCGACATCGGCGGCACGTCGCTGACGGCCGTTGCGGTGGACGGGGATGGCCAGCTGGTCATCGCGCGCCGCGGCCGGGGCGCGAACGCGTTCGCGGCGGGCGCGGCATCGACGGTGAGCGAGCTGCTGCTCGGCGCGATGGCCGACCTTCCGCCCGGCATGGCCCACGACGTCGACGGGATCGTCGTCGGGCTTGCCGGACTCCTGGCCCGGCCTGAGGCCGCGGCCTCGGTGCGCAAGGTGTTTGCCGGCCTCAGCTACGGTTGCGAGCCCTTGGTCGTTAACGACGCCGAGGCCATGTTCGCCTCGGGCACGGCGGGGGAGGACGGGCACGTCCTCGTCGGCGGGACGGGGGCGATCGCGATGGGGATCCAGCAGACACGAGCGGTCGCCGTCGTCGATGGCCACGGCTGGCTCCTTGGGGATGAGGGGTCGGGCGTCTGGATCGGCCTCGAGGGCCTGCGTGCGGCGCTCCGCGCCCTCGACGGTCGCGGTCAGCAGACCTCCCTCGCGTCCGAAGTCCCGCGAATGATCGAGTCCATCTCCGGACAGCCCTGCGCCCTCGAGCCGACGGCGATCGTCCGCGCCGCCAATGAGCTGCCTCGATCCGCCCTCGGCCTGATCGCCCGAACAGTCGACCGTGAGGCCATGAACGGGGACGCGGTTTCGCACTCGATCCTGGTGCACGCGGCTGCCTCGTTGATTCGAACCCTCGAGGCGGCCGTGGAGCAGAGCGGGGTCGAAGGCCCGATCGTCCTCGGCGGCTCGGTGATCCACGACAGTGCCACCATCCGCGATGGCCTCGTCGGCATGTCCCACGCCCGGTGGCCGAGTACCGCCGTTCGAGTGGTCAAGGACGGCGCTGCCGGCGCGGCCCTGTGGGCGCGGCGCCAGGCCGGCATCGACTACGACGACGCGCGGCTCGAGCAGCTCCGTCAGCAGATAGAAACATCCGTGCTTGACCTTAGCACCAGAAACTAACTACCATCGCAGGTGAACGCCGGGCGCGCAGCTGGGCGGCGCGACCGAAGCCTTGGAGGAGGACTGCTCGTGATCGCTCGGAGCCTGCGCTTCGCCACCGCGCTGACCGTGACCATCCTGCTCGTCGCTGCCTGCGAGACCGCGGCGCCGTCCGGCGCCCCGACCGGTGCCCCAACTGGCGCCGCCAGCCCGACGACGGGCGCCACCAACGCTCCGCCATCGGCCCCGCCGACCGTCGATGACCTCGGCAACATCACCATCGAGATGTGGCAGCACACGTACCCACCCCTCCAGGCTTGGACCCAGGCTCGGATCGATGAGTTCACGACGGCCCACCCGAATGTTACCGTGGAGTTGCAGGCCATCCCGTTCCAGCAGTACCAGGACGTCCTCTTCACGGCCCTCGCCGGCGGTCAGGCACCGGCGTTCTTCGAGGTCAACGAGTGGACGATGACCCAGTTCGTCGAGGCAGGCATCCTCGCGCCGCTCGACGTGGCGGCCCTCGGCTTCGACTCACTCGATGCGATGCGCGCCGCCTACGACGGCTCGGCCCTCGAGGGCGCCGTGTTCGATGGTGCCCTGTATGGCAGCCCCTACGACTGGACGGCGCCGGTCCTCGGCGTGAACAACCAGCTCCTCGCCGATGCCGGCGTGGACAAGGCGTCACTGACGACCTGGGAGGCGACCCTGGCGGCGCTCGCGCCGCTGTCCGAGACCGACGCCGATGGGAACCTCGTGGAGAGCGGTTTGTCGTTCGTGCATGGCATCGACAACTACTACAAGCACCAGGGAAACAACCTGTTCGCCCAGGCCGGGGCCCGGATCTTCACCGAGGACGGCACCGCGTCCGCGATCAACAGTCCCGAAGCCAAGCGGGTCTTTCAGCTGTGGCACGATGCCATCCACGAGCAGAAGGTCACCCAGCCGGGCTTCACGGCGACCTTCTACACGAATGAGTTCGGCGAGGGCCGTGTTGCCGCCGGGTTCATGCTGCCGTGGGCCAACTCGATCCTCGCGCCGTTCAACTGGCAGTTCGGTCGCGAGTACGACATTCTCGATCTGCCGACGTTCGAGGGCGGCACGGGCCGGCTGGCGTCGTACGCCTGGTACTGGACGGTCAACGCCGCCGCGTCCCCCGAGGAAGCGATCGTGACCCACGCGCTCATGGCACACCTGGGTGATAACAGCGCAAGCATGCTCACCGAAGCTGGGCTCATCCTGCCGCGATCGGCCTGGTACGAGAGGCAGCCGGCTGACGTCCAGGCGGCCTATGCGACCATCCGCGAGGCCCTCCTGCTCACCGATCCGCTACCCCGCCACCCGCGGTACAACGAGCTCTGGGAGCCCGTCATCGCAGTCTTCGAGGCGGTCGAGGCAAATCCCGCCGCTGACATCGACGCATTGCTCGCTGCCGCCGAGCTCCAGATCAATGGGATCATCAACCGGCCGTAGGGTCCTCGCCGCGGGTCGGCCCCGCCGACCCGCGGCGTATCTCGCCAGCCGTTGACGAAGCTTCGCCGGCGATCGGTCGGGCTGTGGTTCGTGGCACCGGCGATCGTCGTGATCGCCGTGACCACGATCTATCCCGTGATCTGGACGGTGCAGCTGAGCTTCACAGGCGGCTCGGTCCTGGGTGGCACGCGGTTCGTCGGTCTCGACAACTTCGTCGAGGCGTTCAACAGCCCGGTCGTCCACCGGTCGCTCGTCTCGACGCTCTACTACGTGCTCGGGACCACCGCGCTGACCGTGCCCGTGGCCTTCATGGTGGCCGTTGCCCTGGAGCGGGTCGGACGGCGTCTAAATCGCGCCGCGACGTGGATCAAGGCCGTGATCTTCCTGCCGGTGATCCTCTCGACGGTGATCGCCGCGATCGTCTGGATCTCCGTGTACCACCCTTTCGGGGGCGTCTTCCAGCTGCTGCCGCTGCCGTTCGGTCTCGATCGGGTCAACTGGTACCAGGATGAAGGACTGGTGATCCCGGGGCTGATCATCTTCACGCTCTGGAAGCGCCTCGGACTGTTCGTGGTGATGTTCCTTGCAGGGATGGCCGAGGTGCCCAAGGACCTGCTCGAGGCGGCCGAGGTCGATGGCGCGAAGGCGTGGCAGCGCCTCCGCTACGTCGTCATCCCACTGCTCCGGCCGGTCTTCCTGGCGGCGATCGTCATCAGCACCGTATTCGCGTTCCAGTCGTTCGCGATCGCCTACGTCTCGACAGGTGGTGGTCCGAACGGTGCGTCGCGGATCCTCCCGATCCTCATCTACGAGGAGGGATTCCGGAGCTTTCGGCAGGGATACGGGTCGACGCTCGCTCTCTTGATGCTCGTCGTCATGGGCCTGATCAGCCTGCTGCAGATGCGAGCCCTGCGCACCCGGATCGAGGACTGAGATGAGCCGCTCGGGCCGCGATCGAATCGACACCGGTTTGCTGCTCTTCGGGTTGCTGATGCTGGCGGCCCTGATGCTGCTGCCGCTGCTGTGGTGGGTCTCCCTGGCCTTCCAGGACACAGCGGGGCTGCGAGCCCCGACGACGCTCGGGGACACCTGGATCCCCGATGGCCTCTACCTGTTCGACAACCTCGCGATCGCCATGCGTTTGACGGCGCTCGATCGACTGGTCCTCAACTCGGTCGTCGTCACGGCCTCCATCACGGCCCTCGAGGTGACGCTGGCCACGCTGGCTGGCTATGCCCTCGCGCATGTGCCGTTTCCCGGTCGCGGGCTCGTCTTCGTCGGCGTGGTGATCCTGCTGTCGGTGCCTCAACTGGTCCTCATCATCCCGCTTTTCCAGCTCATCGCCGCTCTGGACTGGGTCAACTCGTACCAGGGCATCATCCTGCCGTACATCGTGACCCCGTTCGGGGTCTTCATGATGCGACAGCTGCTGCTCCACATTCCGAGGCCGCTGCTGGAAGCGGCGCGGATCGACGGCGCCAGCGAGCTGCGGATCTTCCTGCGCATCGTCGTCCCGCTCAGCCGGAACGCCATGCTGACGCTCGGCATCTTCACGTTCTTCCTGCAGTTCGACAATCTGCTGTGGCCACTGATCGCGGCAACCGATGAGGCAATGCACACGCTGCCGGTAGGCTTCGCGGCCTTGAACACCAACATCGCCACGCCATTCAATGCACTGTTCGCGGTGACGCTCGTGGTTTCGTTGCCGTTCCTCGTCGTCTACCTGTTCGCCCAACGGCGCATCATGGCCAGCTTCGCCACATCCGGACTGAGGGAGTAGGGAATGGGGGAGTCGATCCATGCCAGGCGAAGCGTCTCACCCGTCGTGTTCCTGGGTGCCGAGCTCGGCAGGCTCCCGCCCGCCGAGCAGCGCGTCGCGGGCTACCTGCTCCAGCGGCCCGAGTCGGCGGCCCTGGCAACGATCTCGGAGCTGTCCGCCTCGACGGCGGCCTCGCCGGCGACGATCGTCCGGCTCGCCCGGCGCATGGGCTTCGAGGGCTACCGCGACTTTCGCATTGCCCTGGCGACCGAGGTCGGTCGAGCACAGGGCCGGGAGGCCCCGCTCACCGGCGTCGACATCGAACCGACGGATGACCTCGACGTTCTCCTCGAGAAGGTGGCGGCTGCCGACATCTCCGCGATCCGCAATACCATCGACGACCTGGACCGGGTCGCGTTCTCGGCGGCCGTGGTGGCCCTGAGTGGCGCGCGGCGCAGCCTCCTGATCGGCGTCGGCTCCGCCGGACTCGTGGCGAGGGACCTGCGCGACAAGCTGTACCGCCTGCGGCGCGACGTCGTCGCCGCCACGGACCGGCACTCTGGCTTGACTGGCGCAGCCATGCTCACCGGGCGTGACGTCGCCTTGGGGATCTCGCACAGCGGCGAGACAGAGGACGTCGTGCAACCCCTGGCCCTGGCCCAGGAGATGGGTGCGACCACGATCGCCCTCACGAACTACCGCGATTCGACGCTGGCAAAGCATGCCCGGATTGTCGTCACGACCGCCGTCGCGGACACCTCGATCCGGTCCCGCGGCATGGCCAGCCGGGCGGCCTTGATGACCCTCAGCGACTGCATCTTCATCGCCGTCGTCCAGGGCAGCTACGACCAGTCGCTCGACACCCTGGCGCTCACGAGTCGAGCCATCGAGCGGACCACGGCGCGGCGAGTCGGCGCTACCTAGCACCGACGCGGTCGCCGTCGGCCCGCCCACAAGTCGCCCTCCCGCCCCCCGAGTCGGGACGAGCGGCCCTACCCGCGCGTGGCGGCCTGCTGTTCGCTGTACAACAGCGCGCTGGAGGTGTGAACGATGAAGGTGCTGGTGGTCCATGCCAGCCGGCATGGCGGAACCAAGGGGATCGCCGAGCGGATCGGCGAGGTGCTTCAGAAGGAGGGGCTCGAGACCTCCGTCACCGGGACCCACGACGCCAACTGGGTGATCGGCTTCGATGCATTCGTCGTCGGCAGCGGCGTCTACATGGGCCACTGGCTGGGCGAGGGGATCGAGTTCCTGCAGCAGAACCAGATGACCCTGTCCCAGCATCCGGTGTGGCTCTTCAGCAGCGGCCCGCTGCGCGGCTCATCGAAGGAGGGCCCGGCGTCCGATCCGCTCGACAACGCCCTCGGGCCGACCGAGGGACCGGGCAGCGGTGGTCGCAAGCAGCTCGAGGCGCTGATAGCCGCCATCGGGCCCCGCGAGCACAAGGTCTTCTACGGCGCCTATGACCCGTCCGACCCGCCCAAGGTCTTCTCCGAGCGGATCGTTCGCTGGATGCCGGCGGCGCGCGACGTCCTGCCGCCGGGCGACTTCCGGGACTGGGACGAGATCGAGGCCTGGGCACGCGGGATCGCCGCGGAGCTCGCGAGGACGAAGACGCCGGTGGGGGGCGCCTGACGCGCTCGCCCCCGCGTCGCCCCGAGGACTCGCCCCCTGAGGACGAGCCCCCGGTGCGCGAAGGCGCTTGTCCCCTGGCAGGGGACAGCTCGACGCGGATGTCGCGACGACTGACGCGTCCGGCACGCCCTCGGTAGGCTGGTCACGACGACCTGGTTGAAGATCACGGGGGGAGGGTTCGAATGACCAGCATGTCGACCGGCGCACCCGCGGGCACGAGCGGCACCAGGGCCGCGACACCGTCGGAGCTCATCATTGCCGCCTTTGGTCTCGAGGGCACGCCGGCAGGCTTGCCGCCCGCCGTCACCACCCTCGGCGAGCGCCTGCGGAGCGGCAAGGAAAGCCTCGCCGCGCAGGCCCTGGCCATCGCCATCTGGCAGCTCCGAGAAACGGGCGCCCTGACGCTCGAGCTGCGCAAGGGCAAGGCCCTCGGGTTCATCCCCAAGACCGACCTCGTCGCGACGGTCACGGGCTCGCCGGCCGGCTGGTCCGGCGCCGAGGGGGAGCTGCTGGCCAAGGTCGCCGAGAAGGGTTCCAAGACGGTCGAACGGCTCGTCAGCGACTGGTACGGCAAGAAGTCCGCCGTGTCGCCGTCGCACGTCGTGCAGGGGCGCCTGGCTGAGAAGGCCGTCGAGGCCGGGATGGTCTCGCGGCAGCAGGTCGATGCAAAGCGTGGCTTCATCGGCCGGGCCGTCCTCGGCGACACCAAGCAGGACCTGGTCGCCGATCCGGCTGCCATGGCGGCGGCCGCCCCGGCGCTGGAGCGGCTGGCGACGGGCTGGCTGGCCTTCGTCCAGGCGGAGCCGGAGCTGGCCAAGCAGCTGCTCCAGCGCGTGGACAAGACGATCGAGGCGAAGGAGATGAGCGACAGCGACAGTAGCGACGGCCCTGATTTCGACTGAGGCATACCCTTGCCATCGCGGCAGGGCCGGGTCAAAGCCCTGGCCTCCGACCGAACGAGGTGCGTCCCGATGGCAGACAATACCCAGCTCGCAAGACTGTTCGAGGCGGCGTTGAGCTCGAACGACTTCAGGGCCGTCATGGACCTGCTCAAGACCTCGGCGACCGACGACTTCATCCAGGAGTGGCCCCAGTCCGGCGAGCGCCTGACGAAGGAGGGCTCGCTGCGGCTGGCCGAGGCGTACGGCGAGAAGTCGGGCAGTGAGCCCACGTTCACCTACAGGCGGATGCTCGGCAGCGGCGACATCTTCGTCGTGGAGGGCACGATGGACTACGGCGACGGGGTGCCGGTCAGCTACGTCGGGATCGGCGAGATCCGCGACGGCAAGGTGGCCCGGATGACCGAGTACTTCGCGAACCCCTTCCCGGCCCCCGAGTGGCGGGCCGAGTTCGTCGAGAAGACTCGCTGAGCCGCACCGACCGCCCGCTTCCATGACGAGCGCCGCGCAGCGCGAGCAGGCCGAGCGCATCCGGGCCGATCAGCGGTTCTGGCGAGCGCTCGTCGCCGAGGTCGGGCGGGACCGGATGCTAGAGCCAGGGCCGATGGGCGACTGGACGTTCAGGGACCTGACCGCCCATCTCGCCGCCTGGCGCAACGTCCGGATTCCCCAGATCGAGGCCGTCGCTCGCGGGGAGCCGGCGCCCCCGCCGCCTTGGCCGGCCCAGCTGGAGGAGGGCGACGACGACCTCGAGGCCGTCAACGCCTGGCTCCAGGCCCGCGACCGTGATCGAACCCTCCACGACGTCCTCGAGGACTACGATCGGTCGTTCGAACGCCTGGCGGCCGCCATCGAGGCCCTCCCCGACGATGTCGCCGCCGACCCGAACGCCTTCGAATTCACCGGCGGCATCCCGATCGTCGAGGGCGACTTCACCGAGCATCTCCACGAGGAGCACCTGCCCGGCATCCGCGCCTGGCTGGAGGGGCGCCCCGGCTAGCGCCAGCAGAGCGCGCGGCCGGCGAGGTAGGGCAGCAGCGGATCGTCCGCGGCCCCGAGGTTGACCGCGATCACGACCCCGTCGCGACCGCCCGGCGTGACGAGGGCCGTGGAGTGGGTCCCGTTGACGAGCCCGTTGTGGCCGAGGGCCAGGCCGCCGCAGATCAGCGGGTTGATCCCGATCCCGAGGCCGTAGCTCGCGAGGTTCGGGGTCGTTTGCTCGGCGAGCAGGTCGGGCGTGGCGAAGCGGCCCGCGGCGATCGCCTGGATGATCGTCAGCAGCTCGCCGGCCGTCGAGACGATGCCGCCGCTCGCGCCGTTGCCGAAGAAGAACAGGTTGTCGGTCACGTCCGCCAGCTCGCCCCCGGCCCCGATCTCGTAGCCGCGCATCTCCGGGGACGAGGTGTCGACCGGGGCGAGCGTCGTGTGACGCAGCCCGAGCGGCTCGAACATCCGCTCCCGCAGCAGGTCGGCGAGAGACCTGCCGGTGACCCGCTCCAGAACGAGGCCGGCGACCTGGTAGTTGGTGTTGCTGTAGTGGTAGTCCGTCCCGGGCTCGAAGTACCGATCGCGGGTCTCGGCCAGCGCGATCCACAACGCCGCCGGCACCACGACGGCCTCGCCGGCCGAGTACTGCTCCAGCAGCGTCTCGGCCTGGCGTCGCAGATCCGGCGGCAGGCGCTGGACGTCGGCCACATCGCCCTCGTTCGAGGGATCGAAGATGCCGCTCGTGTGGTCGAGGAGCTGCCGAAGGGTAACTGGCGGGTCCTCTCGCAGCAGCCCTGGCACCAGGTCGCCGACGACGTCGTCGAGCCGCAGCTCGCCCCGGCGGACGGCATCGACGACGAGCGCGGCAACGATCGTCTTGGTGATGCTGGCGATCCGGAAGCGGGTCTCGCCGGTGATGGGTGTGCCGTCGAGATCGGCCGTCCCCGAGGTCGCCGTCCACTCCGCGGCGCCGAGGCGCAGGCCCGCCACCGCGCCGGGCGCCCCGTACGCCTCGCGCCGGTCGTCGAGCATGGCCTGGAGTGCCGTTGCGGGATCGAGTGACGGGCTGGGCGCCGGCGTTCCGGGGGTCGGGCTCGCGGAGCTCGCCGGCGTGTCGGCCGGGGCTGCGAGGCAACCGCCCAGGGCCAGCGCGACGACGAGGGCCGCGATGGTCATGGACCCGGGACGTGAGTGAGCGCGGCTCGATGGCACGCTGCGATGCTCCCGTCCCGCACCGGGGCCGGGTAGAGACGGAGGTCATGAACCCAGCCGTCCGTCCGGATGGCCGTGTACCCTGTCGCGGTCATGACCGAGCGCACCGGCCCCTCCGCCATGGAGGCGTGGGCCGCAACGATCTCCAACCAGAACGGCTGATCGGCCCCTTCCGAACCGAGCGTCGACGGAAGGGGCGGGACGGACGCAGGCTGCAGCGAGCCAAGTCTGGCCGCGCGCCGAGCCGTGCCGCATGATCGCGCGGGAGCGCGCAGGGAGATCGCGATGCCGATGCCGCATCGAACCTTCGCCCAGGTGGCGAAGCGCAGGCTGATAGGGAAAGAGGGCAAGGACCGGATCCGCGAGGTCCGGGCGCTCCTCTCGGAGCTGCCCGACTACAGGAACGGCCCGTATGCCGACCTCCGGAAGTCGCTGCTGGCGGAGATCGAGGACACCCGCGTCCGTTCGAATGCCGTCCACCGCGATTCGATCGCCGTCCGCCGCGAGGGCGCGGCCCAGATCGCGCTGGTGGGGCCGCCGAACGTCGGCAAGTCGTCGCTGCTCCAGGCCCTCTCGGAGATCCAGATCAAGACCGGCGACTACCCCTTCACGACGCTGCGCCCGGTTCCGGCGCTGACGCGCATCGGCGGCGTGCTCGTGCAGCTCGTCGAGATTCCCGGGTTGATCGAGGGCGCATCGGAGGACCGGGGTGGGGGACGGGCCCTCCTGGGCGTGCTCCGCTCGGCCGACGCGATCGTCTACTGCATTCGGGCCAGCGGCGATCCCGAGGAGCTGCGGGCCGTCCGCGCCGAGGTGGAGCTGGCAGGCATCGACAAGCCCGCGTTCCTCGCGGTCACCCGGGCGGACGAAGCCGACGGGGACGCCTTCGAACGCCTTCGACGGGCCTTCCCCGATCTCGACGTCCTGGCGGTTTCGATCCTCGACGACGCCAGCCTCGAAGCCTTCCGGGCGGCCGTCTGGCGGCTGACCGGGCTCATTCGAGTGCACCTTCGGTCGAACGGGGTGACGGAGGCGGAGCCGATCGCGCTGCCGCCCGGCTCGACGGTCGTCGAGGTCGCCGACACGGTCCATCACGACCTCGCGGCGACGTTCGCCGGCGCTCGAGTGTGGGGCCCGTCTGCGCGCTTCGAGGGCCAGCGCGTCGGCCGCGACCACGGCGTCGCCGACGGCGATACAGTGGAGATCCTGCCGTGACCAAGCCCGAAACCGTCGACGGGTACATCGCATCGTTCCCGCCCGAGGCCCGCGAGGTCCTCGGGGCGGTGCGAGCGACGATTCGGGCGGCCGCGCCGGGGACCGAGGAGCGCATCAGCTACGGCATCCCGACCTTCACCCTGAACGGCCACTACGTCGTCTACTTCTCGGGCTGGAAGCGCCACGTCGCGGTCTACCCGATCCCCGACGTGGACGAGGCGCTTGACCGCGCGATCGCGCCGTACCGGGCCGGCAAGGGCACGCTCCGGTTCCCGCTCGATCGGCCGATGCCGCACGAGCTCATCGGGAGGGTCGCTGCGCGGCTCCTCGAGCAAAGCCGGGCTCGACGGGCGTGACGGCAATGCGAGCGGCCGTCCGGGACCGCTACGGTCCGCCCGAGTCCGTGCGGGTCGAGGAGGTGGATCGCCCGGAACCGGCGGACGACCAGGTCCTGGTTCGTGTCCGGGCTGCCTCGATCAACCGCGCCGATTTGGACGGACTCTACCCGCGCTGGCAGTTCACCCGCCTCTTCACGGGACTTCGCCGGCCGAAGAGCAGGCGCCTGGGCCTCGACGTGGCCGGGGTGGTGGAGGCGGTCGGGCCACAGGTGACGGCGTTCCAGGTCGGAGACGCCGTGTTCGCCGACCTGTCGCTTTCTCGGCCGGGCCAGGGCGCGTTCGCCGAGTTCGTTTGCGAGCGCGGGGGCCTGTTCTCGCGAATGCCCGACGGGCTCGGCTTCGAGGATGCCGCGACGCTGCCGCATGCGGGGATCCTTGCACTCCAGGGCCTGCGCCGCCGCGACGGCCGGACGTTCGAGCCCGGCGCGCGGGTGCTCATCGAGGGTGCTTCTGGGAACGTCGGCCCGTTCGCGGTCCAGATCGCGAAGGCTCGGGGTGCCGAGGTGACCGGCGTCTGCAGCCCCGAGAAGGTCGAGTTCGTCCGCTCGCTGGGCGCGGACCACGTCATCGACTACCGGTCGCTCGACTATACGAAGTCGACGGAGCGCTACGACTGGATCCTTGCCGTGGATGCCCACCACTCCCTGCTCGGTTCGCAGCGCGCACTCGCCCCGGGCGGGGTGTTCGTCGCCCTGGGCGGCCCATCGGGTTGGATGCTGTCGTCGATCGTCGTCACGCCGGCGATCGCCCTGGCGACCGACCGGTGGGCCGGGATGATGTTCTGGTGGAAGCCGTTCGCGCCGGATGACGTAGCCGCGCTGAAGGACCTCGTCGCGGCGGGCGCCATCACCCCTCGCATCGACCGGCGATACCCCCTCGACGAGGTCGTCGCCGCGCTGCGTCACGTGGACGAGGGCCGGCCAGCCGGCAAGGTCGTCGTCCTGCCGTGAGGGCCGAATAAGGCCTGCGTCAGTCGAAGGCGACCGCGAGGTAGCCCACGGTGTGGGCGTCCGGGCCGCCGGCGTCGGCCGAGGTCGCGGCGGCGAGGGTCACGCCGCGCCGAGCGCCCGCTGCGCCGAGGGCCGCCAGGCCGACGACCGCGGGTTCGATGCCGCACATCCCGCAGGCGAGATTCGGCACGCCCCGAAGTCGCAGGTCCCGCTCCTGGGCCGCAAGGGCGGCGGCGTCGAGCGCCAGGATGGCCGGCAGGAGCTGCTCGGTGACCCATTCGGCGTCCCGGTGCCGGGGGTAGTGGGCCATGTCGGTGCTGACGGCGAGGAGCACCTTCGCCCGGTCCGCCCGGCGGGCCGCGAGCAGCGAGCCCAGCCGGGCCCCCGCCTCCAGGGCCGCCGAGCCCGTGCCCGTCGCCACCGCGAGCGGGACGATCCGCGCCGCTGGCGCCACGGCCTGCAGGAGCGGCAGCTGGACCTCGATCGAATGTTCCGCGCGGTGCGCATCCAGGTCGATCGTGAACGGACGTCCGAGCGCTACGACCTCGGCCGCCAGGGCGGTGTCGATCGCAGTGTGGCCCAGCGGCGTCCGCCACGCGCCGCGGTCCCAGGCACCGACGCCCTCGAGCCACAGGGCCCGATGGTTGGTGCCGAGGATGACGACGGTCGGCGGCACAGGGCTGGCGCCGTCCCCCGGGCCGAGCAGGCGCCAGGCCGCGGCGGCGACGACGCCCGAGTACTCGAGCCCGGCGTGCGGCACGAGGATCCCGACGACATCGCCGAGACCCGCCGCGGACGGCGGCGGGAAGCGCGCGCCCGCCTCGTAGAGCTGGCGCGCCACGAGGGTTCGCAGCCGCCGCGGGTCGGCAGGGTAGAAGCTGCCGGCGACCGCGGGCTCCCGAATGTCGGTCGCCGTTGCCCGGCCCATACCGGCCCTCACGACGCCTCGACGGCCCGACCCATGCCGAGGCCGGCGACGCGATGCCCGCAGTCGCGGCAGGTCCCGTCGTCCGCAAGGAGGCTTCGAACCCGGTAGCCGTGTCGCTGGATCACCACCCGGCCACACCCGGCGCAGCGGGTGTCCTCGGCCTCGAGCTCCGGCGCGTTGCCGACATAGACATGGGCCAGTCCGGCCTCGCGCCCGATCTCCGCGGCCCGCCGCAGCGACTCGAGCGGCGTCGGCGGCACATCGGGCATCCGGAAGGCCGGGAAGAACCGGCTGACGTGCCACGGTGTCTCCGGCCCGACCTCCTCCACGATCCAGCGGGTCAGGCTTCGAAGCTCTGCATCGCTGTCGTTGTGGCCCGGGATGACCAGGGTCGTGAGCTCCAGGAAGATCCCGGCCCGACGCATCGCGAGGATCCCGTCGAGCACGGGTCGGAGGCGAGCCCCGCAGAGCTTGCGGTAGAAGGCGTCGTCGAAGCTCTTGAGATCGACGTTGGCCGCGTCGATGACCGGCGCCAGCAGCTCGATCGCCTCGGGGGTCGCGTAGCCGTCGGTGATCAGGAGGTTTCGAAGGCCGGCCTCGTGGGCCAGGCGGCCGACGTCGAGGATGAACTCGAGGAAGACGATCGGCTCGACGTAGGTGTAGGAGATCGAATCGGCGTCACAGGCGAGGGCGTCCTCGAGGACCTCCTGGGGCGTCATCGCCGAGATGGGCAGTCCCAGGCCGAGGCGCGGCCCCTGCGCGATCTGCCAGTTCTGGCAGAAGACGCAGTGGAACGGGCAGCCCGGCGTCGCGATCGACCAGGACCGCGATCCGGGGTCGACGTGGAACAGCGGCTTCTTCTCGACCGGGTCGAGGTTCGCGGCCACGACCCGGCCGTAGGCCAGGCTCACGAGCGTCCCGTCGCGGTTCTCGCGGACCCGGCAGATGCCCTTGCGCCCCGGACGGACCAGGCAGCGATGGGCGCAGACGTTGCAGCGGACGGCACCGTCCGGCAGGCGATCGGCGAGGATCGTCGGGACGGCGGCGTCGAGCGAGACGGTCGGGCCCATTGCTGCTTCTCGGAGTCTTGCCTCGCGGGGACGTCGAGGAACAGTGCCGACGGACCGAGATCGGGGGTCATAGCGCACTGCCATTCGGCCCCCCTTCGGGTCGACGATGCTCGCGTGGCAGTCCTCGCGGCACCTGACCTCGCTGTACCTGACCTGGCTGCACCTGACCTGGCGCTGTCGGAAGCCGAGCGAGCCGACCTGCTCGACGTCGCCAGGTTGGCGCTTGCGACCGCCGTCCAGGGCGCCCCGGATCTCGCGCTCGCCGCGGTTCGGACGGCGGACGACGCCGGCGAGGGTCCCGGACAGCCGGCCGGCGCGGAGCGGACCGGCGCCGCCTTCGTGACCCTCCGCGAGGGCGGGGAGCTGCGCGGCTGCATCGGGGTCTTGGACGCGAGTCGTCCGGTGCGTCGGTCCGTCGCGCTCGCCGCCGTTGGGGCAGCGCTTCACGACTGGCGCTTCAGCCCGGTAACGGAGTTCGAGCTGGCCGCGATCGAGGTGGAGGTGTCCGTCCTCGGCCCGATCGTCGAGCTCAGCGACCCGTTCGACTTCCGAATCGGCGACGAGGGCCTGCTCGTCGTGCGCGGCTCGTCGCGCGGCCTGCTCCTGCCGGAGGTGGCGACGCTCTACGAGCTGGACGAGGTCGGCATGCTGGAGGCGACCTGCCGCAAGGCGGGCCTGTCCGCCGATGCCTGGTGCCTGCCGGGAACCGCGATCTTCTCCTTCCGCACTGTTCGCTTCGGCGGCCCGGCCCTCGGAGCTCGAGCCGGCTGAGGGCTCCGGACCAACCGGGCTGACCCCCTCGCGCATCTCATCTGGTGAAGCGGCAGGTCCCCACCGGCTTCGGGACATCAACGGGATGGACGGCCCGTGACTCGATCGACGGACGGCGCGATCCTCGAGCCAGCCGAGAGCGCTGCGCGGAGGCTCGAAACGGCGACCTGGCTCGAATGGTCAGCCGAGGGCGACGGCCTCGCCGCCCTGGTCAAGCAGGCCCGGCGGGGAGACGCCGGTGCATTCGAGCGCCTGGTCGAGATTCGCATCGACCGGGCGTATCGTCTCGCTCTCGCGATCCTCCGCTCTGAGGCCGACGCCAGCGACGCGGTCCAGGAGGCGTTTGTCGCCGCTTGGCGCCAGCTTCACGCACTCCGAGACCCGGCCCGATTCGAGCGCTGGATCGATCGGGTCGTGGTCAACGCGTGCCGGATGGCGATCCGCCACCGACGGGCTGTCCGCGTCCGGGAGATCCCGGTCACGACGTCGCTCGGTCTCCGCCGGATCGACGGTCAGATCAGCCCAGAGCGCGCACCAGACGAGTTCGTCCCTGACGTCGACCTGATCCGGCGCGGTCTGCAGCGGCTGACCGTCGACCAGCGGGCCGTGCTGGTGCTCCATCACGCCGAGGACCGGCCCGTCGAGGAGATCGCGGAGGTGTTGGGCGTGCCCGTCGGGACCGTCAAGTGGCGACTCCACGCCGCCCGCGCCGCGCTTCGACACGCCGTCGAGGAGGAGCTGCGATGACTCGCCAGGCCGTGCTCACCGAGGACGTGCTGCGCCTCGCGCTCGCCCCGGATGTCGATCGGCGTGCGCCCGCGCAGCTCGTCGCGGCGATCGCGGAGGAAGTCCGTCGGACCCCGCAGCGGTCGGGCGTGCTTGCCTGGCGGCCGTCGATGCAGCGCGAGGCGCGCACCCGACTGACCTGGGCACTCGTTGCCGGGGGTGCCATCGTGGCCCTCGTCGTCGGAGCCCTTCTCGCGGGCAGCGGACGCCCACAACCGCCGACGCTTCCGTCGACCCTCCCGGCGATGGTTCTACCGCCGCTGACCGTCGACCGTGCATCCGAGGCTCGGCAACTCGCTGTCGGACTCGATGACGCCTGGATCCTGGACGTCGACGAGCGGCTATGGCACGGAACGTCTGACGGATGGACTGGACCGTTGACGGCCGACGTCAGCGGCATCACCAACATCGCCGTCCTGCCGGACGGGCGCCTCGTGGTGTCGACCGACCATGGACCGCGCGTCCGGGAATTCAGCGGCGAGTGGACCGACGTCGGACGGCGAATGTCCCTCGGGCTTGCGGTCGACTCGGATGGCATGATCTGGACTTCGGAGAGCGGCGATACCGTGGCCTGGGCCCTGGCCGGGTATCGCGAGACGAGCCAGGGCTGGCACCGGACGCCGGTCGATTGTCCGGCGGGTGGGCTCCTGGTTGCAGCGGCCACCGACGGTTCCGTCTGGACTGGCGGAATCGGCTATTCGGGGGCCGCCGGCCTGGCACGCCTTGACGGCACGGGATGCGAGGAGGTCTTCGTCTTGGACAGGCTGAGCCACGACGTGCTCGCACTCGCAGCCGGACCGAATGGCACGGTCGTCGCCCAGATGGCGGCGTTGGGAGTCGGGAACTACTACCAGGAGGGCGACTGGACCGATGTCCGCACCGTCTTCTGGGATGGTTCGGGTTGGGAGACCCTGGTTACGGAGACGATCACCATCCGCGAGAGCCTGAGCCTCGGACGGCTCGGCGAGTTGTACGCGGCTCGCGAGAACGGCGTCTGGCGGTTGCTTGCCGGACGATGGCACAGGGTCGTCGCCGAGAACACGATGGTCGACTTGGCGACGGCGCCGGATGGAACAGTTTGGTACGCGACGTGGTTCGCAGACCGCTCACTGGCCGTGAAGCACCTCGCCCGCTAGGCCCATCCGCCACTGAACCTGCCGCAGATTCCCCGCGCCTCTCCCGGTCACCTCGCTACAGTGCGGTCCATGAGCGACACGATCCACACCGACACGATCACCGTTGGTGAGTTCCGCGAATCCGCGGGGATGGCCGACTGGCCCGTGGTGGCCGACGGGGCGACGGCCTTCTTCCCGACCCACTCGTATGCCACCTCTTCTCGCCTCGTGCAGGCGATCTGCGAGCTCGACGGCATCGACGACGGGCACGCCGACATCGACGTCCGCTCGGGCGGCGTGACCGTTCGACTGCTGACGAAGTCGGCCGACGGGTACGGCATGAGCCGGCGCGATCTCGAGCTGGCACGGGCCATCTCCGGTGCGGCGGCCGCGCTCGGCTTGCGGGCCGATCCGAGCGTCGTCCAAACCGTCGCGCCGATCGTTGTCGGCGCGGTCGACATCCCGAAGATCCTGCCGTTCTGGAAGGCCCTGCTCGGTTACGTCGAGCGACCCGACAGCCCCGCCGAGGACATCGTCGATCCGCGCGACCGCGGTCCCGGCGTGTGGTTCGAGCAGGTCGAGGACCCCGCCTCCGGACGGCCGCGGATGCACGTCGCGGTGTGGGTGCCGTACGAGCAGGCCGAGGCGCGGGTCCAAGCGGCGGTCGCCGCCGGGGGCAAGATCATCTTCGACGAGTACGCGCCGGCGTGGTGGACGCTGGCCGACGCCGAGGGCAACGAGGCCGACATCGCCACGCCCATGCACCGCGACTGATGCCGCGGCTGGCGCCGGGACCGCCGCCGCCGACCCGGGTCGTCCCGACGCCAGTGCTCGCCGCGCCTCATCGCCACCGCCGGTTGGGCGGGAATCTGCTTGACGTTGACACCTCGGCCCAGATTCGGCGAGTTTCGACTCGGTCAGGCCTATCACCGAGGCGCCGACCGAGCCGGGTATGCCTCTGTAGGCATGAGATGGCCGCCCGCGAGGCCCCGGCGACCGGATGGCGGCCCGTTGCCGGCCCCCTCCCGACCCGAAACCTCGGGAGGTATTGACTTGAAGTGGATTCCGGCCGAGTTGGACCGCACGCAGAGGTCGGTGCCCTCCCACGCGCCGTCGCGGCCCTACCAGACGTCGCCGGGGCGCCAATCGCAGCTGATCGGGTCGGTGAGGCGGAGGGAAGGGGAGGACGGCGTCATGAGGACGAGGATGTAGCCGTCCTCGTCGGGCGTCGCCTGCAGCCCGTTCGAAGTTCGAACCCCGGACGGACCGCGCCAGGTCCGCCAGCCGAGGCGCTCGTAGAAGCGGTGGCTGCCGGTCCCGAGCGCCCCGAGCTCAAAGGTCGCCTCGACGTGGTCGTTGACCTCGCGCATGAGGGTTGTGCCATAGCCCTGGCCCTGGTGCGCCGGATCGACTGCGACCGCCTCGACATAGCCGGTGCGGAGGGGGCGACCGGCGACCTCCAGCCGGCGCTCCACGACCGACGCGTGGCCGACCACCCGCCCGTCGATCTCGAGGACGAAATGCATGCCGCCGAGGGCATGCTGCCAATCGTCCTCGGTGAAGTCACCCCGCCCATAGCGTTCGAAGGCCGCCCACACGACCGCCCGAATCTCACGCACGAGCCGAGCGTCCAGCTGCGGCGTCGTCAGCCGGCGGAGCGTCGGGTTCGGCGGACCAGCCATCGACGTCGTCGCTGCGGCGCCGGGCTCAGCGCACCAGCCGATCGAAGAGATCCTCGAGCGAGTCTCGAGGGTCCTCCGTCAGGCCCCCGTGCACGTCGGACGGCTGGATGACCGTGCTCGACGGCGCCGTGGCCCATCGAAATCGCTCCGGCTGCGCCAGCTCCGCGATCGGGCCACCCGCCGCCTCGCCGGCGATGATCGAGCGGACCGCCTCGAGGTGCGCCCGGACGGCCTCGAGATCCAGCTCCGGCGCCAGCGGCGCCAGGGCCGCCAGCTGCCGAGGCCCGAGCTCGATCCGGGCCTCCAGGTACTGGCGCGTCCGGCAGAACACGACGACCCCGGCGTTGACGGCCTCGTTGCGCTCGACGCGCGGCACGATCCGCAACACGGCGTATTCGAACGGTTCAGGCGGCACTCTGAAGCTCCTCGATGGAAGTCACCAGGGCGTCCCGGGAAGCGAGCCGGGTCAGCAGATAGCGGACGTACGCCTCGCGCTGATCCGCCGGCCCGCCGACGGGCGAAACCGGGGCCAGCCACGACTCCGGCACGAGGTCGACGACCGCCCGGAGGCGAGCCGGCGTCACGAGTGGGGCGAGGCGGTCATGGGCCAGCGCCGGCGACGCGGCATCAGGCAGCAGGACATGGTCGGCCAGCGTCGCCAACGGCCGCCTGGCGTGCTCCTGCGGGTCACGCCACGAGTGATGGATGAACAACGAGGCGCCATGGTCGATCAGGTACAGCCGCCGATGCCAGGCCAGGATGTTGGGGTTGCGCGGCGAGCGGTCGGTGTTCGTCACCAGCGCATCGAACCACACGACGTCCGCGGCGAAGTCCGGATCGGGCGGACCGTCGGCACGCGGGCTGAAGGTCAGCGAGCCCGGAAGGAAGTCGACGCCGAGGTTCGTGCCGGGGCTGCGCTCGAGCAGCTCGGCGACCCAGGGGTCGCCCTCGTGCCCGGCCAGCGACGGGTCCAGCTCGACCAGCACCAGCTCGGGCACCGGCAACCCGAGGGCCCGGCCCAGCTCGCCCGCGATCACCTCCGCGACGAGGGCCCGCGGGCCCTGTGCCGCACCGTGGAACTTCACGACATACAGCCCGTCGTCGTCGGCCTCGACCAGGCCGGGCAGCGAGCCGCCCTCGCGGAACGGGGTGACGTACTTCGTCGCCCGGACGGTTCGCAGGCTCACTCGCTCACTCCCGACATACCCGAAGCGTACGCGGCGCGAGAGGCCCGGCGTACCCTGAGTCGCGATGACGCCCGGCGATCTCGCCATTCGAAATGCGACGTACCGGCGGTTCGTCGAGCTCGGTCGGGCGCCGACGGTCGACGAGGTCGCGGCGACGGTTGGGCAGGGGAGCAGCGACGTCGTGGCGGCCTGGCGCCGGCTGCACGACGCCCATGCCCTCGTCCTCGACGGCGGCGGTCGAATTCGAATGGCCAACCCCTTCTCGGCCGTCGAGACGCCCCACCGGGTGCTCGCCGCCGGCCGGGAGTGGTTCGCCAACTGCGGCTGGGACGCCTTCGGGATCGGGGTCGTCCTTCGAACCGACTCCACGATCCACACAGCCTGCCCGGACTGCGGAGAGGCGATCGAGATCGAGGTCCGCGACCATCGGCCGACCGGCCCGACCCTCGTGTGGCACGTCCTCGTACCGGCACGCGACTGGTGGGCCGACATCGGCTTCACCTGAGGCACGATGCTCGTCTTCCGGTCGGAAGCTCACGTCGAACGCTGGCTCGGCGACCGCGCGCCCGGCGCCACGATCTCGATCGCGAAGCTCGCCGAGCTGGCCGAGGCCTGGTGGTGGGACCGGCTCTCGCCGGACTGGCAGCCGCACACTCTCGAGCAGAACCAGGCGATCCTCGAGCGCGTCGGCCTCATCGGCGACTTCTGGCGCCTCGGCTGACCCGCGCCAGCGGGCCGTGCGAGCCGACCTTCGGACCGAGGGGACGGGCCGACCGGCACGAGCAGGCGGCGCGTGGAAGGGGCATCCTTCGCGAGGCGGAGTCCGCGGCCCGAGGAGGCACACTGGGTGGTCATCAGCGAGATCAGCAGGACCGACGCGCAGATCGCCGAGACCGAGGCGACGGTCGCCCATAACTACGCGCCGCTGCCGGTCGTCATCGAGCGCGGCGAGGGGGCCTGGGGCACCGACGTCGAGGGGCGGCGCTACCTCGACCTGCTGGCCGCGTACAGCGCCCTCAACTTCGGCCATCGCCATCCGCGCCTGGTGGCCGCGGCGCACAGCCAGCTCGATCAGCTGACCCTGACCAGCCGGGCCTTCCACAACGACCTGCTGGGGACGTTCGCCGCCGAGCTCGCCTCGCTGTGCGGCATGGACGTGGTCCTGCCGATGAACACCGGCGCAGAGGCCGTCGAGACCGCCATCAAGCTCGCTCGCAAGTGGGGCTACGAACGCAAGGGCGTCCCCGCCGACCGGGCGACGATCGTGGTGATGGGCGGCAACTTCCACGGTCGAACCACGACGATCGTGTCGTTCTCCGACGATCCCGTCGCCCGGGACGGCTTCGGGCCGTTCACGCCGGGCTTCCTCCGGGTGCCGTTCGGCGATGCCGCCGCGGTCGAGGCAGCGATCGACGACGACACGGTGGCTGTGCTGCTCGAGCCGATCCAGGGCGAGGCCGGCGTCATCATCCCGCCCGACGGCTTCCTGCGGGAGGTTCGGCGAGTCTGCAGCGAGCGCGACGTCCTGATGCTGGCCGACGAGATCCAGTCAGGGTTGGGCCGCACGGGCCGAACCTTCGCCTGCGACCACGAGGCCGTCGTGCCCGACGTCTACATCCTCGGCAAGGCGCTCGGCGGCGGGATCGTGCCGCTGTCGGCGGTCGTGGCCCGGCGCGAGATGATGGAGGTCTTCCAGCCGGGTGTCCACGGCTCGACGTTCGGCGGCAACCCGCTGGCCTGCGCCGTGGGCCTCGAGGTCATCGCGATGCTCCGGACCGGCGAGTTCCAGGCCCGCGCGGCGGCCCTCGGGGTGGTGCTGGCCGACACGCTCGCGTCGTTCTCCGACGCGCGCGTCTCGGGCTTCCGGGCGCGCGGGCTGTGGGCCGGCATCGACGTCGTCGGCCGCACCGGGCGCGAGGTCTGCGAGGGGCTGGCGCGGCGCGGCGTCCTCGCCAAGGACACCCACGGCGCCACGATCCGCCTTGCGCCGCCGCTCGTGATCGAGCGCCACGAGCTGGAGTGGGCGCTCGAACAGCTCCGGGACGAGTTGGCCGCCTGACCGCGCGGGGGTCGGCGGGGGTCGGGGGTTCCGCCGGCCGCCATTCGGGCGTAGGCTTCGAACCGTCGGACCCGCTGGGAGGAAGCGACGATGACCATGCGCGAGGCGTTGCTGTCGGCGATGCACATGCCGGACGACACGGACACCGTCCGGCGGATCCATGAGTTCGGCTTGGCGGTGGCCAACGAGGACACGATGAGCCGCGCCATCCACGACGTGTACTGCGGGATCATGGCCGACCACTCGCACCCGAACGAGAAGGACCGCGAGCAGGCCCGGGCCATGATCGCCGCGCTCCAGAAGCACGCCGCGACAGACTGACACGCGCCTGAAACCCCGCCGAGCGAGGAGCTGCCGATCCGGGCGTCCGAGGGGTCCGGGTCGCTCACGAGCCTGACGACAGATGGGCGTGGTACTGTGTACGCCTCGGAAGTGGTAGAGGCGCTCCGGTCAGCGCCCGGGAATTCCAAGCCCAACCTCGTTTCTTGACCCAAATCACGCCCTGACCGGTCCCGCTGCAGGTTGTAGCTGGTGGGCCGTCGATCAGGAGCTGTCCACGCATGTCATTCGAAACCCTCGGGCTGGAGCCCGAGCTCCTTCGCGCCGTAGCGCGCGAGGGCTACACCGAGCCGACGCCGATCCAGGCCCAGGCCATTCCCCACGTCCTCGCGGGCCGCGATGTCCTCGCCGGCGCCCAGACCGGCACCGGCAAGACGGCGGCCTTCGTCCTGCCGATCCTGCAGCGGCTCAACTCCAACCGCCCGGCCGCGCGCCATCCGATCCGGATCGCCGAGCCCCGCGGCCGGCGCCGCGGCTTCGGCGGTCGTCCCCAGGTCGCGAGTGGGCTTCCCATCCGGTGCCTCGTTCTCACGCCGACCCGCGAGCTGGCCCTCCAGGTCGAGGAGTTCGTTCGAACCTATGGCCGGGAGCGACCGATCCGCTCGACGATCATCTACGGCGGCGTCGGCTACGAGGCCCAGCTGGAGGCCCTTCGAGCGGGCCCGGAGATCGTCGTCGCGACACCGGGCCGGTTGCTCGATATCCATGAACAGGGGCGGATCGACCTCCGGTCGGTCGAGATTCTCGTCCTCGACGAGGCGGATCGGATGCTCGACATGGGCTTCATCCGCGACATCCGCAAGATCCTGGCGCTGCTCCCGCCGCAGCGACAGAACCTGCTCTTCTCGGCGACCTTCGCGGACGACGTTCGACAGCTCGCCGCAACCCTGCTGCACGATCCGGTCACCGTCCAGGTCGCTCGTCGGAATGCACCCATCGAGCTCGTTCGGCAGGTCATCGTGCCGGTCGACAAGAGCCGCAAGCGCGAGCTCCTGAGCCACCTCATCCGGAGCGGGCGGATCGACCGGGCGCTGGTGTTCGCTCGAACCAAGCACGGCGCCAGCCGTCTCGCCGAGCAGCTGATCCGTGACGGCATCTCCGCCGGGGCCATTCACGGCGATCGCACCCAGGGCCAGCGGGTCCGGGTCCTCGACGACTTCAAGGCCGGCCGGGTTTCGATCCTGGTCGCGACCGAGGTCGCCGCCCGCGGCCTCGACATCGATGGCCTGCCGCACGTCGTGAACTACGAGCTGCCGACCGTGCCCGAGGATTACGTTCACCGGATCGGGCGCACCGGCCGCGCCGGCATGGAGGGCGATGCGATCTCGCTCGTCTGCCTCGACGAGCTGGACCTCCTCCACGCCATCGAACGCCTCCTCCAGCTGGCGATCCCGCGGGAGTTCATCGTGGGCTTCGAACCCGACCCGGACGTCCGGCGGGCGCCGATTCACAAGCACGCCGAGGCGCGGGGCCGCCACCCGCGCGGCGCTCGCGAGCGGCGTCCCGAACGGCCCCGCCCGCGCCGACACGCCGAGGCGCCTCGCCCGTCCGTGCGCCCGACGGTGCGCCCGGCCGTGCTCCCGTCCGCCAGCCAGGGCGCCGCCCAGCCGCGCGGCTTCATGGTCCTGCCCGGGGAGCGGCTCGCCCGCGCCGAAGCGTCGAGCTAGCGCCGGCGCCCCTGCCGGCGCCCCTGCCGCCGGCGGCAACGTCAGGCCGGCTTCGGCTCCGTGATGGCCGGCAACGCGTTGCGCATCCCGGCGTGGATGGCATAGGCGTTCGTGATCGCCGAGGCGATGGCGCCCTCGATCCAGCGTCGGGCCAGGCGGTCGCAGGCGTCGTTCGCGAACCACACCCGGTGGACGGGCCGGGTGATGTCGTCGTAGAAGCGGCTCGTCATCTCGAGCGGCCGGAACAGTGGCCCGATGCCGCCGCCGTGGCGATCGAGCGCCCAGTCGTACGAGACCCCGAATTCGAACGTCTCCGCGGCTTCGGGGTGGATCTTCGCGAGGTCCTGGAGCGCCTGGGCGATCCGCTGGCTCTCGTCGAGCATCGAGTAGGCCATCGAATCCTGCTCCCACGCGTACGACGCGATGAGAACGCCCTTGTCGATCGACGGGTCCTGGCCGGCCGGCGTGTAGACCACGTTCCGGATCGCGAGGTCGGTGACCGTGACGCCGTGGGTGATGGCGTAGTCATCGACCCACCAGCGGCGGCTGAACTGCATGAAGATCTTGTGGGCACGGCCGTAGTAGACGTTTCGAATGGTGAACCACTTCTCCACGTCGAGACCGCTGATCTCCATGTGCCGCAGCAGGATGAACGGCACGGTCAGGACGCACTCGTCCGCGGTGACCGAACCTGGCGTCCCGACCGCGTCGCGGTAGTGGACGACGACGTCGTCGGTCCGCTGCTCGATGGCCTGCACCTCGGCCCCGAGGCGGGTGTCGGACATCAGGATCGGGGTGAAGGCCTGCGGCAGCGTGTCCGAGCCGGCCTCGATGTACTCGAGGTCGCCGAACACGTCGTCATGCCAGTGGGCGAACCATTCGACGAGGCTGAAGTGGAAGCGGCCCTCGATGTTGAACAGCGGCCCGAGCAGCCATAGCGCGGCCTCGCTCACGCCGCGCTCGTTGAGATAGCCGATCAGGGAGTAGCGATCGTAGCGCTCGATGATCTCGTTCCAGCCGCCCGGCTGGGCAGCCAATGCGATCAACGGCGCCATCGCCTCGCGCAGGATCTCGCCGGGCGCCTTGCCGCGCTCGGCCGGCGGGAGCGGGACCTCGAAGCTGGCGCCACCGAACTCGCTGCGCCGAACCGCCTTGCCGTGCAGGTACACGAAGGTGTCCTGGTCGTCCATCCCGAAGGGCTGCGTCGGCAGCTTGAACCGCTCGTGGATGAGGTGCTGGCCGAGCCGATGCTGGCGCGGAAAGCGCATCGCCCCGAACTCGCCGTACATCCGTCCCGCGAACCCGCGATAGGTGTAGATCCGCCCGCCGAGCCGGTTTCGCGCCTCGAGGATCGTGACTCGATGACCCGCCTCCTTCAGCAACATGCCGGCGGTCAGGCCCGCGATCCCGGCCCCGACGATGACGACGTGACGGGGCGGACCCCCGGTTCGAGGGAGGCCGGCTCGAAGGACGTCGAGGAGGTCGATGGGTTCGGTCATGGCGCCGAAGGGTAGCGATGCGGCTGGGCGCTCCGCGCGGCCGCCGCGTCGCTATCCGGAGGGCGGCTACACTTGGAGGAAGCATCGAAGGATGCTGCGTTGGCGGCGACTTCTCGAACCGCGGCTTGCGTCGTTCTCGCCCGTCGAGAAGGTGGAGGTGCCGTGTCCGACCCCCGTTCGATCGTCATCCGTCCCACGAGCCGCTTCAACAACGGCCGGCCCGTGGACCCCGACCCCGACCTGCCGTTGCGGCACGTCATCGATGAGTACCGGCACCGAGAGCAGCTGGTCACCTGCGTCTGTGGCTGGCACGGCAGCACGGCGACGCCACGCGGCGAGCGATCGCAGTGGGACGATCACAAGGCGCTCTACCGGAGCCCGCGACGATGACCCGCAAGCGCCGCACGACTGCCCCTGGCAAGACGCCTGACCCGACCGCGGAGGAGGCCGGCTTCGACTTCGGTTCGCCGCGCTGGCGGGAGCCGGAGACCGAAGACGTCCAGCGTGGCAAGCAGCGACGCTTCCGCAATGACGCGGCACCGAATCAGCGCGGCTCGATCGACGCGGCGGGCAGCGTGCCGCGGGGCAAGTAGCCGATGCGCCGCCGAAAGACGACCTATCCGCCCGCCAAGACCGCCAAGGGCGGCGCCGTGCGCGGCGAAGCGCGGACCGGGGACCCGGGCCGGACCGTCTCGATCGACCTCACCGCGATGACGGGCCGGACGGAGATCGCCCTCGGCGCCCGGGTCGAGATCGCCAGTGGCCTCTACGCCGGCGAAGTCGCCACGGTCGAATCGCTGGCCGGCGGGGTCATCCCGGCGGTCGTCGTTCGAACCGCTGGGGGTCGAACCCGGCGCGTCCGGGCGGTCGACCTGGTGCCGTTCGACGACCGGGCGCGCGCTCGCGACGCGGAGGCCTCCTGAGCCTGGCCGCGCAGTCGGCCGGCGTCTCGCGCAGGTACTGGTGGACGAGGTGGACCGCCATCGCGCCCTCGCCCGCCGCCGAGGTCATCCGCTTCACCGAGCCGTGCCGCACGTCGCCCGCCGCAAAGACGCCGGGTAGGCTCGTCTCGAGGAGGTAGGGCGGGCGTTCGAGCGGCCAGTCGGCCGGCAGGCAGCAGCCCTCGTCCACGCCGGTTCGAATGAAACCCTTCTCGTCGAGGGCGACGATGCCGTCGAGCCATTCCGACCGCGGTGCGGCGCCGATGAACACGAACAGCGCGCAGGCTGGCACCCGTTCGACCTGGCCGCTCCGCACGTCGAGCAGCTCGACCCATTCGACGTGACCGTCCCCGCCGGCGTCGGCCACGGTCGAATGGGGGACGACCACGATGTTCGACGTCGTCCCGATTCGATCGACGAGGTAGCGCGACATCGACTGTCCGATGTCATCGTCGCTGGTCACGAGGTGGACCGTCCGGGCGATCGTCGCGAGGAACAGCGCCGCTTGGCCACCGGAGTTGCCGCCGCCGAGCACGTAGACGTCGTCGCCTCGACAGCTCGAGGCCTCGACCGTCGCGGCGCCGTAGTAGACGCCCGCGCCGACAAGGGCCCGGCAGCCCGGCGATTCGAGGAACCGGAACGACACGCCCGGGGCGAGCACGATCGTTCGCGCCGAGAGCTCCGTGCCGTCGTCGAGTGTGACGAGCCGCCGCAGGCCTTCGGCCCGCAGCCCGGTCGCGCGGCGCATGCGGACGATCTCGACCCCGAACCGCTCGGCCTGCTGGACCATTCGCTGCGACAGGTCGGCACCGTCGAGAGACCGCGGAAAGCCCGGGAAGTTCTCGATCATGGCGCTGTAGGTGATCTGGCCGCCGGGCACGTTCTGATCGACGACGAGGGTGTGCAGGCCCTCGGAGGCAGCATTGATCGCCGCGGTCAGGCCCGCCGGCCCACCGCCGATGACGACCAGGTCGTAGATCGGGCCGGACGGCTGGGTGGACAGGCCGAGCGCCCGGGCCAGATGCTCCACGTCAGGATCGACGAGGACACGGCCATCCGGCAGGAGCACCAACGGGAAGGTCGTCGAACCAGGCGCTGCCTGTGCCGCCAGCCGCTGCGCCTCGGGGTCCGCGTCGACGTCCAGCCACAGGTGGCGGACCCGGCTCCGGCCGAGGAGCTGCTTCAGCTCGTGAACGCGCGGCGACCAGCGATGCCCGACGATCCTGACCTGTTGCTCGAGGAAGACGGGCTTCGGCTTGTGCCGTTTCGGCTCCCGGGGCGTTGCGGCCTCGCGTGCCGCCTCGGCATCGGGCGTCGTGCCGTCGGGGTGCCTCGTCGGCGTCCGTTCCATCGCGCCTAAGAGTGCCCCATCCCACGGCCGCCTGCCGGTCCAGCCGAAAACCCCGCGAAGAGCTGGCCTTCGGCTCGGTCGGCCAGCTCGCGGGCGATCGCCAGCGAGGACGTCGCAGCCGGCGAGGGGGCGTTGCGGACGTGGAGCACCCGGCCGGCTCCCCCCAGCCGGAAGTCCTCGACGAGCGAGCCGTCCGGATCGAGCGCCTGGGCTCGAACCCCCGACGGGCCGGGGACCAGGTCTCGGTCCCGGAGCTCGGGGATGAATCGGCGGGCCGCCTCGGCGAAGGCGCGGCGTGACAGGTCGCGCCACTGCTCGGCCAGCCCGGTCTGCCAGTGGCGCCCTACGAGCCGCCGAAAGCCGCCGTGTCGAACGATCGCCGCGACCTCGCGGAGGTCGACGTCACGGCGCCGGTAGCCCGCGCGAGCGAGGGCCAGGACGGCGTTGGGGCCGACCCAGACACGGCCGTCGGGCCGGGGTGTCAGGTGGACGCCGAGGAATGGAAAGCGGGGATCGGGGACCGGGTACAGCAGGCGCCGGACGAGCGCTCGGCGCTCGGGAACCAGCTCGTAGTAGCTGCCGCGGAACGGCACGATCCGCTCGCTGCCGGTGTCGCCGGTCATCGCCGCGACCCGGTCCGACCACAGCCCGGCGCAGGCGATCACGGATCGCGCGCTGACCTCATCGCTACCGACTCCGAGGGTGATGACGGAGCCGCGCGCGTCGATGCGCTGGACCGCGGCGGCCGTTCGAATCTCACCGCCGGCCGCCCGGATGTCGTCGGCCAGGGCGTTCGTCACCCGCCGAAAGTCCACGATCCCGGTGCTCGGCGACCACAGGGCTCGAATGCCCGCCCCGTGGGGTTCGAGCGCCCGGATGCGATCGGGGCCGACCACCTCCAGGCCCGGGACACCGTTGGCTCGAGCCCGGGCTTCGATGGCTTCCAGCCGGGGAACCTCGTCTTCACGAAGGGCGACGACCAGCTTCCCCGGGTAGCCGATCGGGATGTCCCGCTCCGCGCAGTAGGCCTCGAGGAGGCGCTTGCCCTCGGCGCACAGCCGGGCCTTCTGGGATCCCGGCGCGTAGTAGATGCCGGCGTGAACGACCCCGCTGTTGTGGCCGGTCTGGTGGGCCGCCAGCTCGTCCTCGCGCTCCAGGACCACGAGCCTGAGGCCCGGCCGGCGGATCAGCATCTCCCGGGCGACGGCGATGCCGAGAATGCCGCCACCGATGACAGCGACGTCGTACGTCAGGCCGCTCCTAGGACTCCGGGCGGGCCACTAGATGTCCGAGCAGGACAGGAAGTAGCCGCAGCGGCAGCGCAGCTTGCAGCCCCGCTCGAACATCGTCGCGCCGCAGTTGGGGCAGACGAGATGGGGGTCGGGATCGAGAATCAGGAGCTCGCCCCTAGGTTGAGCGCGCAGCTGGCCGGCCAGCGGCGGCTTTCCAGGCTCCGGGGCGGGCGTGGCGATCGGCTCTGACACCGCCACTCAGGATACGGAGGCCGGCGCGACATCGCTGCTCCTCGCCGCGCCCTTGCGCCGGCCTGGCTCCAGCACCCTCGATGGGTCCAGCGATGCTCAGCACGTGGTCATCCTGCGGCCTACGACGGTCGAAGGCGGCCCACGAGGGCTCGAATCGGCTCAACCCACGCTCTCCAACATTCCGAGTCGTGCGTGAGCCGGGAGATACCCGGCGCAGTTCCCGGCCTTGACGGGCCCTTGGCCCAAGGATGACCACCACATGAGAACTGGCCGCGGGTATCAATCCGTCCGACGGCACTCCAAGCCGGTGTACCCTTCTCGGGCTGCGCCACGACCCGGCGAGCACCACGGCGCGAGCGCCACGACACGAGAAAGGAGTGAGATGGGAGCACCCATGTCCAGCCGGACGGTGATCACCACCCTGCACGACATGAGGCCCCATGCGCACGCTCAATCTCGGAATCCTCGCCCACGTAGACGCCGGTAAGACCACCCTCAGCGAACAGCTTCTCTTCGCCACCGGCGCGATCGATCGCGTCGGCAGCGTCGACGCCGGCCCCACCCAGACCGACTCCCTCGAGCACGAACGAGACCGCGGGATCACGATCCGCGCCGCGGTCGCGTCGTTCCTCCTCGGCGAACTCGCGGTCAACCTCGTCGACACGCCCGGTCACCCTGACTTCATCGCCGAGGTCGAACGCGTCCTCGGCGTCCTCGACGGGGCGATCCTGGTCGTCTCGGCGGTGGAGGGCGTGCAGCCCCAGACGCCGCTCCTGTTCCGGGCCCTCCAACGAGCCAACGTCCCGACCCTGATCTTCGTCAACAAGGTCGACCGCGCCGGGGCTGACCCGGCTCGGACCCTCGACGCGATGCGGCGTCGACTTGCTCCCGGCGTCATCCCCATGACGAGCGCCGTCGGAGCGGGCACTCGAAGCGCAACGGTCGAACCGCTGACGGCCTTCGACCCGGCCAACCGGGCTGCCCTCCTCGAGGCGCTGGCGGAGCACGACGAGGAGGTCCTTCGATCGTACGTCGGCGACGAACCGGCCTTGCCCGCCGGCGAGCTGCGGCGGCGGCTGGCCGATCTCATCCGGCGTGGCCTCGTCTACCCGGTGTACGTCGGGTCGGCGGGCCGCGGTGTCGGGATCGACGAGCTGCTGGCCGGCCTCGAGGAGCTCCTGCCGCCCCCGCCGGGGGACGTCGCCGGGCCGGTCTCCGGCCGGGTCTTCAAGATCGAACGGACGGCCGCCGGCGAGCGCGTCGCCTACGTTCGAATGTTCTCCGGCACCCTTCGAGCCCGCCAGCGGGTGCGCGTCGGGGGTGCGCTGGAGGCCAAGCCGACATCGGTCCGCACCTTCGCCCCCGCCGGAGCGCCCCGCCGCGATGCCGTCGTTGCCGGCGAGATGGCGACGGTCCGGGGCCTCGGGGCGATCCGTG